>JAHFUG010000635.1 GCA_023265195.1 Blastocatellia bacterium | reverse complement strand
TGCCGTATGCGTTAGGTTGGCCGGCAAGCTGCGACGTGACGAAGAGGAATGGCTTCTTAGTGCGCGATAGTATGTCGAACACCCGCGATGACAGTTCGCAATTATGCTTGAACATCTGGTGTTGTTTATCGGGAGCGCCTATGTACTTGGCGCCTCCCGTATCCCACGCCAGGAACCACACTCGGTCGCATTGCTCGAACGGTTCGGCCCCGGCGTTACGGAGGTCGCAGCCGCTTTTGATATCCAGCGAGATTGCTTCGTGCCCTCGCCCGTCCAGCATCTCAACCAGATCGGATCCGATCAGCCCTTCTCCGCCGAGCACCAGTTCTCTCATGATGATTGCCATTCGCGGAATTGTTGCTTATCGATCAGGAAGAACTCGTCGACCTTGTTCGGAACAATTACGTTCCGAATGCATACCTCGTAGCCTTTGCTCGTGAGAAGTTCGACAACCCTCGATCCGCCGGCCGGGCTATGCGCGTCTTCCACGACGACGACTCTGGGCCGGTAGGCGTCCCAGTCATTGGAGTCCAGAACGTTGTAGTCCAGGCCTTCGACATCGACATTCAGGAAGTCGATCGTTCGGCCGGGTTCGACATGCTTGTGAAGCAAATCGGAAAGTCTACAGACCGGGACCGGTATCTCTCGCTTTACATGTTTGAGCATTCCGATCTGGTCGAGAAACTCTCGCGAAAAGCTGTTCATCGACGAAGTCTCATCGATGAAGTAATAAGTGAGCTGTCCGGTTTGGTCGGAGACTCCCGACTCTATATTGATGTCATTCGGTCTCACTTTGTTGAACAGGTCCGCGCTTCCAGGCCGCGCGTCTATGTTGATCCCCGTCCATCCATTCAAATAGAAGAAGTAGGTATTACTGGCTTGCACCGGGTGAAAGGCTCCCACATCGACGTAGAACCCATCTCGCTTCTCGGAGCCTAAAAGGTGCCTCAAGATCATGTCCTCGCCGGCCGATGAGAAGGACGGAGCGAATGAGTGATAGCCCAACAGAATTTGCTCCAAACGCCGTTTGCTCGTCGACGGCAGCAGTTCTTTTAGCATACGCCTGATCGTGGGCATAATCACATTTCTGACACGTCCTTGAACATAGCGTTCAACGACCTGGCGAAACCCGAAGCCGAGATATAGATGTCATCGTGGCCGCTCACACCGTGCTGAACCGCGGTTGAGTTCGGCTGATCGCCGACAAGATACCAGTACGGCTGCTTTAGAACATCGGCCAGCGCGTAGTACATGACTTTCACATGATTTGGGTCAAATATCTCCAGCACTTTGCAGCCCGCGGGCGCGAATAGAATGTTAGTCAATCCGGCGCCATGAGGTCCGACAATGGCTTCCGCTTCGCCGAACATCTCCACCTGTTCTTCGAAGCTAAGCGACTCCGCCTCAACGATCTCGAATCCATTATCGGCCAGGATCGGCTCGAGTTGATGTTCATTCACTATGCGCCTTCTCTCGGCGCGGCGGCGTGTGACGTACAGCCGCCGCCGCTTGGTTGAGTCTTTGAGGAGCCGCTCCCTCATCCACTGGCAACCGTATGGATGCGGGTTTCCCGTCGAGCCGGCGAAGCTTGGAAGGTAGAGCGCTTCAACTTCCAGCCGCCGGTTTTCAAGCGCGATGACCTTGAGATTATCCATTCCGAGCATCGCGAGGCTCTGCTCCTGCCAGCGATTGAGCGGCCGCGACACGATCAGATTGAGCTCGTCTACGGGCGTTCGATCGATGGCGAACAGCCGCGGCAGTGAGTCGAGCAGCCAATGCGCGTAGCCCTCTGACGACAGGCACGCGATTGTGTAAGAGTGCCCGCTCAGTGTCGACGCTCGCGGCAATTTGCACGACTTGAACACGCGATCTTTCTCCAGCCATCCTCTTCCCCACGTCGATTCTTCAACCGCATTGCCGTTCGCCGTGATTACGACGCCGTTCGGTCCAACGATGTGAGCGCCAGGCAAGCGGGCAAGAAAAAGTTCGTTGTGCACGTGGTAGCGCTCGACGGTGAATTGCCTATGAATAACGTCGTTGACCGCACATCGCGGAGCGCGGCGGCTCATCGCCAGCGGCTGATGAATGATCTCGCAGTAAGGACCCTTGCACCGCGCCATCCAATCGAGGCTTTCTCGCGCCGCGGCGATCGATTGCGGCAGCGAGCGCACTCTGCCTTTTGGAAGGCCGAGCAGCTTCCAGGAGCCCGGCAACGAGCGAGCGAGCGACGCCGCTACTCCTTGAAATAAATCGAGAGCTTTATGTCCGGCGATCTTCAACCGCAGAACTCGCGAACTGGCCCGATCCACGCTCGGTGATGACGCTCTCGCGGGAATCCCTCGCGCGTCAGTCAATGTAAAACGTTCGCTCGCCAACTTGACGCTCCTCGCCATCCGCCTGACCCCAGGACTCGCTGTTGTGATATGGCACGCCGTCTTCGGGGTTGAAGTACTTCCCTTGATGATCGAGCACCGCGTTCCGGCACGATTCTGGGTGATCCAGGTGATAGTGCCGTCCCAGCACTCGCGGCGCGGCCCCGTAATGATAGAGTTGAGCGAGCCCGTGTCCATCGCAAGAGACTCGCCGGTCGGTAAGAGATTCATCGTAACCGCGCGCCGTATGCCAAAGGTCCCTGTGGGCAAGCACGAAGTCGCCCACAACCGAATACATTTTCTTGTCGGCGCTGAACTCTCCAATCACCGAAGACCCTTCCAAATCCCGCGGCGTAATTCTTCCGCCGTTCCACTTGATATTGACCGTATGGCTTCCGTAGACGCGGTCCATCGAGAGCCTTCTCATACGCTCGAACATATCGGGTCCAATCAGCACGTCGGCGTTGGCGGCGCATATCCAATCGGCGGTTGCCCTGCGAATGCCGACGTTCTTTGCGAAGTACTCCATCATCGGCATCTTAGGATTCGTGCAAGACCGTTTGTGGCGGTCGGGGCTCACGATGTATACGCGGAGATTGTCGAATCTCTTGACCAGCCATTCGGCATCCGAAGGCTGATCCGGCAGCGGGTTCCACTCGACGTAGACCGCCTCGGCGAAGCGCCCCGCGCGAAGGTTCCATTCGAGCGTACTCGCGAGCCGTCCCCTGAAATCGCCGCCATAGTTATCGTTGCGTCCGGTTACCACCAGAGCGATCTTCGGATCGGGGTCAACGTCGGCGGTGATGTCGTTGAGCCTCGACAGAGGCCACCTCACGCGGGTCGCGCGATCAAGCACGAGGTTCGCGCGCC
>JAHFUG010000634.1 GCA_023265195.1 Blastocatellia bacterium | reverse complement strand
CCTTCAGGTCTTCGACGTTGACGCCGAATTGCGCAAGGTCTTCAAGCGGTAAGTAAATTCTGTCTTTGTCCAAATCGATTCGGACGTCCTGCCAATGATTGGCAAGCTGGAGCGCGGTGCAAATGTCATCGGACCATTGATGAAGCCGCTCTTCACTGTGGCCGAATAGCAACAGTATCAGACGGCCTATGGGATTGGCCGACCTGCGGCAGTAATCAGCCAAATCGTCAAACGAATCGTAGCGTCGAGTCGTGACGTCTTGAGAAAACGCGGACAACAGATCTTCAAACAGGACGAGCGGCAATGAGAATCGAGCAATCGTGTCCCCGAGGGCGATAAAGATTGGATGCGATGGCCGCTGTTCCTGACAGTCATGAAGCATTCCAAGCCACGTTCGCAGGCAGTCCAATCGCTCGCCCTCCGAGTGGTTGGCGTCATAGCCCTCGTCGGCGAAGTCATCCGCCGTCCTCGCGAACGCGTAGATGGAGTAGAAGTGCCTCCGCAATCGCTTCGGAACGAGCGCTGATCCTACGGGAAAATTCTCATAATGAGACCGCGCGAGCCGCTCGCAGTAACGATACGAATCTTCGAGACTCCACTCGCGGCCCGCGATAGCCGCCCCGCTTATCGGAGAGGAAAGTGAAAGGCTGAAGTCCGTTGTGGCGCTCATAATGGTTTTTGACTGCCGCGCTGTGTAGAGGCGGCTTCCGCATTGAATGCGCATAGCTCAACGAGATCACCGCCGAGTATGACTGCCTGCGCGCGGCTCAAGTTCTCGATGGCTCTTCGTGTTGACATATATAACTGAATCGTTCGGATTGGGCTCGAGAGACAGGCTCGCGCCAGACGTAGTGGCGCGAATTCGCCATTGTCTCGGATCGCCGGACCGAAATCAGGCAGCGTCCTATCTACTGAATCCGATACCGCTCGGAGTATTATCGCGGGAATACCGGCGCAATGAGCCGCGGCCAGTATCTCATAGCTTTCAGTGTCGACGACCTCGGCGCCCCGCGAGGAGAGAGCCCGCTTCTCTGACGGCGTTGCGGCTATGGTTTTCGATGACAAGCCTTGAACCACCTTTGTGGAGACGCCGCTTCGCTCGAGCATGGAGGCGACGCCGAAAACGAATTCCCGGGAGCAGGCTAAGGCTCTTCGGGCATCGTCGGCGAGGCAGTCCGAATAGAGTACGACCTGACCTTCCATAACGTCAGATGAGAGACTTCCGCAAAGACCGGTTACGATCACGGCGGCGTTCTTTTCATCCAAAATCTTCGCCGCCGACCTGGCAGGAGCCATTCCCATCCCGGTCTTTACGAGGACAACGTGATTGTCTCCGATGCGTCCCTCTACGACTGGTTCAGTAACGCGCCGGTTGCTCCGGCGCATCAATCGTTCTATAGGCCGGCTCTCGATCGTAGAGGCCGCGAACACCGCGATGATACTCATAACCGATCCTCGGGCGGAACCCAGATTATATTGGCGCCGTGTTGTGAATGAAAGGAGGAGGGCCGGCCCTCCTAACGGAGAGCGACCCTTGATGAATCGAGGTGTGAATAAGAACGCGGCGATCGAGCCCGATACGATTCCGGCGGATCCCCACAGTCCCCTCCAATTCGGTTAAGCACCCGCTACGCAGTCAAACGGCGATATCGAGTTTTCCAAGGCGTCTTCGCGCCGCCGGCTTGCCAGGTGCAGGTTCACGCCCGGGCTACAAGAAATGACGAGACTAAGAATCGGTTGGAAAAAAAGGCAATCGCAAATAGAATCTAAAGCCTCATAAGCGTTATCTCTACGAAGGCCGGATGCGTCGAGGACAATCCATGGCGATTGCGCTCTCACTGTCAGCAACTGATCTCGACGACGACGGCTTGCAAGACATCAGTCGGCGGTTGCGCCGCGACTTGGTTGATGAAGCCGGTGTGACGGCCACCCTCGCTACTCAACCAGCCGAACCTGGATCGAAAGGTGAGCCGGCGGTCTACGGACAGATAATCATCGCCGCCATTAGCGGAGGTGGTTTCGCCGTCGCGCTGGTCAACGTGCTCAAAGCTTACGTTCAACGCAAGCCGTCTTTGCAATTCGAATCGAGAAAAAGAATGGTGACAAAGTAACGATCAAAGCCGGCGACCTGCGAGCCAGTGACATGAACCGCCTGACGCTAGCGATAAACAAAGCGGTCGAGGGAATGAATGAGGGAAGGGCGACTATCACGTTACGAGTTTATTCGTAAACGAGTGTGGATAATCGCAGTATCGTTGGCCGCTCTTGCGCTTGGCGCCCTATTCATCTGGCGGATGCTAAGGCCAACAAGTAACACAGCGCCTCCGCTAGGACCCGAGTTCGCGCCGGCCTCGATTTCCGTCAGCTTTGAGACGATAACGCTCGATGCACAGGGCAGCGAGACAAGCCGCCGCACGCTGCAAGCTGAAGCCGTGGCTGACGACCTTGGCGACGGCGTGACGCTTGAAATGGTCAAGATACTCGGTGGAGAGTTTCAAATGGGGTCAAGCGAGGATGAAGCAAAGGAAGCTTTCGCCGACGCCAGGCGCTATTACAAAGGCGCCAGTTGGGACTGGTTCAAAGGTGAGTTGCCCGGACATCTTGTACACGCGCCGGAGTTCTTCATAGGGCGCTTCGAGGTCACGCGCGAGCAGTGGCGGCAAGCCGCGCGAATGCCGAAGGTGAACATCGATCTCAAGGAAGACCCAGCCAATTTCAAGGACTCGTGGCGGCAGCCCGTGGAAGAGGTGAGTTGGGAAGAGGCAATCGAGTTTTGCGCACGGCTACAGAAGAAAACCGGCAGAGCTTTTCGTCTGCCGGCCGAAGCCGAGTGGGAGTATGCGGCGCGCGCCGGAACCACCACTCCGTTTGCATTCGGACCGACGATCACTACGCGAGTTGTCAACAATAACGGGAACTTTCCCTATGGCTCAACGCCCAAGGGTGTTTATCGCGGTAAGACGGTTGAAGTGGGCAGCCTGGGTCTCGCCAACGCCTTCGGGCTTTATGATATGCATGGCAATGTTTGGGAGTGGTGCCAGGATGTTTATCACGACGGCTACGGCGGACGGAACGGCGCTCCACCTGGCGACGGAGGCGCGTGGATTACCGGCGGCGACCGAAACAAACGCGCCTTGCGGGGCGGGTCGTGGAACTCCTACAGTGACCTCTGTCGTAACGCCAGTCGCGCTAACGATGTAGTAGGCTACCGTAGTAGCGTGGCCGGTTTTCGGGTTGTGTGGA
>JAHFUG010000285.1 GCA_023265195.1 Blastocatellia bacterium | reverse complement strand
GGGAAAAAGTAATGGCTGGGAGGCAGGGATTCGAACCCCAATAAGCAGAGTCAGAGTCTGCTGTCCTACCGTTGAACGACCTCCCAGCAACGCAAAAAACTATATTAGCCGCCCGCTTTCATTGTCAAGAAAAGACTTGTCATTGGTCATTTGTCACTGGTCATTTGTCACTGGTCATTTGTCACTGGTCATTTGTCACTGGTCATTTGTCACCCGGCTCCTTCGGCTGACCGCTGATCGCTGATCGCTGACCGCTGACCGCTGACCGCTGACCGCTGACTGCCGACCGCTGACTGCTGACCGCTGACTGCTGACACCTGACTGCTGACTGCCGACCGCTGATCGCTGACCGCTGACCGCTCGCCGCTGACTCCTGACCGCTGACCACTGGCCACTGACCACTGACCGCTGACTGCTAACCACTGACTGCTGACTGCTGACTGCTGACTGCTGACCGCTGGCCGCTGACTGCTGACCGCTGACCACTGACCGCTGACCGCTGATCACTTACCACTGCTCCTCTGCTGCAAAGTGTGTTTCTGAAACTGCTCGTCGTTGCGAACGGGGTAGTCGCTCCTGTAATGAGCGCCGCGGGATTCGCGCCGTGACAACGCTGCTTCCGTAACCAGTCGAGCCAACGTCACGAAGTTCCACGAGCGAGTGTTCAACGGTCGACTGGCGATCTTTTCGAGCGCCTCTAACGCATCTCTGAGGCCCGTCTCTTCGCGAACAATTCCGACGTTGTCCCACATCACCTGCCTAACTTCCGCGCGGGCGGCGCTCTCGATCCGCCAATCAGCGATCTCGCCTATGTCCCAATCTCGCGGCTCCGCCCGCTCGATTTCCGCCGCCGCTTCGCCGGCCGCCACCGCTCCCGCCCGGGCGCCGAAGACTAAGCCTTCAAGCAGCGAGTTCGACGCCAGCCGATTTGCGCCGTGCACCCCGGTGCAGGCGACTTCGCCCGCCGCGTAGAGTCCTGCCAACGTGGTGCGGCCATACGTATCAGTTCGCACGCCGCCCATTATGTAGTGCGCGGCCGGACTGACCGGGATGAGGTCTCGAGTAATGTTGATGTTGTACAGCAAACAAGTGCGGAATATCTGCGGAAACCGATCGCGGACGAATGGACGATCCAGGTGACGCAGATCGAGATACACAACAGGCTCCGATGTTCGCTGCATTTCAAAATAGATCGAACGGCTCACGACGTCGCGAGGAGCTAACTCGGCGCGTTCATCATACCGAGGCATGAAACGTTCGCCTTCGCGATTCAAGAGTATCCCTCCTTCGCCGCGCATCGCCTCCGACAACAAGAACCGCGGGGCCTTAGGCAACGCCAACGCCGTCGGGTGAAATTGGACGAACTCTAAATCCGCCACCACGGCTCCTGCTCTGTAAGCCATTGCTTGTCCGTCGCCCGTAGCAACGTCGGGGTTGGTCGTGTGCAGATAGAGCTGGCCCGCGCCTCCGGTCGCAAGGAGCACGGCTCGGGCGTAGAGCGCGCGAATCTTGTACGTCTCCGGCTCTACGTAGGTGACGCCGAGGCAGCGCCCGTCTTTGACAATCAGTGATTGCGTGCAAGCGTGAGGAAGAAACTCGATATTTGAGATTTGTTTCGACCAGGCTACGAGCGCACGTACGATCTCGCGGCCGGTCGCGTCTCCGTGGGCGTGCAGGATTCGGCGGCGAGAGTGCGCGGCTTCACGAGTGAACGCCAGCTCGCCCGCCTTGCGGTCGAATTCCGCGCCGTGGTCTATCATCTCCAGGATGTACCGCGGACCCTCTTCGACAAGAATGGAGACGGCTTCCTCGTCGCACAACCCCGCCCCGGCTTCGATGGTGTCTTGATAGTGAAGAGTGATGTCGTCGTCGTCATTGAGAACGACCGCGATCCCGCCTTGCGCGTACTCGGTGTTGGATTCGGTGATACGATCCTTTGTAAGGATGGCGACGCGGCCAGCCGGCGCGAGCGCTACGGCGGAGCGCAGTCCCGCGATCCCACTGCCTACTACGATGAAATCGCTTTGATCGGTCATCTTTAATCGGTTATCAGTCTATCCCAGGCTGGAAAAGAAGCGCCTCCTGGTTCAAGCGCTGCGCTTGAGGATCAATGTAAAGGCGGCTCTCCGTGGCCGCTCCTCTTGACGCGCCGCGGACTTTAGTCTGTCTACTCCATACACCTCAAATATCGAACGCGGCTACAGCATTACAGAATGAAATCCGCGGTATATCATGCGGCGCATCATGAACATCGGTTGATTCGGCGCCCCTGCTACTCATTCGCCAACTCCACCACAACCCGCGCGGCGCCTGAACCGACTCGCGCCATTCGATCATAGTCGACGTGGACTGGCTTGTCTTCAGGCGTGTGATAGTGGCCGTATCTGAACAACGCGGTGTCGGTGACCATCAAAGCCGGACCGGGCGAAGACGGATTATCTTGAGACTCGTTACGAATTCGCGCGTTAATCTCATCTTGTATACCGTCGTAAGCGTCGATGTACTGGGTGGTGAACGTAACCGAAACGCCGGCGGCGTATCAAAAGCCGCTAATCATTGCCAGGATCGCTATCGATTCAAAAGTAAAGGCTGGATTCGGAGCCGAGAGCACATATCCAACATACGCGGACCGGAATCTTTTCCATGGCCGCTTTTTTTGGCCTGCTCATATACGGTCTCTCCATTGGAAAACGTGATCCCACTATCTATCACGTTCACAGGCCCTGATCACAACCTCGTCTGATTCTTCGCCCGGGTCTCTACTCCGATATATCTTTTCAACATGGGCGGCCCTTGGAGCCGCAACCACGCTCAGAAGCAGTCCGTCGAATCGTGTGAAGGAATGCTCGTCTTCGTGAAAGGTTGGTTTCATGCGCCTTGTGTTATGAGGCCCTTGATTCAAGATCGGCAATCCGCTTACGCATACCAACGTTATTGGCCTCGAGCTGAAGGCATCTCATATTCAATACTTCGATCTTGGTAGCTATGTCGGCGAGGCCCTGAACGGTATTCGCTTCAAAAGATTCAAGACGGCTTTCGAGGGAATCAAGTCTCGTTTCGATCGACCCAAGTCTCGTTTCCATGGACCCAAGTCTCGTTTCGACGCCCCCAAGGCTCGTTTTGATCTCACGGACAATCTCGAGGATCGTCTGCATTGTCGGCTGAGTTGTTCTATCCTCTATATTCTCGTTAGGCATATCTCTGTAGGTTCCTTTTCCTTGTTTTTTTGTACGTGTGAGATCGTCTCTTGAACTCCGTTTCTTTCAATGCCCGAAGTATAGAGCCGGACGCGAGTGCGTGTAAACAAGAACTTGCGCGGGCGCGCAAGATTTATCATGCAAATCAAACCGCTCGCCAGTGGTTTGGCTTGCGTTGATTGAAACGGAAGCATTGCCGCGGTCGGTCCGCGAAGTTTGCAGGTAAAATCCACGAACCGGCCAGGCCCGGAAGAAGGGGACAAAACGGAGCCTCGAATAGTCGTCGTCATATCAACATTGACTCTCCACCATTACTCGCACTAGTCTCGGTGCTGCATGGCTCAGTTTACCTTCACTACAGCGGGCGAATCTCACGGGAAAGGACTCGTGGTCATCATAGAAGGCGTCCCCGCCGGATTGAGCATCGGCCTGGACTCCATCAACCATCAATTGTGGCGGCGCCAGCAGGGCTACGGCCGCGGCGGAAGAATGAAGATAGAGCGGGATGAAGCCGAAGTTCTCTCGGGCGTGCGGCATGGCAAGGCGCTTGGCTCTCCTATATCGATGCTGATTCGGAACCGCGATTATGAGAACTGGGGAGACGTGATGGCGATCGAGCCTCGCGAGTTCTCCGATGAAAAGCGGGCTCGAAGACTCACGCGGCCCCGGCCGGGACACACGGATCTGGCCGGCGGACTCAAATACGACACGCACGATCTTCGAGATATTCTCGAACGGGCAAGCGCGCGCGAAACTGCCGCGAGGGTCGCCGCCGGAGCCGTGGCGAGGCTTCTGATCGGTGCGCTGAATGTTCAAGTCGGCAGTCACACTGCTATGGTCGGAGGCGTTCCGGAACAGCCTATTGACGCAACCTGGGAGCAGATCGTTTCTTTGAGCGATGATTCGCCGCTCCGGTGCGTGGACGGCGAAGCCGAGCGCCGAATGATCGCGCTTATCGACTCGACTAAAGAAGAGAAGGACACTCTTGGAGGCATATTCGAGGTCGTCGCGCGGGGCGTCGTGGCGGGACTGGGCTCTCACACGCAGTGGGATCGAAAACTGGATGGCCGGCTTGCTCGAGCGATAATGTGCATCCCAGCCGTTAAGGCCGTCGAGATCGGGATGGGCGTTGGCGTCAGCCGGACCACGGGCTCGCATGTCCATGACGAAATTGGTTACGATACGGCTGAACGAAGATTCACGAGGCCTACGAATCACGCCGGCGGTATCGAAGGCGGAATAACCAACGGCGAGGAGATTAGGGTTCGAGGCCATTTGAAACCTATATCGACGTTGCGCCGTCCGCTGGCCAGCGTCGACGTTGAGACTAAGCGGGAGTCGTCCGCCGCGTTCGAGCGGTCCGACATCGTTGCGGTTTCGGCCGCCGGCGTGATAGGCGAAGCGATGATTTCGATAGAGCTGGCTTCGGCGATGATGGAGAAGTTCGGAGGCGATAGCATCGGCGAGTTGAAGCGAAACCACGGGGGATATGCAAAACAACTGCGAGAGTACTGATTAACGATCACGTCTCGCGCCGGAGTAAAACGCTATTGCCGGTTGAGGTGAAAGAAGAATGCAAAAGGATCGGGCCGGACTCGAGGAAAAGCTGAGCGAGACCAGCCGTGAGATCGCCGAATTGCGCCGAGCGATAAGCGCCACACGAACTCACGGCGTGCTGTACTACCTCCTGCTGGTCGCGATAGTCTTTGTTGGCTTTTCCATCGGCTACGCGACGCACAGTTTGGTTGGGGCTGCTATAATACTCGTCGGTTTGACCGTCGTCGCCTGGCGAGAGGTCACCGGGTACAAGGCAAGAAAAACCGTATTGGAACACGTGCTCAACGAGAAGATATCGGAGAAGAGAACCATAGAAGAGCGGCAAAAGGAGTTCGAGATAGAGCAATGACGCCGGGTACAAGCCAAACGCCCGCACGGGCGCAAAGGAGTTCGAGATAGAGCGATGATCCTGGATATAGTCAAGTACGGAGACGCACTTCTAACCAAGCGCGCGGACGAGGTAACGGAATTCGACTCGAAGCTGCACAAGCTGGTCGATGATATGTTCGAAACTATGTACGGCGCGCCGGGAGTTGGGCTGGCGGCGCCTCAAGTCGGCGTCCTGAAACGGCTTTTCATAATGGACTGCAGCAGCGGAAAGAACAAGAACCAGAAAGTCGCGCTGATCAATCCGATCATTGAGGTTGAAGAAGGCGAACAGATAGGCGACGAGGGATGCTTGAGCTTTCCCGGAATCTTCGTTCAGGTCAAACGTCCACAGAGAGTGGTGGTGCGCGCCCAGGACCTGAACGGCGGTTCGTTCGATCTTGACGTTCTTGATCTGGAGGCCCGCTGCGTATCGCACGAGACCGATCATCTAGACGGCGATCTCTTTATCGAGTACCTGAGCCCGCTCAAACGCGACCTCCTAAAGCGGCGAATCAAAAAGCGCATCAGGGACGGGGAGTGGTGAGGGGAATTGATGAATGATGAATGATGATCGACTGTGAGTGATTCCTCGTTCCGCAATCATCAATCATCAATCATCATTTCCTTTTTTGTATGTCTGATAAGACCGCAATACTAAAAGAACTGGTGTTGCCCGAGCGCGCGATCAAGGCGATGTTCGGACCCTACGACGAAAACATCAAAGTTCTCGAGAGTCTTCTGGACGTTCGAGTGTCGTTGCGCGGCAGCGAGATCGCGCTCGAAGGCGGCCACGACGACGTCGAGTTGGCTGAGCGAATCTTCGAAGACTACGCCTCGCTCTTTGAAGAAGGACGGAGAATTCCAAGCGAAGAGTTGAAATCGGCGTTCAAGCAGATAGCCGAAGACCGTGCTTACACTCTTCGCGAACACCTGACAAGATCGCGCCTCAACCCAACCGGCAAGAAGCAAGTGATGCCGAGATCGCCCAATCAACGGCGCTACGTGGAGGCCATCGAAAAATTCGATCTCGTGTTTGGGATCGGCCCCGCCGGAACGGGCAAGACCTATCTGGCCGTTGCGCTGGCGGTTCAAGCCTTGTGGCAAAAGCAGGTGAACCGGATTATCCTGGCGAGGCCGGCCGTCGAGGCGGGAGAGAAACTCGGCTTCCTGCCCGGCGATTTACAGGAGAAGATCGATCCTTATCTTAGGCCGCTGTACGACGCGCTGTTCGACCTCGCGGATTACGAAAAAATCGAGCGGCTGATTGAAAAGCGGGTGATCGAGATAGCGCCGCTCGCTTTCATGCGGGGGCGGACGCTTTCGGACTCGTTCATCATTCTCGACGAAGCGCAGAACACGACCTCGGAACAAATGAAGATGTTTCTGACCAGGATCGGCTTTGGCTCCAGAGCCGTAATAACCGGCGATGTAACTCAGATAGATCTGCCCACGGGAAAGCGCTCCGGCCTGGTGGAGGCGCAACGGGTCCTCAGCGGCGTCGAGGGAATCGAGTTCGTCAACTTCACCGACAAAGACGTGGTGCGTCACCACCTCGTCCAGTTGATCGTTCTGGCGTACGATCAACATTCGAAGACCAGGTTCGAGGGAAACCTGTAGTGGAGACTGGTTGTGCGTGGCGGAAGTTTCATAGCCACAAAAAGGCGCGGAAGTCACACAGATGAGAAGTCGGAACGGAACATCCCGGTTGGCCGGCGCCTCCGGAGCCTTGGACTCTTCGGCGCTTCTCTCTTGTGATTTTGCCCATCTTTGTGGCTGTTGACTCATTTCCGCCGAGCACAACTAGTGGTGCGTGGCAGAAGTTTCATGGCCACAAAAAGGCGCAAGAGTCACACAGATGAAGAAGACGGACAAGCATATACCTCGATTGGCTCGCCCTTTCGTAGCTTGAGCCTTCCCGGAGTTCTCTTCTGTGATTTTGTGCATCTTTGTGGCTGATGATTTATTTCCGCCGAGCACCACTTGCTGGTTGGCCGTCCTTTGACAGAGGCGCGCCACTCACGGCGGCTTGCTAGTCAACTGGTCATCATGTCTACAAAGCCCGACACGTCACCTCAGGGCGCCTGGCACGCGAGGCTGCGGCGCAGTCTCAGGGCGTTTCTGTCATCGCTCACCGATCAGAACATAATAGACGCGGGCGCGGGCATGTTCATCGTGACCGGGGTTTCGATGTTGCTGCTGCATTACCAGCGGCCACAGCCTGCCCAGCTTGCGGTAGGCAGCGTGGCCAGCGCCGACATCCTGGCTCCGGACAATCTCAAGATAGAAGATTCGGCGGAAACCTTGCGGCGCAGAAACCAGGCGGCGGCGGCCGTTTTGCCCGTGTTCGAGTTCAATCGCGGCGCGCGCGAGCTTGGCAAAGCCATCGAGCAAATGTTCGCGGTCTGCCGCGGCGCGCGCCCTGGGGCCAAGCCGCCCGAGATTCTCAGCCAAATACAGCAACTGCCGCCGGGCCTGATTCTTGACGAAGAGCAACTGGCGGCGCTCTCTCGCCATCGCTACAACTCCGAACTTGAAAAGCTGATGATCGATCACCTTGAAGCAGTGATGAGCAACGGAGTCGTGAATAGCCGAAGCCACCTGCTCAGAATTGGAGTCAACGGTTTTCTCCGGCGGCGGGGCGCCGAGGAGACGATCGTCGTTGATCTTTCATCCGTTCGAGACCTGATGACCGCGCGCGCGGCATTGCGATCCGACAAGCTCGTCTGGCCGGCCGAGTATCCGCCGTCGGAGCGCAGGCTCTTTGGCGAGATACTGGGATCGCTCATAGTCCCCAATCTCGAATACAACGAAGCCGAGACCGACGCAAGGCGCCGTGCGGCCCAGGAGTCCATCCCGCCGGTGACCGCCGCCGCCGAAAAGGGCAAGCCCATCGTAGTTCAGGGCGAGACGGTGACCGCGGCCAAGGCCGCGCTGTTGGAGGCCGCGGGCAGATACAGCCACTTCGGGCGGCAGACAATAGAATTTACTGGAACCGCCATCATCGTAATGATGCTGCTGCTGGTGCTGTGGCAATACATGGTCAGGTATCAGCAACGGCACCTAAGGGTCAGGCGTCATTTTCTGCTTCAGATTACGGCGTTCGTGATAACCCTCGCGCTGGCGCGGGTCACGTTCCAATTGGCGGCGATCATAAGCCACTGGGCGTCCCACTCCCCGTTTACGGCCGAGCAAGGCTGGAAATACCTGGCGCCTCTCGCGGCGGGCGCGGTGCTGGTCACTTTGCTGACCGATGCGCAGGCAGCGTTTGTCTTCTCGGCGATACTTGCCGTTTTCATCGGAGTGTTGTCCGGAAACGTATACCTGTCGGCGTTCACTCTAATGACAAGCGTCGGCGCGATACACAATCTGAAAGGCTGTCGAGATCGAACGACTCTTATGTGGGCGGGTTTGAGCATTGGGCTGATAAACGCGGCGGCTTCCCTGGCTTTGGATCTTCTAGGCGCAAGCGAACCGGCCCCGTCCGTGCTCGTGTTCGATTCTCTTTGCGCGTGCGTGGGCGGGCTCGTGTCGACGATGATCGTGTCGATACTACTTCCACTGTTTGAATGGGCGTTCGAGATAACGACGGACATCAAGTTGCTGGAGCTGTCCAATCTTAATCTTCCCCTGTTGAAGCAACTGGCCGAGCGCGCGCCCGGCACTTATCATCACTCGATCATGGTTGGACTGCTCGCCGAAGCGGGAGCCGAAGCCATAGAGGGCGACGCGTTATTTGCGCGAGTCGCCTGTTATTATCACGACATAGGCAAGATGTTGAGGCCGTCCTATTTCGTCGAGAACCAGAGCTACATGGAAAATCGCCACGACCGGCTTTCTCCGAAAATGTCCTCGATAGTTTTGGCTAATCATGTAAAACAGGGGATCGAGCTTGCCCGCCAGCACAAGCTGCCTCCTCGAATAGCAGCTATTATTCCTCAGCATCATGGCACGGGCTTGATGAAGTTCTTCTACTACAAAGCGCGTGAAGCCTCCGAAGACCCGCCGGCGTCGCTCGAGCAGGATTTTCGCTATCCTGGCCCAAAGCCTCAGACCAAGGAGGCCGCGATAATAATGATCGCCGACTCGGTGGAGGCCGCCGCGCGGACGGTCAAGTCTCCAACGCCGGGCAAGCTGAGGAATATGATCGACACGATAATCGGGGCGCTGCGCGACGACGGCCAGTTCGATGAATGCAGCGTCACTTTGCGGGAGCTCAACCGGGTGGCCGAGAGCTTCGTCAAGGTGCTGGCGGGCATTCATCACCACCGAATCGCCTATCCGGGTTATGACTTCGACCGGCCGGCCTCCGAAGCGGAACCGGATCGCTCGCCGGTCGGAGCCGCCGTAATGGCGCGCAAAACCGGCGCACTGGACTTGAATTGATCGGAGGTGAGACACGCGTTGATCGAAGTCGTAAACCGCCAACGCCTCATCCCGGTTGATAGCGGGCGGATCGAGGCGTTGGGGCGCGCACTGCTCAGGGCCGCTGCAAAGAATGAAACGCGCGCGGCGTGCATTGCGATTGTTCGCGACCGGCTGATCAGGGAACTCAACCGGCGCCACAGGGGATTGAACCGGGCGACTGACGTGCTTTCATTCCCTTCAGGCGGCTCGACTCAAGAGGACCGAAGTTCGGTCGCGATGACCGGCGATGAGATGGAAGGCTACCTTGGCGACGTGGTGATTTCGGCCGAGACGGCCGTACGTCAGGCCGCTGAAGCCGGTCACACGGTCGAACGCGAGATCGACGAACTGGTGATTCACGGACTTCTGCACCTGTGCGGTTATGATCACGCAACGGATCAGGGAGAGATGAACAAGCTGGAGCTTAGGCTTCGGCGCAAGCTGCTTGACTGATGAAAGGAACTTGATGAATGACTTGTTCTTTGTCATTTGTCATTTCTCATTTCTCATTTGTCATTTGTCATTTGTCACTTGTCATGGATTGACCGCAGAAGTGACAAATGACAAATGACAAATGACAAATGACAAATGACAAATGACAAATGACAAATGACAAATGACAAATGA
>JAHFUG010000284.1:2711-10156 GCA_023265195.1 Blastocatellia bacterium | reverse complement strand
ATCTCGGTTTTGCCGACTCCGGCCGGGCCTTCGATCAACAGCGGCTTGCCGAGCGCCATCGCAAGATACAGCGACGTGGCTACGGCGGCGTCCGTAACGTAGGCTTGTTGCTCAAGCAGTTACTGGATCTTCCGTACTTCTTCTCGCAAAAGACCACCTCGCTTCTGATAGGGAGTTAGTCAAGGCGCGAACCAATTACTTCTCGCCCTCCGTTGGCGCGCTTTGAAGTTTGACTATTTCCCGGTTGCCTTTTGTAGGCGCCGAGATCAACGAATCCGCCAAGCATCAACAAATCACGGGTCGGGAAGAGGGGTTTATCCCCGCTCCTCCGCTCGCGCCGGGTTGAGTGACTCGTAACGCCCAAGAGCGGGGATAAATCCCTCTTCCCGACCTGTGATTTGTTGATGCTTGGCGGACCAACCAATTGCCTCCCGTTTAAGAATGTAACTAAAAATGGCCACACTCCATCGCCTTCCGTAACAGCCCTTGGTGACTTGCCGCTTTCGGTTCAAGACAAGCGAACAAAGCGGCGACGAGTCGCCGCACTCCAAGGTAAGCCTCACTATTAATCACACCCCTTCGGACAAGCGCTTGAAGTCTTCCAACGTGTTGACGTCTTTCGGAAAAGGCAGATCGATCTCCGCCGTACCGGCTAGATCGGGGTTCTCGTCGACGAGCTTCCACGCGGCTTTGTCACCGTGCAACTCAACGAGCTTGTCAAACAGCGGCCTTGCAAAAACCATCGGGTGACCTTTTCTCCCACGATAAGAAGCCAGCACAATTTGATCCTCTCGCTCCCGGAACGCTTCCGCTACTCGGTCGATTATCGCCGGGTCTACTCCAGGCTGATCGCCGAGAAGGATCACTATAGCGTCTGACTTCGAGTCGATTGCCCCTATGCCGGCGCGGTACGAAGAAGCGCACCCTTCGCCGAACACGGGATTATCGACGACCTTCACACCGCGGAAGTCGACCCTCTCTCGAATTTCGTCCGCGGCCCGGCCAAGAACCACGACGACCTCATCGAGCGCGGCGGCCCTCCGCGCTTGAGCTACAACCCATTCAAGCAAAGTCGTCCCCCGGTAAGGCAGAAGCTGCTTAGGCTGCCCGAGCCGGGTTGACGCTCCAGCGCCGAGAACCAGTCCGGAGATGAACTTCCTCATAGCCCACCCGCGAGTTGTGTCCTATAGGATTCGGGGGACCGATCAAACGATTCCTTGCAGCGAATGCAACAGAAGTAAACGGTGGCGTCTTCGAAAGCCGATGTGTATCTGGCCTTAGCCGTATCTACTGTCATTCCGCATACCGGATCGCGCGATACGCCGGATGACTCCAATGGCTCGGCAGGCGCCGCTTGAATGATCACCGGCAACTTCGACTTTGGCTTGGCCGATTGAGCCGCCGGCTGAGATGACGACCTTCTCAACTGGATTATCTCCGCCATGACGCTCAGCGCGATCTCAGGCAGCGTGTCGCCGCCAAGACTGAGCCCCGCAGGGCATTTCACGCGCTCGAGATCTTTGGCCGGAATCCCCTTCTCGCGCAGATATTGAAAAAGTCCCTTTGCTTTCTTCGCGCTCGCTATTAGGCCGAGGTATTTCGGAGTTGCGCCGGCGACCGCTCCAAGACCTTCTTCGTCGCCGGTCCCCATCGTAGCGACCACAATATAGGTGTCGGAACTTATTCGATCTCTTGCCGTGCTGAGATCCGTCAGCAACAGGTCAGCGTCCGGGAATCGCTCGGCGGCCGCATCGGGATCAACGACACACACCTTGAAGTCGAGGAGATTGCCGAGCCCGGCAAGAATTTGCGCGATCGGTGAAACGCCGACGATCATAAGCTCGGGTTTGGGAAGCACCGGTTCCAAATAAACCTCGAGCGAGCCGCCTCCGTGACAAGCCATTCGATGTGATTCAACTCCCTTCCAGCCCTCGCGTGCAGCATCTAGACTAATGCTTATGAGTCTTGGCTCACCCGTGTGAAGAACCTTCAAAGCCTCGCGAATGACTATCGGTTGAACGCATCCGCCGCCGATCCAGCCGTCGATTGAGCCGTCAGGAAGTATGACGGCCTTCGATCCGGGCCTCGCCGACTGAGGACTCTTGTAAGCTACGACGGTGGCGACGACAAAAGGCCGTTCTTCGGCGCGCAACCGGGCAGCTTGATCCAATATGTCTCTCCGCAATTTCATCAGCGCCTCGACAACGACCCGGCGGAACAAGCTTACTCTGAGTTATGGACCTGAAGTACGGGTGCTAGAATAGCGTTCACATTGTAATCACGCGCAAGGCGGTGATCAAGCAAAGGCTTTCATTCCAATGACGCCTAACCGTTTGGGAGACGAAGAAGTGCGGCGGGCGTAAACCCGTAGCAGCGTGCCGCCGACCTGACTGGGCTGGGTGGATGGATCGACCGCCGCGGCGCAAGCGGCATTTCACCCCCGCCCCCGCGCCTCGCAGGCGGGGGAGACGGGGAGAGGGAACGGAGCGAGAGTGAAACCGCTACCACCTGACCGGAATACCACCTGGTCATCTAGCCTCAGAGATCGTACCAGAGGCGAAGTTGCAACACTTGATCGACGAAGCCAACCAACTCATCGCAATCCTGATATCGATAATCAACAAGAGTAAGAAGAGCAACAAGGAATGAATTAGCCTTCACCCTTCTCCCTTCACCCTTCTCCCTTCTCCCGTTGCCGGCTTCCCCATTTTTCTACCACCGCCTGCAGTTCCCGGGCTTGCACCGGCTTGCTGAGGTAATCGTCCATTCCGGCGTCCATGCACCTCTTTCGATCCTCTTCCAAGGCGTTGGCCGTCATCGCGATGATCCGGGGCCGTTCCGATTGAGGCCACCGCTCATGTATTTCGCGCGTAGCCTCCAACCCGTCCATCTCCGGCATCTGCACGTCCATCAAAACGAGATCGTAATGCCGCCGCGTCATTAGATCGAGCGCCTCTACGCCGTTGTTAGCAAGATCCGCGTGATATCCCATGCGTTCGAGCATCCTCAACGCGACAACCTGGTTTATGCCGTTGTCTTCAGCGAGAAGAATGGTCAACGGCATCCGCGTTCCCAGAGTCGGATCCGTTTGTCTAGCTCGCGCGAGGCTGTCCTTGCGCGCCGGCTGACTGAACAAGGCGTCGCTCAGAGCCGAATACAACTGGGCCGTCTTGATGGGTTTCGAGATCACCGCCGCAAACAGCCCGTCGCTCTCCCGCGTCTGCGCTCCTTTACTTACAACTCCCGAAGAAAGCAGAACCAGCGGCATCGACTCCGCTCCGGCGATCTTACGAATCTCAACGGCGACCGCCATCCCGTCCATCCCGGGCATGTTCATATCGAGGATCGCCGCATCGAATTTGGCGCCTTGTCTCAGACGTGAGAGCGCATCGGAGCCCGATGAAAACACTTCGGCGGTCAATTCCCACGACGCCGCGTGCGAAGCGAGGATGCGTCTGCTGGCCGCGTTGTCGTCCACCACGAGCAACCGCTTGCCAATGAGCCTCGGCCGGCTGGCGGGCGAGTGAACGCGGTGTTTCGCGGGCGCGGACTCGGCGTGAATCGTAAAGTGAAAAGTAGAGCCGGTCCCAACCTCGCTCTCGACCCACATTCGGCCGCCCATCAACTGACTCAGTCTCGTACTGATAGCCAGGCCGAGGCCGGTCCCGCCGTACTGCCGCGTAGTCGACGTGTCAGCCTGGCTGAATGATTGGAAGAGCCGGTCCATTCTATTCTCGGGAATGCCGGCGCCGGTGTCCTTGACGGCGAAATGAATCTCGAAGCTATTGCCGGCGATACGGCGGGCTCCAATCGAAATCACGACCTCGCCGCGCTCGGTGAATTTCACGGCGTTGCTCAACAGATTGACGATGATCTGTCTGAGACGCGTCACGTCGCCGAAGATCGTACGAGGCGTCTCGCTATCGATGCTGTAGATCAGCTCGATCCCCTTGGCCCCCGCCGCCGCAGCCAGCAAGTCCAGCGCCTCTTCGACGCATACGTCGAGATCGAAAGCGCTCTTTTCCAGCTCGAGCTTGCCCGACTCTATCTTGGAAAAATCGAGTATGTCGTTGATGATCGCAATCAGCGAATCCCCGCCGGTGCGGATCGTTTCCGCGAACTCGATCTGTTCGGCGGTCAGTTGCGTATCCAGCAGGAGGCTGGTCATCCCGATCACGGCGTTCATCGGAGTACGGATCTCGTGGCTCATATTGGCGAGAAACTCGCTCTTGGCGCGAGTGGCCGCTTCGGCCGCTTCCTTGGCCTCTTGCAAATCCGCCTCGTATTTCTTGCGCTCGGTGATGTCGACGAACATGGCGAAAATACCTTCGAGTTGTCGATCGACCAGGATCGGCGCCCCGTACACTTCGACTGGAACCTCGCTGCCGTCTTTCCGTTTGCTTACGCTTTCCTTTTCGGTTACGTGACCCGCGGCCGCTTGCTCGAACACCAAATCCGGGATAATCGGCCCCTTCACCTCCGCATGGCGAAGGTCGTCGAGCGAGTACTGAAGAAGCGCTCCGAAACTCCTATTGACGGCTTTGACGGAGTCGGTCCCTTCCAGCATGGCGATTCCGATGGGTGCGTTCTCGAAGAGCTGTTGAAAACGGTTCTTTTCGACGCGAAGCTCCGCCGTCCGTTCATCCACCCTGTGAGTCAAAGTTCTTTCGCGAGCTCTCAACTGAGCGACGCGAAGGCGATGCGCGCCCAGGGAACCCGCGATCGCCACCAGGGCGCAGAGCGCCCAAAACCAGTTTGTTTGATAAAAGTGAGGAGCGATATACAAGGTGAGCGACTGTCCGGTTTCGTTCCAAACGCCGTCGTTATTACATGCGATGACGCGGAAGGTATAGCGTCCCGGAGGCACGGTGGTGTACGAGGCCACGCGCCCATTTCCCGCTTCCTGCCAGTTCTTCTCGTACCCTTCCAGCCGGTACTTGAAGCGCACTTTTTCCGGCGCGATGAAGCTGAGGCCCGCGTAGTGAAACTCGAGCCGCTCGCCTCCCGGAGGCAGATTCACGTCTCCTCGAAGACTCACCGGTTTGCCGTCGATCAGCGCCTGTTCCAAGACAACGGGAGGAGGCAGCGGATTCACCGGCACGTCAAGCGGATCGATTACGACCACGCCTTTTATGGTTGGAAACCAGAGCTTGCCGTCTCTCGCCTTACACGCCGCCGGGTGCGAGCTGTTGCACTCGCTGGCTCTCATGCCGTCCGCCACACCGTAAGAAGTCGTGGAGACCGACCGTATTCGGCCGTCGGCGAAGTCGTTTAGCTGTTTCTTACCGACGCGATAGATGCCCTGATTGCAACTGACCCAGAAGTCGCCGGCGGGATCTTCGAGGATCGCGTGTATCGTGTTATTGAAGAGGCCGTCGTTCGACTCGATGGTGGAGAAGACGCCGTTCTTGAAACGATTGATTCCCCCGCCCTGCGTGCCGATCCACAAGACGCCTTCCTTGTCCTCGTGAACGTATGACACGATGTCGCTCGACAGCCCCTGATTCGCCGTGTAGGTCGCAAGGCGGCCGTCCTTCAACCGGGTTAAGCCTCCGCCTTCAGTGCCGATCCACAACGAGCCTCCGCTATCTTCGAACAGCGTCATGATGAAATCGTTAGGCAACCCTTCATTGGCCCTGAAGGCGGTGAAGCGCCCGTCTTTGAAGCGATTCAGGCCTCCGCCATAAGTACCGAACCAGAGCGTTCCGTCGGCGCTCTCGCTGATTGCCTGAACCACGTTGTGCGACAGGCCTTCTTCGGTTCCATAGTATGTGAATTTTCCGTTCTCGAGACGGTTCAGCCTGTCGTCGGTGCCGATCCAAACGGCGCCGTTTCGATCCTCGTGAATCGCAAAGACCTGGGTGCCGAACAATCCGTTCTCGGACGAGTAAGTAGTAAAGCGGCCGTCTTTGAATTTGCTCAGGCCCCGGTGGTATGTTCCGATCCAGATCGCGCCTTCGCGGTCCTGGTAAACACACCCGGTGCGGTCGTCGGTCAACCCGTCTTGAGTCGTGTACACGGTGAACTTCCCATCTTTGAGCCGGCTGAGTCCGCCGCCACGAGTGCCGATCCAGATGCTGCCTTCGATGTCCTGGCAGAAGGATGTGACTAATTCGTTGGAGAGACCGTTCTCGAGGCCGAATTTGCTGAAGGCGCCATTCCTGAGCAAACTCACTCCACCCTGTGTGGCTATCCATAGACTTGCGTCCCTATCCTGAAAGACCGCCGCCACATGATTGTTGCTCAATCCATTCTTGCTTGAATACGAGGTGAATCGTCCGTTCTTTAACCGGCTAAGGCCCGCGTCGTCCGTGCCGATCCAAAGAGTTCCATCCTTTTCCTCGCAAACAGCCTTGAGAGTATTCGCGGGCAGGCCGTCTTTCGTGGTGTAGACTTTGAACCGCTCATCCTTGAAACGGCACAAGCCCGCATCGAGTGTAGCGATCCAAAGACCTCCGTCTTTGCTCTCACAGATGGACGTTACGGAATTGCTGGACAGTCCCTCGCTCGTCGTGTAAGCCGTGAAAGCTCCATTCTTGAACCGGTTCAATCCGCCTCCCCAGGTTCCGATCCACAGGCTTCCGTCGGTTCCCAGACACAACGCCTTGACGATGTTTGACGACATACCCTCGTCTTTCGAGTATGACGTGAATTCGCCGTCCTTGAATCGAACGAGCCCGCCTCGCGTCCCAACCCACAGACTGCCATCGGGGCCGGCCAGAAGCGCCGCTATATCGTCGTCCTTTTCGGCTTCGGTGTTGCCGGTGTTGAAGACCTTGAACTGAACGCCGTCGAAACGGACGAGACCTTCGTGGGTGCCGGCCCAGATATAGCCGTCGCGCGTCTGAGCGATCGCCTGGACTGATATTTCCGGCAGCCCGTTTTCACTCTGCCAGGAGTTGACCAGATATTGCGTAACGCTTTCGCGAGGGTTGAGCGCAACGGCAAACCCTGGCCAGGCGAGCAACGACGCAGCCGCAATAACCCCAACAAGCAGCCTCTTGAAGCTCTTCATGCCAGCCCATCACCTCTGAATGACTTTGGGCTCAAGTAATTCATCGCCCAGAATGAGTATCGCTCTTGATCCTCCAAGGCTCAATAGTATTTGGGACGTAACTCACCTGCGTCGTTCACCTGAATTCAACCTTGTGATATGGGGCCGACCTGATTTTGCCTACGCCGATTCCGAATCATCGGGCAATTGATGAACCATCGCGGAATTTAGCTAAGACACAGCTAATAAGGCGAAAAACCGCGTTCGAGCCTTTATTGGCGCCGCAATTGTCAGCAGGCCGGCCTGACCCATTGCGACTCAAGCCCCTTTTCAAAAGGAGCCGGTGGGCCACGCACCTGCTACACGAATCACACCAACGCCGTTCAGTTCGTGGATTGTTCACACCTTACCTGCGTAACAACGGCAACCGTCCCATTTCAAAATGCCGCCA
>JAHFUG010000284.1:0-2611 GCA_023265195.1 Blastocatellia bacterium | reverse complement strand
GGGAAACGCGAACAGAATTCTCGTAACGATCCGCAGAAGCAAACTAATTAACTGGCTGTTTCAAATTAGCTTTCGCTTTGATTGAACCTTGACACCAGTCCGAACGGAAGGCTATGCTACGCATCTTTTCATTAGATAACACGGCAATCAGCATAGGAGAGACATCGGGAATGGCCAATCATAAGTCCGCGAAGAAAAGAGTCAGACAATCGGAACGGCGTAATCAGGTCAATAGGCGAAATCGTAGCGCATTGAGAACCGCCGTAAAGAAACTAAGGGCGGCTCTTGCCGCGGGTGATAAGGAGGCCGCTTCGACTCTCCTCCCAAAGACCGTTTCCCTGATCGACAAGTCGATTCAAAAGGGAGTCCTGCACGCGAACGCCGCTGGCCGTCATAAATCGCGGCTGACTCAGAGCGTCAACAATTTGGGAAGGTGAGTGGAGTTAGGATTCAGGAGCCAGGGTTCAGGACCTAGGATTCGGGATTCAGGGATCGGCAGCGGATAATTTATCGCGCGAACGAAGCGTATGATCGGAAAAAAATGAACGGCATTCCCGCCGTTCTTTTTCTTTTCATGACGCTCCGTTTTGAAGAAGATCAAATCCAAATCCCGCGTTCGACTTCAGAGAATCACAGGTCGGAAGGGATTTATCCCATCTCCTCTCCGTCGCCCACTATGAGTGAATTGTAACCGGAGGAGCGGGGATAAATCCCTCTTCATCGATCCGTGCTTTTTTCAGATTCAATATTGGAACTTGATCCGCGCTTTCCGAAAATGGCAAAACACCAGGGCCCACCATGGCGTGTTTGCGCTCTCTACTTGCGCTGTCTATCTATAAGAAAGCCGGAATGGCGGCTTGCAGGGAAAGAATCGTTGGGAAAGAAGTAGAAGCGGTGGAAGAGTCAAGATCGCTCGCCGATTGACCTTTCGAGAACGCCGGGCCGAATAAACACAACGCTATTCTTTGAATCGCCCCGCCGGAGACGACAGTTCAGCCACCAGGTATTCGATCTGCAAAGCCGGAGTTGCTTCCGAGCCTTTAACGGCGTTGTCGACTTCCGCGATCCGCTTTATTCCATGCACCAGTTCTTCACGAGAGCTGCGCGCCACTCGAGTGTAGAACGCGCCGTCGCGGCTCTTCCACTTGTTAGTAGCTTTGCCAATCTCCTCCGGCGCCGCCTTGCGAGCCGACATTTCTTTCGCGATCAGCAGGTTTCTATACAGATACCCAAGCATTCCAACTATCGCAACGGCGTCCACGCCGTCCGCCAGCAGCCGTCCGGTTAACGCCATAGCCCGTTTTCGATCACGTACAACGATCGCATCCTGGAGCTCCCAGTTCGTGTGCTCGCGTACTCGGGGCACGAGCGACTCAACGAGATCAGGGTCAATAACGCCGGTTTCGGATCCGGAAGCGAGCTTCTCGATTTCACTAGCCAGGCGGCTCAATCCCGTACCAAGCTTCGTGATCAGGCTATTCAAGGCGGCGGGCTCGAACTTGCAACCAATTTGCTTTGCGTACTCCTGAGCCCAGCGCGCGGCTTCGTCGTCGGAAGACGGATCGAAGATTACGTGTGTGCAAGACTGTTTGAGAATAGTGCTGATCTTTCTTCGTTGATCGAGCGCCGCCGATTGAAAAACGACGATTGACCTGGGCGACGGATTCTTGAGGTATTCGCCGACGAGATCCAGACCTTCATCCTTGATTTTGTCAAAGCCTCTGATGATAACGACCCGGCGGCCGCCCATCATAGGCAACTGGTTAGCCGCGTCGAACGCGGAGGCGGGACTCCCGCCCGCGTCCAAATCAAAGACGTCATAGTTCAACTCGCGAAGCGGTTCATCGACCGTCTCTCGTAGTAGCCGAACCGCCCGGCTGTGATAGTAGTCCTCTTCCCCGGTGAACAGGTATAGGTTGTCTACGCGCCCGTCATTAACGCGGCGCTCGAATTCCTTGAATGCGAGGCCGGTAGTTTTTTTCGCGGGGCTTCTGCTCACAGGCCTTCCAGTATTGTGGACACCAGCGACTGGGCGAAGTCTCTCGCTATCCGATCGACGGCGGGGTTCTCTTCGTTAAAAAAGGACTGCGGATCATCGGAGAGTTCATATTCGCCGTCGAAGCTCATTCGCGGGTTGTCGTAGAGTATCTTGTGGTTCTTCAAATCGCGGATAGTGACCGCGATTCCAATCGAGACGTCCCACACACGGGTTCGGCCCCGGTCGTCAAGGATGGCGCCCGACGCCCGAAACGTACGAATATCTGCGCTCAACACCGCGTCCGCTTCATCGGGATTAGTAGTGATCCTGACGCCTCGCGCGCGTCTCAGCACTTCTTCCATGACGGCGCGCGTGAATCGCTGTTCGACACGGTACTTCAAACTGGAGTTCTTGAACGGAGGTATGGCGAGGGTCTTGATGTTCTTCGGCAGGCTCTTGCCTTTACCGGCCCGGCGATAACCACATACGTCGAGCATGAGCGGAATACACAGGGCAAAGGCCAACGGCTTGATCATCGGGGTTGATATTAGCCGCGCCGCTGGGGTTAGGACAAGGGGCGGGAATTGGGGGAAGGGGGAATTGATGAATGATGATTGATGAATGGGGGAAGGG
>JAHFUG010000633.1 GCA_023265195.1 Blastocatellia bacterium | reverse complement strand
CCCTTAAAAAAAAGCCTGCAAGCTGCCGAACGGCAGCGAGCGGATGTGGCGCGAGCACGCCGACGTTGGATCCGAGAGCAAGGCATGCTTGATCCCGCCCGGTTGGTGTTTATCGACGAGAGTGTGCTGCAGAGTAACGAAAGGAGTTCATCATGAACTGACACCGTTACGTAAAGCTGCGTGAATGATGGGGGATGGCCCTCCGGGATCGGCTTTCAGGAGCGGGTCTCAAACCAGTCCGAGCTGCTGCGGTAAAGAGCCGTGGTGGTGAGCGTCGGATGAAAAGTTCGGACGAGATCCGAGCAGGTAGGTGTCCGAAAGACGAACGAAAGTGAACCTTCCGAAGACGCGTCGTTATAAACATAAGTGTCGTCAAAACCAGGAGCGTCTCGTCATCCTGGGACAAGTCCGCTGGGTGCCTGATGACAGGGCGGGCGGCGACCGGCGTAGAGGGGGCGTGAGTCGGGCACAGGCATTCATGCGGAACTGCAGGAACCAGGCTTCTGATGCGAAGGGAGAAGCTCAAGCGGAGCAAACCGCAAGGCGAGAGTACCGATACGGAAGACTGGGACGGACCGTCCCGTAAGAGCGTCGAGGACCCTGTAATGGGGTCGGAGCAAAGGGGACGGATCAGGCAGTCGTATTGTCTGAAACAACTGGAGACAGGATGACCTCGGAAAGTACGACGGACAAGCCGTTTCGAATTGAGAAACGTCGAGTGTACGAAGCTTACAAAGCGGTCAAATCCAACCACGGTGCGGCTGGAGTAGACGGTGAGACCTTAGAGATATTCGAGAAAGATCTTGCAGGGAATCTCTACAAGCTCTGGAATCGGATGTCCTCGGGGGCTTACTTTCCACCGCCGGTCCGCGCCGTCTCTATTCCCAAGAAGAGTGGAGGCGAAAGGGTTTTAGGTGTGCCCACGGTCAGCGACAGGATCGCGCAGATGGTGGTCAAGCAGATGATCGAGCCGGATCTGGATCCTCTCTTTCTTCCGGACTCCTACGGTTACAGGCCGAGAAAGTCGGCTCTGGACGCCGTCGGAGCAACGCGTCAGCGGTGCTGGAAGTATGATTGGGTCCTCGAATTCGACATCAAAGGGCTGTTTGACAATCTTCCACATGATCTTTTGCTGAAGGCGGTCAGAAAGCACGTCAAATGCAAGTGGGCTCTGCTGTACATCGAAAGATGGCTGGCGGTGCCGATGGAGAAGAACGGAGAAATCATTGAGCGAGCACGCGGTACCCCGCAGGGAGGTGTGGTCAGCCCAATCTTGTCGAATCTCTTCATGCACTATGCATTTGATCTCTGGATGACGCGGACGCATCCTGACCTTCCATGGTGTCGATATGCTGACGATGGACTTGTGCATTGCCGGAGTGAACAGCAAGCTGAAGCCCTCATGGCGGAGCTTGACTCTCGACTGGCGGTATGCGGGCTCCAAATGCATCCGACAAAGACCAAGATCGTCTACTGCAAGGATCAAAGACGCCGGGGGAAATACCCGAATGTCATGTTCGACTTCCTCGGGTATCAGTACCGGCCGCGACGGGTGGCGAATACACAGCAAGACGAGTTCTTCTGTGGCTACACGCCTGCGGTCAGCCCCGCGGAGTTGAAGACGATGCGGGCGACGATCAAAAGCTTGAACATACCGCGGCAGACGCCGCGGACGCTGGCTGAAATTGCCCAACAGCTTAATCCGCTCCTTCGGGGATGGATTGCCTATTACGGCCGGTTCAGTCGTTCGGCCCTGTCCACTCTGGCTGACTACGTCAACCAGAAGCTCAGGGCTTGGATCATGCGCAAGTTCAAGCGCTTTCAGTCCCATAAAACGCGCGCTAGCCTCCTCCTGAGGAAACTAGCGCGTGAAAATCCGGGACTGTTTGTGCACTGGAAAGTGTTCGGAACGAATACGTTTGCCTGATGGGAGCGGTGTGAACCGAGAGGTTCACGCACCGTTCTGCGAGAGGCCGGCAGGTGAAATCCCTCCGGCCTACTCACCCCGCGGTCAGCACAAACTTGGCGCGGGTCAGGGGGCGTGCTCCGAGCGGCGACAGGGTGATCGGCACCGTTCCGCTTGGAGCATGGGAGACGATCACCTTCGTTGCTGCCTTGCGCCACAACAAAATGACCGCCCCAATGGTGGTCGAAGGTGCCATGACTGGAGAGATGTTCCTCGCCTATATCGAGCAGTGCTTGGTTCCCACGCTCCGGCGCAACGACATCGTCGTGATGGATAACTGCCGCGTCCACATGGGGCCCGCCATTCGCGAGGCGATTGAGAAAGCGCACGCGACGCTGCGCTACCTGCCGAAATACTCGCCCGACCTCAATCCAATCGAACTGCCTTACAGCAAATTCAAGGCGTTCCTCCGTAAGGTCGCGGCGCGAACTGTTCCGGGCCTCACACGAGCAATTCGCTCGTTCGTCCCACAGCTCGGTCCGCGCGAATGTGCCAACTATTTCAGGCATGCAGGCTATGCTTCAATATGACCGGAATCCGCTTTAGCTGATCGCCTGAGAACCTTTTGCGGCAAAAAAGCTATTCCGCTGGCTTCAATCTGGGCGGCGATATCCAATTATTGATTTGCGCCGCCGCTTCGCTTTCGCGCGCCGAGCGGAGCAGCATTGCTCGTTCCTTCCCCGGAGGTAGTTTGCGGGCTGTATCCCGCGCTTTTCGTGATGCTTCGAGCAGACGCTCCTCGAGAGTGAGCGCGTGCCTAACGCGATTTCTTTTGATGGTTGGGTGCTCGTTCATTGACTCTACCGTCCTTGTAACCGCTCAGGCGCCTTCAAAGCGATGCCGAGCTCGGAGTGTCCAGTCGGAGACTGGCTTAGCCTGAAACTCCCGTATCGCACGGGCCAGCTCAAGATCGGTCATGGGCTGCGCTGGTTGCTTGAGCCGTTCGCTTTTGAATCCACCCTCAATGCTTTTGAAATGAGGGTCCGGCCCGGCTCGGAACAGCTTTTGAATACGGGCCAGCAACTGGCAGTAGGGCATGGAATGGCTTTCGTTTCGAAGACCTGCGCGGGGCTAACAGCCGCGCCGGGCCGGGTTGTTCGGGGCTTGCCGCATTGCAAACAATAGAAACCCGGCAAGGGATTCCCCGTTGTATTCCGGGGCGGTCATCCCCGCCGGATCATTTGATACGAAACAGTGAGTTGTGTCATGGAGCTTACGCACCGAATATTGGCTCGAAACCTGCGAGAACATTCCAAGCTGTCCCAAGAGGATGTCGAACAGA
>JAHFUG010000283.1:7162-10168 GCA_023265195.1 Blastocatellia bacterium | reverse complement strand
TCCGAGCTGGTTGGGCGAGTACAACAGACGGTGCTCGACGCGCAGATGCATCAGGACGCGCCGTTCGAGTTGCTCGTAAAACGCCTTCAGCCGGACCGCGACATAAGGCGAACTCCGTTAGTTCAAGTCATGTTTACAGTGCAAAACCTGCCCGCCACGAAATTGGAGTTGGGAGACCTGAGTTTGAGTCCCGTGAGTATCGAGCCGGGCGCCGCGAAGTTCGATCTGTCGGTGGCCGTAGCCGAATCCGCCGGCCAGTTCACCGCCGCGTTTGAATATGACGGCGGCCTGTTCGATGAAAACACGATCGAACGGATGGCCCGGCGATATAAGACGCTGCTCGAGCAGGCGGTCTCAAAACCGGACCTTACGATCGGCGAGATCGACTTGCTCGATGATCAAGAGCGCCGCCTCTTGCTCGAATGGAGCGGAAGCGAGACGGAGTATCCGGCCGATCGCGCACTTCAGCACGCGTTCAAGGAGCAGGTTGCTCTGCGGCCCGGCGACACCGCCGTCGTGTGTGGCGATGAAGCAATCACATACGCCGCGCTTGATTTCAAATCAAATCAACTAGCCAACTATCTAATCGCACGGGGCGTTGAACCAGAATCAATAGTGGCTCTCGTGTTCGGCAGATCCCTGGAGTCGGTGATCTCGATGCTTGCGATCGTAAAGGCCGGCGCCGCTTACCTGCCGATCGACATGAACTATCCGAAGCAGAGAATTGATTACATGATAGCCGACGCGGGCGCGAAGGTGGTCTTGACCGAAAGCAGCCTCGCGAATCGCTTCGAGGCCGGCGGCGCGAAAGTGCTCTGCCTCGATCTCGTATGGGCCGACATCGCGCGTTGCAGCGATTACGAACCCGCCGTGCCGGTGAGCGGCGAGAATCTCGCTTACGTGATCTACACGTCGGGCTCGACGGGCGCGCCCAAGGGAGTAGCGATTCCTCACCGAGGCGTCAACAGATTGTTGTTCAATACGAACTACATCGACCTGGACGCGTCTTGCAGAATGGCTCACGCGTCGAGCATCTCGTTTGACATCGCGACGTTTGAAGTATGGGGCGCGTTGTTGTTCGGCGGGCGGCTGATTATCGCGCCGCCGGAAGTAGCTCTTTCACCGCGTCAATTCGCCGCGTTCTTGCGCGAGAATGAAATCACTACGATGCTCTTAGCGACGCCGTTGTTCAATCAACTGGCCGCCGAAGATCCCTCCGCGTTCAGATCGTTCAAGACTCTTCTGTTTGGAGGAGAGGCGGCTGATCCCAAGTCGGTGCGAAGAGTACTGGCCGACGCCGGGAGGCCGGAGCGGCTATTGAACGCGTACGGGCCGACTGAAGTCACGATGATGTCCACGTGGCTGCCGATTGAAAACCTGCCCGAAGACTCCGTGTCCGTGCCCATCGGATCGCCCATCTCCAACACGCGGGTTTACCTGCTCGACGATGGTCTGAGACTGGCGCCGATGGGCCTCGCGGGCGAGATGTACATCGGCGGCGACGGCCTCGCGCGAGGATATCTCAACAAGCCCGGGCTGACCGCTGAAAAGTTCGTTCCGGATCCGTTGGCGGCCAGCCCCGGCGCGAGGCTTTATAGAACCGGCGATCTCGCTCGATTGCTGCCTGACGGCGTCATTGATTTCATCGGCCGCGTAGACAATCAGATCAAGATACGCGGGTTCAGAATCGAGTTGGGAGAAATCGAGTCGGTTCTTGCCCGCCACGCCGCGGTTCGAGAAGCCATCGTGCTGGCGGTCGACGACGACGCGGGCAATCGGCGTCTGGCTGCTTACATCTTGACGAATGCGGACGAGAGCTCGGCCGTCGTCACTGAGCTTCGAGCGCTGGTCAAAGAGCGGCTGCCCGAACACATGGCGCCCAGCTCTTATGTAACGCTCGACGGATTCCCGCTGACGCCCAATGGAAAAGTAAACCGCCAGGCCTTGCTGTCACTCAATCCTCTTCGTTTCGAATCATACGCTGACTACGTGGCGCCTCGGACTCCGCTCGAACAAATGTTGGCCGAGGTTTGGGCCGAAGTGCTCAACGTGGAGCGAGTAGGAGTTGAAGACAACTTCTTCGATCTCGGCGGTCATTCGCTCCTCGTCACTCGAGTAGTCTCTCGCATCCGCGGCGTGTTCAACGTCGAGCTTCCGGTGCGGCGGCTGTTTGAAACACCGACGGTCGCGGAGTTGGCGCAGGCTATCGCGGAAGCGCAAACCGAGGCCGGCGGAGTCTCGGATGCTATTTCGAGCAGATTGAGTTCGGATCAGGCGGAGCGGCTGCTCGAGAATCTGGATGAATTATCGGAAGAAGAAGTCGCTGAATTGTTCGGCCGCCTGTCGGCGGAAGAACAGGTTGGCTCCAATTAGCGGTGTTCGACGGAAATGAATCATCAGCCACAAAAATGCACAAGATCACAAAAGAGAGAACTGTGGGAAGTGGTGTCTTCTCGGTAGTGTCCTAATCCGTATAGGTGGCTGAGAAGTTCCAACCTTGCGAGTGGCCTCTGGCTATCGGAGCAAATCATGCAGCAGTGGGAATACTTCATTACCTGGATTGATATCAAAGCGTACAGCTCCCTTGATGTCACTATTGAGCCACCGACTGACCGGTTGAACAGTTTAGGGCAAGACGGTTGGGAGCTTGCTGGAATAGTTCAAGATGAAAGCGGACGATTTGCCAAGTTCATTTTGAAACGCCCGAAAGAGTAGCAACACTGCTTAGGACACTGCCGTCTTCTCATCTCTGTGACTTCTGCGCCTTTTTGTGGCTATGAAACTTCCTACACACACAACCAGGACCTAATTGGGGATGGGGGTTATGAGCTCAAACGTAGTCAACACCAGTCAGCTTTCATCGGGCGAGCGCCGCGCGCTGCTTGCTGAGATGCTGAAGACAAAAGTAAAGAAGCCGCACACCGCGCGTTTGTCGTTCGCGCAGGAGCGATTATGGTTTCTCGACCAACTCGAGCCGGGCAGCGCCGCCTACAATATGCCGGCCGC
>JAHFUG010000283.1:0-7062 GCA_023265195.1 Blastocatellia bacterium | reverse complement strand
CGAAGAGCTTCACAATCGATCCGACGATCGCATCGAGAATCAAGGCGTTCAGTCACGAACACAAGACCACTCCGTTCACAACGCTGCTTGCCGCTTTCGACGTTCTGATCGCCCGATATAGCGGGCAGACGGACTTCGTCATCGGCACGCCGGCGTCGGGCCGAGGCAGGCTGGAGACCGAAGCGTTGATCGGGTTCTTCGTCAACACGCTTGCGCTGCGGGCCCGCCTCGAAGCTAACCCCTCGTTTGAAGAGCTCGTTCGACAACTGAGAGAGAGATTGATAGACGTCCAGCAGCACCAGGACGTCCCGTTCGAGATGCTGGTCGAGAGACTTCAGCCCGAACGCGATCTGAGCCGCACTCCGCTCGTGCAGGTGATGTTCGCTTATCAGAACGTCCCGATGAGTGAATTGAAGCTCGAAGAATTGGCGATCAGCCCCTTCGGCCTTGAATTGGGCGCTTCGAAATTTGATCTGACCGTGGCGCTGGCCGAAGCCGGCGATCGATTGACCGCCGCCTTTGAATACAACACGGACATCTTTGACGAGGCCACGGTAAACCGCATTGCGCGTCATTATGAAAACCTCCTGTCCAGCGCCGTGACCGATCCGCTCCTACCGGTTCTCCAACTGAATTTGCTCGAAGAGACTGAACGACAACAACTGGTCCGAGAGTGGGGATCGCGGCAAGCCCGCTATGACTCGACGGCCTGCCTGCATCGACTGTTCGAGGCGCAGGTTGAGATCTCGCCGTTCGCTACGGCCCTCGTTTGCGGCGGCGCGAAGATGAACTATGAAGAGCTGAACGTAAGAGCGAATCAACTGGCCCACTACCTGCTGCAATGCGGCGCCGGGCCGGAGACTCTTGTTGGAATCTTCCTCGAACGCTCGATCGAAGTCGTCGTCGCTATTCTCGGAATATTGAAGGCAGGCGGCGCCTACCTGCCGATGGACGTTGCTTATCCAAAACAGCGATTGAGTTACATGATCTCGGATTCGGGCGTGAAGATCGTGCTGACGTCGGAGCAGTTGAAAGACCAACTGGCTTCCGAGTCCGTCACCGCGATTGGCCTGGACGGCGAATGGGAGACGATCGCGAAATGCGATCGAGCGAATCCCGTCACCCCGGCCGTCCCCGCCAATCTTGCTTATGTCATCTATACCTCGGGTTCGACCGGCAATCCAAAGGGATCGCTAATCACTCACGAAAACGTCGCGCGGCTGTTGGACGCGACCGAGCACTGGTTCCGGTTCGACGAGAACGACGTGTGGACGCTCTTTCACTCCTATGCATTTGATTTTTCAGTCTGGGAGTTATGGGGAGCGTTGCGTTATGGCGGGAGTCTTGTGATCGTTCCGTTTCTAGTGAGCCGTTCGCCGGAAGCTTTTTATGAGCTTCTAAGCAAGGAGCGGGTGACCGTGCTCAATCAAACTCCGTCCGCTTTTCGACAGATCATGCAGGCCGAGGAAAGAACCGGGGTCAAAGACCTGGCTCTCCGTTACGTGATATTCGGCGGCGAGGCGTTGGAGCTTCAGAGCCTCGCTCCGTGGTTCGACCGGCACGGCGGCGAATACCCGCTGCTGATCAATATGTATGGCATCACGGAAACGACGGTGCACGTCACGTATAGGCCCATCACCGCCGCCGATCTGGATGACGCCTCGGGCAGCGTCATCGGGGTTCAGATACCCGATCTGGAATTGTATCTACTCGACGATCGGGCGGAGCCGGCGCCGATCGGCGTCAGAGGCGAGATTCACGTCGGCGGGGCCGGCCTCGCCAGAGGCTATCTGAATAGACCCGCCCTCACCGCCGAACGATTCATTCCAAATCCATTCAGCGATTCGCCCGGAGCCCGGCTCTATAGATCCGGAGACCTGGGCCGCTACCTCGGCGACGGCGACGTGGAGTATTTCGGCAGGATCGATCATCAGGTGAAAATCCGCGGTTTCAGAATCGAACTCGGCGAAATCGAATCGGTGTTGAACCAGTGCTCGATCGTTCGCGAAGGCGTTGTGTTGATGAAAAGCGCGGGAGGCGATCCTCGTCTGATCGCATACGTGGTGACCGAGACCGGCGGACGAATATCCGTGACGGAGTTGCGCGATGAGCTGAAGCAGAAGCTGCCGGAGTACATGGTCCCGTCGGCCTTCGTTTGGCTCGACGCCATGCCGCTTACCGAAAACGGCAAAGTGGACCGCAAGAAATTACTTCAATTGGAAGAGAAGCAATCTCAACTCGACGGCCAATACGCGGCGCCGGCAACCCCGGAGGAAGAAGTCCTGGCCGCGATATGGGAAGACGTGCTTGGCGTCGAACGCGTTGGAGTAGACGACAACTTCTTCGCTCTCGGCGGCGATTCGATTCGAAGCGTTCAGGTGATATCGAAAGCCAGGGATCGCGGCCTGGGTCTGACCATCCAACAGTTATTCCAGCATCAGACAATTCGCGGCCTCGCGTCTCATCTCACTTCACTTCAGAGCGAGGCGGCGCTTCAACTCGATCCCTTTAGCCTTGTAGCGGAAGACGGGTTGACGTTTCCGCCCGGCGTCGAGGATGCGTATCCGCTGACGATGTTGCAGGCGGGCATGTTGTTTCATTCGGCGCTCGACTCGCAATCGGCCGTCTATCATAACGTCGCTGGGTTTCATTTGAGAGCGCGCTTCGACGCCGAAGCGATCAGGCGCGCCGCGCAAAGTCTGATTGACCGGCATCCCGTGCTGCGCACTTCGTTCAATCTCGGCGATTACTCCGAGCCGTTACAGTTGGTGCACGGCGAAGTCGAAGTTCCGTTGGAGATTGACGACCTGACGGATCTCACGCCCGAGGCGCAGCAAACCGCGATCGATGAGTGGACCGAGAGAGAAAAGCACCGTCATTTCGACTGGAGCCGCCCGCCGCTGGCTCGGTTTCACGTTCACCTGCGCTCGGATTCAACTTTTCAATTTTCGCTGACCGAGCATCACGCGATTTTGGACGGATGGAGCGTCGCCTCTTTATTGAGCGAGCTATTCGAAACTTATACACGGATGCTCGACGGCGAGCCGTCTTCGATTGAAGCGGAAACAGCCAACACGTTCAGGGATTTTGTCGCGCTTGAAAAGCGAGCGCTCGACTCCACCGAGAATAGCGCTTACTGGACGAACAAACTCAGCAACGCCCCGGTCACGACGATACCGCGGCTTTCGCGTGTCAGCGGCAATGAGAATCATCGCACGGCTTTGGTCAAACAGGTTCCGGTCTCGATCGAGACGTCGGACGGACTGAAGCGTCTCGCGCGAAAAGCGGGAACGCCCATCAAGAGCGTGTTGCTGGCTGCTCATCTCAAAGCGCTGAGCTTCGTGAGCGGACAGGATGAGGTGACCACCGGTCTTGTCTCTCACGGAAGGCCCCAAACCGCCGGCGCCGAGCGCGCGCTCGGCCTGTTCCTGAACACGGTTCCGTTCAGGCGCAAGCTCAACGCGGAAAGCTGGATCGATCTGGCTCGCGAGATATTCGAAGCCGAACGCGAGATGTTGCCTTTTCGCTATTACCCAATGGCCCGGCTTCAACGCGACCTGGGAACAACGCTCTTCGAAACCGATTTCAACTTCACCCATTTTCACGTGCTGGATGCGGTTCAAAAATCGGGCGGCGTCGAGGTGATCGGCGGAACAGGCTTCGCCGACACCAACCTGACTTTGTGCGCGAATTTCAGCCTCGATCTTGCGAACTCGCGGGTGATGCTCTCTTTGAACGGAGATGGAGCCGTCATCGAAGAGAATCAGATGCGCAAGCTGGTCAATTATTATTCAAACACGCTCGATGCGATGGCCTCCGAAACCCCAGATCGTTGCGATTCTCTCTCGCTGCTTTCAGACGCCGAGCGCGAACAGATCGTGGTCGAGTGGAATGACACACGGGCCGAATACGATTCGTATCTTCGCTTGCACGATCTGTTCGAGCGGCAGGTTGAAAGAACCCCAAACGCAACCGCCGTCATTTTCGAAGAACAACGGCTTTCATACAGAGAACTGAATTCCCGGGCGAACCACCTTGCCCGCCGTCTTCGAAGCGCCGGCGCCGGCCCAGAGAGCATAGTCGGAGTGCTGGCTGAGCGCTCGCTCGAAATGGTTATTGGCGTTCTGGCTACGCTTAAAGCCGGCGCGGCCTATTTGCCGCTCGACCCTTTTTATCCGCCGTCTCGCCTGGCGCACATGATCGAAGACAGCCGCTCTACAGTGTTGCTCGCTCAAGAGCGATTGCTCGACGGAATCCCCGAACATGGCCGCCGCGTTATTTGTCTCGACACCTGCTCGGATGATCTTGATGATCTCGATGAATTCGGCTTGGATAATTCGAATAGCGGCGTTCTTCCCGACAACCCGGCGTACGTGATTTACACATCGGGATCGACGGGCAATCCGAAGGGCGTGTTGATCAGTCATCGCGCGATCTGCAATCACATGCTCTGGATGCAAAGCGAGTTTCCGATATGCAGTGAAGACCGCGTGCTGCAGAAGACGCCGTTTAGTTTCGATGCTTCGGTTTGGGAGTTCTACGCTCCGTTAGTAGCCGGCGGAACCCTGGTGATGGCGCGGCCCAGCAAATATCAGGATCCGGCCTATCTCGCCGAGGTCATAAAGCGGGATCGAGTCACCGTTCTTCAAACGGTTCCTTCCCTGCTTCGAATGCTGATCGACGAGCCCGCGTTCGCCGAATGCAACTCGCTCGAGCGCGTCTTCTGCGGGGGCGAAGCGCTGACCGGCGATCTTCGAGACGCGTTCTTTGCTCTTTCGAAGGCGCGCTTGATCAATCTTTATGGCCCGACGGAAGCGACGATAGACGCGGCCTTTTTCGAATGCCCCCGTGAAGCAACGGCGTCGGCGGTTCCAATTGGGCGGCCGATCGCGAACATGCAAGCGTACATCCTGGGCGCGGACCTGCAGCCTGTTCCGGCCGGATCAACCGGCGAGCTATATGTCGGCGGAGTCGATCTGGCGAGAGGGTACATTCAAGCGCCGGAGCAAACGTCCGATAGGTTCATTCCGAATCCGTTCAGTTCAGAGCCGGGCGCGCGTCTTTACCGGACCGGCGATCTTGCCCGCTATCTGGACGACGGCAACATCGAGTTCCTGGGACGGAGCGATCATCAGGTCAAGATCAGGGGCTTCAGAATCGAGTTGGGTGAAATAGAAGCCGTGCTCAAACAGGATTCGATGGTGACTCAGTGTGTTGTAACGGCGGACGAAAGCCATGCAGGCGACACGCGCCTTGTCGCTTATGTAGTTTCAGAGAACCAGGATTCCGGCCTGATCGATAGACTCGAGGAACTTGCTGGGAGGCAGTTGCCGTCTCACATGATTCCGTCGGCGATCATGGCGCTTGATGCAATGCCGCTGACACCCAACGGCAAGATCGACCGCCGCGCGCTTCCGGCCCCGGACGCCGATCGGCCCAGGCTTCGATCCGAATACGTCGCGCCGACGGGCGAGCTTCAACAAACGCTCGTTCGCGTATGGGAAGACGTGTTGAACGTTCGTCCAATCGGAATCAATGACAACTTCTTCGATCTCGGCGGTCATTCAGTGCTTGCGGTGCGGCTCAATGCGGTGCTCGAAAAAGCGATCGGCAGACGGATACCACTGGCGCTGCTGCTTCAGGCGCCAACGGTCGATCGGCTGGCTGACGCAATTGGCCGCGAAGATTCAAAAGACCGGCGTTCGCTGGTTGCGATGAATCGAGGCGGCGCATTGACTCCGTTCTTCTGCGTGCATCCGGTCGGCGGGACGCTGTACGCATACGCCGAGCTTGCGCGGAGGATAGGCGGCGAGCGGCCGTTTTACGGATTTCAATCCAGAGGTCTTGACGGTGAGTTCAGCGTGCACGACGGCATCGACGCAATGGCGGAGCAGTATGTAGCCGAGTTGCGAGAGGTTCAGTCTCACGGACCTTATCTGCTTGGAGGGTGGTCGATGGGAGGGGTCGTCGCATTCGAGATGTCGCGGCGGCTCCGCGCTCGGGGTGAAGACGTCCGTCTGCTGGTTATGATAGACAGCCTTCACCCCGGCGCTTTTGGCGGCGCCGAGACGCCTGACGATCAAGCGTTGCTCTCGGCCTTCGCCAGGGATCTTGGTTTATCGGGTAGCCGTCTTGCGAAACTCGAAAGGTCTCTCGCCGGCTTGAACGCGGGAAGCGCCGTCGAGATGGTCTTCAAAGAAGCGCAGTCAGCGGGATGTATAGCCGGAGAGCTTGGACTGATCGAGTTCGAGAGGCTATTAACCGTCTTCAAGACCAATCTGCTGGCCGTAAGTCGATACCGACCGGAACCCTACGACGGCGAGGTTGTTCTGATAAAGTCCGATGACGGCGGAAAACTGATTTCTGATTACCACATGGGCTGGAGCAAAGCGGCCCCGAACATGTCAGTCAAGGTGGTTCCTGGCGACCACTATTCAATTCTGAAAGCCCCCTGCGTCGGCGAGTTGTCAGAGACGCTCGCGGCTTGTCTCGATCGAGCCGGGGCGGGGGAGACCCTGTTGATGGCCGCGCAAGCAGTGTCTTGATTCTGTTTTGCAGGGAACAGAAAGAGAAGCGACTCAAGGGGGATCATTCATTCACTACCTACAGGCGGAGAAACAGCCATTTCTCGAATACCCCCAACGCAGTTGGGGGATCGTTCAATTCCAACCTACATTCCGTTGAGCTGTCGTGGCTCTCCTGAATACCCCCAACGCAGGTGGGGGATCGTTCATATGCCGCCTACAGACGACGCCACAGCCGTTTCTTGAATACCCCCAACGCAGTTGGGGGATGGTTCAATTCCAACCTACATGCGTTGGGCCGCCGTGGTTCTCCGGAATACCCCCAACGCAGTTGGGGGATCGTTCACTTCCAACCTACATGCGTTGGGCCGTCGTGGATTTCCGGAATACCCCCAACGCAGTTGGGGGATCGTTCAATTCCAACGTATTAAGACTTCGTGTGGCGCGGCGGCAGGGTCAACTCAGGCAAGAGCCACCTGAGCCGCCACACAAGTCTTGTTGAACTAAGCCGGAATGGGAAGAAAACAGTAGAGTTCAG
>JAHFUG010000282.1 GCA_023265195.1 Blastocatellia bacterium | reverse complement strand
CCATCCACGGACGCGCGAATCACTTGCTTACCCAGCTTTCGCAACGGCTGCACAAGCTCGTCTGCCAATGTTGTCTTGCCAACGCCATCGACTCCATCGATAGCGACTCTTACCGGGTGATTCCGGCGAACCGCCGCGATCATTGCGGCCAGTTCATTAAGAACAGTGACTCGTCTCATCGGGGTCAGCGCCTTCGTTATCCGGGTCGCGTAGATCCTAATTCCCAGCCGTGTCTACGGCTTTTTGAACCTCGCATCATCTATTGGAACATTGTGCTTTATCTCAGAGAACTTGATCGTGGTGCTATACCCCGGATCTATTTGACGGGTCATAAATGGCAGTTTTACGCCATCCACATCTCTATACCTCTTAATAGTTTCCCCTCATCCGGCTCAAGCCTCTTGTAACCCCTCTTGTGGGAGACGCGGTTGTCGTTACCTCAGCGGTTGCCATGTTATGCAGCGTCTCGTGGCTGGCTTTCTCTCCGCCGCCGCAGCCATCGCTCGAACGAGGTGGCGCTCTCCGAGGAATGCTTGCCGATCAACAGGCCCTCCACGCCGATATCTTCATCGAGGTCGGGCCAGTGTATTCCATACCCAGCGCCGCTGATCTGAAAGTTGGCGCACTCTTCGGCCCTGCCGTGCGCTAAACGCGGATACCAGCCGATGGGAATAGCGACAGTCCGGCCATCATCGAGATCAACCGAAAGCGTGTCGTCCGTTACCTCTACATTCAAGACTGTAGCTAATGTAACCACCGCAGAATTCGTCCCATTCATTTCTTAACAACTCCACGTTCTGTCGCACGATGCGCTCGATACCGCGCAACTCAACGCGACCATAACCGTGATTTGTGGCCAACGACACGTCCGGTTCGAGCCAAAACTTCGCGCTGCAATTTTCTCGGTCAGCATGAGTCGGTCAGCATGAGTATGTTGCGGCTCGTCGCAGTCATACGAGTAAAAATAGAAGCGATAAGGCCCTGTTCGCAGAATCGTCGGCATCGGTGCCATTTTAACCCAGCGAAGGCCGCACACAAATCCTAAACGGGGGGAGGCGGCGAGAAGAGTGGAACCCCTTAACATGTTCCACTGCGCCGGTGGTTACAACCTAGATTCGTAGCGAGCGACCTCATACCGCCAAGTTCCGGCCCGAAAAAACTTGACTCATCTGTGAACTTCTTTGCGGCCTAGGCTTCCCTAGGTTAGCCAGCTAGTCTAGTGGTGTTCGGCCCAAGTTGGCATACCGGATAAACCGCTGATTTGCGCTGACTGCGTAACACTGATCCGCGCGGATCAGCGTTACGTAGTCAGCGCAAATCAGCGCCGGCCCGACAACTCTCGCCAAGTACCCATTAGCCGCCTCGCCAAAAGAAGTCTTAATACGCTGTGGGCGCGCATTTATCCTTTTCAAACGGACAATTATCCGCTATTTTATCCGCCGGAAAAGGATAAGATGAGAGAACTCGTCCGGCAAAAGATCGTGGACTCCCTGGCGTCGCCAGTGCCGGAATTTACACGGCGGGACGTCAGGCTGCCTGCCGTGCCGCGCAAGGCCGTCGCCGTTATAGGAATGCGCCGGACGGGGAAGACCACCTTTCTTTGGCAGGTGCTTGCTGACCGCCTGGCTAAGGGAATTGGCCGCGAGGGACTCCTCTATTTCAACTTTGAGGATGAGCGTCTGGCCGGCATGAAGGCGGCCGATTTGAACCTGATCGTTGAAGAGTACTATCGGCTGCATCCGGACTGGCGAGACCGGCGGCGTGCGGTTTTCTTTCTAGACGAGATTCAAGCGATCAACGGTTGGGAGCCATTTACGCGCCGGCTCCTCGACACGGAGCATGTTGATCTTTTCGTGTCCGGCTCGTCGGCCCGGCTTCTGAGCCGCGAGGTGGCGACAAGCATGCGCGGCCGGGCGATGGAAGCGCTCGTGCATCCATTCAGTTTCCGTGAATATCTGCGCCATCGGGGAAAGGAGCCGCGTCAGCCGCCTGATCGGTTGCCCAAGGCCACGCGCTCGGCTCTCGACAAGGCGCTGCGCGAGTACCTCTTGAGCGGCGGCTTTCCGGAAGCCCAGAACGTAGCCCCGCGCGATCGATTTGAATTGCTTCGCGGCTACGTCGACACGGCGCTGCTGCGGGACGTTATAGAACGTCACGCAGTCTCCCACCCGGTAGCGTTGCGCTGGATGGTGAGGCAGTTGCTCGGAAATGCGGGCGGTTCGTTCAGCGTCAACAAGTTTCACGGCGATCTGAGAGGCCAGGGCATTCCCGTCGCCAAAGACACCCTTCACTCCTACTTGGCGCATCTCGAGGACGCTTTTTTGATACGGTCGGTTTCGGTTGCCTCCGAATCCGAGCGGCGCCGGATGGTTAATCCGCGCAAGGTCTACCCAATCGACCCCGGTCTGATACCAGTGTACGACCGCTCCGGAAAGGCCAACGTCGGCCATGCGTTGGAGACCTGCGTGCTGTTGCAGCTCGAGCGGCGTGGCGCGGAGATCGCGTACGTTCGAACCGAAGGCGGATTCGAGGTCGATTTTCTCGCGCGTTATCCGGACGGACGAGAAGACTTGATCCAGGTGTGCGCTGATCTCGACACGCCGGCAGCCAGAGAGCGTGAAGAGCGTGCTCTCATGGAAGCGGCTGACGAATACCCGCGAGCTTCCCTTCGGCTGATCGCGCTTCAGACGGACACCGCGCGAGATTTGCCCAAAGACGTTGCGGTGACCTCGGCTGTCGCGTGGCTCTTGGGCGCTGAAGAGTAGCCTTAAGAGCGACGTGAACCTGCGCTAGATAGTTCAACATGACTTTTTTGGCGGCTCAGACAGCGCAAGCTTGAGTTGATTGACCCTACCGCCGCCCCACAAGATGTCTTAATACGTTGGGCGGCGCAGGGCCATTCAACCTACGTATTTCCATGTAATATGCACGTGCGCATCAATCCAGCCTGGCAGCACCGTCAGGCCACGCAGGCCGTAGTCGACTGGTCCGGCCTTTGGATCGATCTCGGCAATCTTCGAGCCCTCGATCACGACGCGAGTGTTATGCTGTAGCCGGCCCTTGCCATCGAATAGCGTCAGTGCGAACTTCTAACGTCTTCCTGAAGATCCAACATGTATTTCGGGCTCACTTGAATAAATCCGCGCCGTGGCCGATCCAGATCCATAATCATCCCGGCTAGAATGACTACAATGACTATGAAACCGGTGACAGCCATTGTAGGCCGATGACTTTCCACGCCGGACGTGTAACCAAGTACGCCACCCGCGAGAACGATCGTCAAGAGAAGCAAGAGAATCACGACTTCCGGAACATGCCGGTTGAGAATTTCATCTCTCGTTGCGTAAGAATCGATAAGGCCGTTGAGCGCCTGAATGTAAAGGCCCGACGTCGTAATTCGATCGTCGTCCTTGACTGACTTCATTCCCAAGTCCCATAACCTTGCCCTTAGCCGGCTTCCTTCCCGGAGCGAAGGCTCGCGCGCAGCCGCGTCCGCCAACGACATATTACTCAACTCGACCCGTACATCGACATATTGTCCAAGCGTACTCAGGGTCTCGTTCTTGACGGTCTCGGGCAACGCGTGCGCCCGAAGGTACGTAGTGCCTATGGCGTTAGTCTCTTCCAGCATGGCTTCACTGCGCTTGTCGTAATGATGTAACGCTATGGAAAAAGTGAATCCCAGGACGAGAGATATCAAGCCAAGCAATGAACCTTGAATAGCCGACAGTTGCGACTTTATCGGATCGCTGGAGTGGACTTGTCTTCTCCGCCCAAGTCGATAGCCGCCCTCCACAACCAGGAATACTATTAGAAAGAGGATTGCCGCAATCAATGCGCTGTTTACTGCGTATAGTGCATGAGTCATCGAAATCTCCTGTTTAACGCCTAACGAACGCATAGCTTTCTTCGTCTGGTTACGCGCCGCAGGAGAGAAGTGCGGTGGCGCGATGTGACTGCGTTCATCTGCGAACGCCGCGAGAATAACCCGTTGGACTAAACCGCGGTTGGATTATATGGAGATTGAATCGCCGTTACAACCGCGACCAATGGCGGCGGATGCCGCCGCAAGCCCGTGGAGCGTGCTGTTAATTAACCTAACTGCCGGCCCTCTTCCCCAATGACACTGCGTCGAATGATGATTCAAGTTGACGCGCTTAATCTCGGTCTCTTGATTCTCCAGAGAGTCCTACTCGACGCTATGAGGGAAACCGCTGATTTGCGCTGACTACAGTAACGCTGATCTGCGCTGATCAGAAGACTTCATACCAAAGCAGGGAGAGGGACTTCGAGCAGTTTGCCGCCGCCGCCACAGCCAGCGCGACGAGCCGGCGGGCTGGAGTGCGCTCAAGAGAAACCGTAATTGCACAGGCAACGCCGTCATGCAGCGCCTGATGGACGAATGTATTGACTCAGCCGGGCGGGGCAACGAAGGGGAGCTAGTAAGACCATTCAATTTTTAGTACACTCCCTAATCGTGCATTCCCGTAGTCACTCACTTAACAGAGTGAGGTATGATGTCCACTTCAATTCCTCAAGCAGAACTGGTTTCAACGGACAATCTGGATCTCCTCCTGAACGTCCTGCCTGCCGACGTGCGAGTCGCGCTGCATGGCGAGGGCGGGCTCGACGAACTCATAGAGGTCGTCATCGACCTTGGCCGGAGACCCGAAGCCCGTTACCCGAGCCGCGCCCACTATCTCACCGAGTCGCTGGTGGATCGTGAAGCGATTCAATACGTCTCCAGCCGCGTAGGACTTTTCACGCGCGACAATCGCGCCGGGATCGAGCGAACTCTTCATCGAATATCGGCGATTCGGAACCGCCTTGGAGAAATCGTTGGCCTAACATGCCGCGTTGGCCGGGCCATCTTCGGCACCGTGGACATTGTGAGGGATTATGTCGAAAGCGGCAGGAGCTTGCTCTTGATGGGACGCCCGGGCGTCGGCAAGACGACGCTGCTGCGCGAGGCCGCTCGAGTGCTCGCCGACGACCTCGAGAAACGCGTCGTCGTTGTAGACACTTCGAATGAAATCGCCGGCGACGGCGATGTTCCTCATCCCGGAATAGGCCGGGCGCGGCGAATGCAAGTTCCCGAGCCCGACCATCAGCACGCGGTCATGATCGAAGCGGTCGAAAATCACATGCCTGAAGTAATCGTCATCGACGAAATCGGCACGGCTCAAGAAGCCCTGGCCGCGCGGACGATCGCCGAACGGGGCGTCCAACTAATCGCAACGGTCCACGGCAACACTCTCGAGAACCTCATGATCAATCCGACGTTATCGGATCTCGTCGGCGGCATACACCCGGTAACGCTGTCCGATGAAGAGGCTCGCCGCCGTAGAACGCAAAAGACCGTGCTGGAACGAAAGGCTCCTCCAACGTTCGACGCGCTGATCGAGATTCAGAACAAGGATCGGTTTCTGATTCACCCGGACGTCGCCGAAGCGGTTGATTTGATGCTGAGGGGTTACATTCCCAAAACCGAGATCCGTGAACGCCACGAGGCAGGCCGCGTTACGATTCATCAATCAGAGGTCGAACAGGCGGCGGCCCGAGAACCGATTGCCAACGATTCGCCGCTAAGCCCGCCTGCCGCGCCAAAGAAACAAAGGCGGGGACAACAAGGCGCGGATGAATCAGGCGTCACGCGCATTTTTCCTTACGGGATCAGCCGCGAGCGGTTGGAGCGCGCGATCAATGAACTGGGGGCGCCCGCCATTATCACCAACGATCTCGACGAAGCGGACTTGCTTCTGACGTTGAAGTCGCATGCAAAACACCAGTCTCAAAAGCTGCGCGAGGCAAGAGGCCATCACGTCGAAGTTCACGTGATCCGAAGCAACACTCTCAAACAGATGGAGCACTTCATCGAAGAGTTGTTCGGGACGGCTCAGCGGTTCGGGAGCGAAGCAGGCGCCATCCAGGAAGTTGAGGACGCCGCCGTCGAAGCGCTCGAAAACGGCCACCCGATCGAGCTTGCGCCTCAGCCAAGACATCTGAGACGGCTTCAACACCTTTACGCCGAACGAAGCGGATTACGGTCACAGAGCAAAGGACAAGAGCCGCTTCGGAGAGTCGTCATCCACCCGGGCCGGTGAGTTTTACGCTCGCACCAGCCGTCCTTTGTCGAGGGCCGCGAGGATCGCATCCACGACCTCATTGGATGAGTCAGCGCCCGAGTCAACTACGAACTCGGCTTCGGAGTAACGCGGAGCGCGCTCCGAGAGCAGCGCTTCCATTGCCGCCCGGCCGCCAAGCAAAGGTCGCGAACCATCACAAGCTACTCTTGCAAGACAGATATCGAGAGGGCAGCGTAGCCATATAGTCTTCCCCATTGATCGGCAGGAATTGCGGTTCGCTTCGGAAACAAAGGCCCCGCCGCCGAGGGCGATGACAGCTTGCGCGAGTCCCCGGCACGCGGCGAGAGCGCCGGACTCGAGTTCTCTGAAAGAGGTTTCTCCCCGCGTCCGAAAGATTTCCCTTACGGTCAGTCCGGCTCGCTCCTCGATTATCTGATCGAGATCAACGAATGAATAGCCGAGCCTGGCGGCAAGAAGCCTGCCGACGGTTGTCTTGCCCGATCCCATGAATCCCACGAGAAAGATCAATCGACTGTCTTGATTCTCAATGCGAGACGTCATAATTTTCTCTGGCTATGCGGCCCAACGAGAGCGTGAAGAAATACGTTTGCTTTTTCTCGCGAAATTCACCGCTGAGGACCCGCGGAGAGAGACGCAGAGGGGCTTACTCTCCGCGTTGAAGCGCTCGGTCCCATCCTCAAGAAGCCCTTCGTCAGGAGGGGCGGCTACGGAGCGCCGCCCGTACATTAGTCCAGCGCCCGCCGTGGTAATCCAAAGATCAGGCGTGAACTTCCTCTATCAAGCCTTCCGGCGTCAGGCTCATCAACATCTCATAGAACTCCGGGAACGACACCGCGGCGCACTCCGCGCCTCGTATTTCAGTGACTCCATGCGCCATCAGACCGGCTATGCTAAACGCCATTGCGATTCGATGATCGCCCTCCGAGTCGATCACGCCTCCCGTAAGCCGCTGGGGTCCATTCACCGCGAAGCCGTCTTCGAACTCTTCTATTTCGCCTCCGAGCGCTCTGACGCCCGCCACAACGGCAGAGATACGGTCGCTTTCCTTGATGCGTAGTTCGTTCGCCTCTCGAACCTCAACACGCCCTTCGACCTGTGTGGAGAGCACGGCCAGCATCGGCAGCTCATCGATCAAGATCGGGATGGCGTCTCCGGCGACTCGCCAAACGCCTGCTCCCGCCGACAAGCTTCGGCTCGACACGGCCAGGTCCCCAACGGCTTCCCCGTGAAGGTGGGCCTTATTCAGAAAAGCAACGCCGCCGCCCAGGCTTTCGAGCGCCTCGATGAACGCGATTCTCGTAGGGTTCAAATTCAGTTGTTTGATCACAACATTCGAATCGGACAGCGCCGCGGCGGCGGCGGCGAAGAACGCCGCCGATGAGGGATCTCCCGGCACGCGATACCGGAGCGGTTGGATATCTTGTCCTCCCTCGAGCCTTATTTCATGTGACCCGCCGGCTGACGTCTCCTCGAACTCGATTCCGAATTCTCGGAGCATGAACTCGGTGTGATTTCTCGACAGCGCCGGCTCGTGGTAAGAGGTCGAACCTTCCGCGCGCAAGCCCGCGAAGAGCACGGCCGTCTTGACCTGAGCGCTGGAAATCGAGCTTCGGTAGTCAATCCCCCTAAGCCTTCGGCCCTTGATCCGAAGCGGTGGAAAGTTATCCCGCTCGGCTTCGACAGCGGCGCCCATCAGCCTGAGCGGCTCGATGATCCGCCGCATCGGGCGGCGCCTGAGGCTGGCGTCGCCGTCAAAGACAACCTCGAAGCTTTGAGGCGCTACAAGCCCGCTCATCATTCGTATGGTCGAGCCTGAATTGCCTGCATCGAGCAACACCGAATCGCCGCTCGGCTCGTAGCGTCCCGATCTCTGGCCGTGGATTATCAAGCTCGTTCCAATTGCTTCCACAGGGACGCCGAGTCTCTTGATACAGTCGAGCGTCGACGCGCAGTCCGCGCTCGAAGCGAATCCGTCGATTATCGAGTCACCGTCGGCTATCGAGGCGAGCATTGCGGCGCGATGTGAGATTGATTTATCGCCCGGCATGACGATGGTTCCGTTTACACGGCCGGGCCCGTGGAATCTTATCGTGCTTGACATGTCAACTTTCGCTATGTTACACAATTGCGCGCAACGTGACCACCTTGCGGCAAACAACACCTGCTCGATCGAGGCATAAGCCAAAACAACAGCGAAAGGCATCCCCTGCGCCGATGACCGAGACGATTGAGCTTAGCATAGAAAGCCGATATGAATTCGTAGACATGGTAGCCTCGATTTCGAGGGATGCGGCGGGCCGGATCGGTTTTGATGAAGACACGTCGGGATGGATAGAATTGGCCGTGCGCGAGGCGATCATCAATGCGATCAAGCATGGCAACAAGAGTCAGGAAGGCAAGGGGGTCGACGTAAAATTCGAGATCGGCGCCGAGGCATTGAGCGTCTACGTCAGGGATCACGGAGAGGGATTCGACTATGGCAGGCTTCCCGATCCGCTCGACCCCGGCAACCTCCTGAATCCCACGGGCCGAGGCATTTTTTTCATGCGAACATTCATGGATGAAGTCGAGTACTCATCCCACCCGGAGGGCGGGAGCGTCGTACGGATGTACAAAGGAAAACGCCCATCCTAAACAGCACAAAGGAGAAGGAAGATGGCTCAGTTAAGCATCAAGGAACGGCAGTCAGGCGGCGTCACGGTTCTGGATCTCTCTGGAAAAATAACCATTGGAGAAGGGAGCGTTCAACTACGTGAGGAGGTTAGAAAACTTCTCGAAGAAGGACGGAATAAGATACTCCTCAATCTTGGCGACGTCGCTTACGTGGACAGCTCGGGGATAGGCGAACTGGTCAGCTCTTATACAACCACCAGCAGCCGGGGAGGTCAGCTAAAACTCCTCAACCTCACGAAGAAGATTCAAGACCTGCTGATGATCACGAAGTTGCTTACGGTGTTCGAAACATTTGATAATGAGGAGGAGGGCGTCAACAGCTTCAACTGAGCTTCAAAGCTCAGCCGCTAACCGGAGGCGATTTGAAATCTTCAAAAGGGCGCTTGCCACCGTATAAGGTGGCCGCGCCCTTTACGGTTTTACGAATGCGGTTCATCAAAACAATTTGCTGGCTGACGGCTCTGAGCGCAGGCATGGTGGCTTCGCGCCCGGCGGTTGCGCAAGACCAGCCCCAGGGCCGCAAATGGGCCGTCGTCGTCGGCGTATCCAAGTATCCAAAGCTTCCGGGCGGCCAGCAGCTTCAATTCGCCGACCGCGACGCTGCGTCCTTCGCGGCTCTTCTTAAACAGTCCGGCGTGACTGAGAACAATATCAAACTGCTGATGGGCCCTCAGGCGACCCTGGCTGCTATCAAGTCGGCGCTAGGGGAATGGCTCCCCAAGTCAACTGGACGAGATGACACGGTGTATGTCTACTTTTCGGGTCACGCGTACTTCGAGCGCGAGTTCTCGGAAGGTTACTTTCTGGCCTATGACACCGATCCACAATCCTTGTACAGCTCCGGCCTTTCGATAAGCGATCTCAAAGTAGCTCTAGGCCGGCGCGTCCGCGCCGCGCAAATCGTGGTCGTGGCTGATGCGGTTCGCCGGGACTTCTTCGATCCGGATGCGGGGCTCGCGTCGGATTCAACGGGCTTCTTTCATTCACTGGAAGACCTCGCCTTCGCCAGACCGGCCTTGACGGTTCTAGTGGCCAGCAGTCCGGCGCAGTTCTCTCGCGAGGGTCAAAGATGGGGAGGGATGGGCGTTTTCACCAAGCTGATCGGGGACGCTATAGCCAATGCTGACGGCAATCATGACGGCGCGCTGAACGGCGACGAGGTCTTTGATTACTTGCGTGAGAAACTGGCTCAAGAGACTTCGGGCAAACAGCAGCCGTGGCGCGCCGGAGGGTCCTTGGCGCGGGTTACTCTCTTCACCACAGCGCAAACCGCGCGCTCGACCACTCCGCGAATGGTCGATCCAACGGTGGGGGCCTCCACTACAAAGCCGCCTCAGCCCGCCGCGACTATTGGTAGAACCGAGCCGCCCACAAAGCCTGAAGTCAAATCCACGATCAACACGCAACCACC
>JAHFUG010000281.1:4741-10192 GCA_023265195.1 Blastocatellia bacterium | reverse complement strand
AACAATCATCGACCGAGCCGCCGTCCGAGTACTTTTCGCAAAAGCGATGTATTACGGCTCCGCGGATCGTCGCGGTGAGATTCGCCGGCGGTTCCGGGGCCTCCGCGTCATTCCAAAACGCTACCTCATCGCCGGAGGGAGCATGCAGCACGCGGTCGAAATAGTATTGCCTCTGGCACCGGTCATAGTTGAGCAACTGAGTGACGCTGAAGCGGTAAGCCGGCTGTGTTCGATCCGGCTGAATCGGCCTGAGCAAGGGAAACCGATCCGGAATTGAACTCGCGAGAGCCTCGCGAACAGGTTCAAGGCCAAGCGTTGTTTTCTTGTCGAAAGGCCGGGCACCTGTCAAGAGATTGACCGTCAGCAACAGGTCGACGCCTTCAGCTATGTCGAGCCGCTTGGTTTCAAGCGGCGCGGCGATTCCGAGCGACTCGCATATCCATGACAGCCAGGTGTGTCTTCCAGACGTAAGCTCTCGTTCGGCGCCAAGCGATCCGGAGAGTATCAGTCTATCGCGCGCGCGTGTCGCCGCTACATACATCAATCGCATGCTTTCGAATTGCTCGCGGAGCTTTGAGCGCTCTCGAAACCGCTCCATTGTTCGCCCGATGACTCGTCCGCCCCTTCCGTCGGGCACTTTCACCGTCAGCCCGCGATGCCGGTCAAGAATCCACCAGTCCTGCCTTGTATCGAGGCGCCGCTGTAGCTCCGGTATAATCACGACCGGGAACTCCAGGCCCTTTGCCTGATGAATGGTCATCAAGCGAACCGCGTTGGCCGAGTCGTCGATCTGGCCTTCGCTCTCTCTCGCGCCGGACCGCTCGAACTCCCGCACGAAGCGAACGAAGTCGCGAATCATGTTGGCCCCTGACGCTTCAAATCGCTCCGCCAGATCGAACAGCTTATCAACGTTCGCCAGTCTCTGGGCGCCGTCAAAAGCCGCCGCGATGACGGTTCGGTACTCTGACCGGCTAATCGCATGCCTAAGCAACTCAGCGACGCCGAGCCGGTTTCGCCTGGCGACTAATTCTTCAACGAGCACTCTCGCGCGATCGAGTGACGGATGATCTTCATCGCCGATCAAACCTATCCGCTCGTGGTGACGAAGCGCGTTCAGCAACCCGCGGACTCCGCGGCGCCGCTTCAAGCCACTGGCGCCGGGCGCCGTGATATCTTCTCTGTTCGCGGCTTCGGGCGCGGATCGGAGCGCAAGTAACACATCGTCGGATAAGCCGCACAAGGGAGATCTGAGAACGGCGGCAAGAGCCGTTTCGTCGGTCGTGTTGTCCAAAAACCGCAGAAGCTGAATCAGGTCGTCGATCTCTTCCCTCGCATAGAATCCTTTTCCCTCGACCGTCTGATAGGGTATGCCCGCGCGCCGCAACGCCGATTCGTAAATCGCCGCTTCGGTCATCGCGCGAAAGAGAAGGGCGATCTCGGAATACTGAAAACACCGCGGCTGGCCGGCTTCATCAACCAGCGACATTATCCTGATGGCCAACTGCGCGGCGTCTCGCTCTCTTGCGTTCCAGTCATCGAGCGCGGTTTCGTCCTCGTTGCCGGAGTCGATTAAGAACTCGACGAGAGGCGCGGCGTCCTCCGGTTCGCGCGCGGCCGCGCCGGGCTCGTGCTCGACGAAACCCAACTCGTTCAACTCGATTGCGTCTACATCTTCGGGCGGCGTGAATATCCGCTCGAACAAGTGATTGAAGAAGGCGATCAAGGGAGGCTGGCTTCGAAAATTCAAGTTGAGCGGCTTTGACTGCCCTCCAGCGGCTTCCAAAGCCGAACTCATCTCGCGAAAGACGTCAACGTCGGCGCCCCTGAAACCGTAAATCGATTGCTTTCGATCTCCGACGATGAACAGGTTGGCTCGCCGCGGCGAGAGCGCCAGCCGGTTCATCAATTCGCGCTGCAGCCCGTTGGTGTCCTGAAACTCGTCGACTAGAAAGAACCTGTAGCGGCTTGAAGTGCGGCGGAGAACTTCGGGGCGCTCGCTCAGCAGCCTCAACGTCTCGAGCTGAAGATCGTCAAAGTCGAGCGCTGACAACGCGGTCTTTCGGACCGCCACCTCGCGCTCGACTCGCTCGAGTACGCCGATGAGTTCGAGAGCATACTGTTTCGCGTAGAGATCGAAGAACAGACGAGGAACTCTTCCGCCAAGATTCCGGTTCCAAATCAACTCATCCAGAATGTTGACGAGATCCTTCAGGGAATCCCGAGCCGGAGGCCGCGTCTCCCGAAAACTCTCGATCGCCTGGCAGTAGCCCGCCAGTGGCGACGCAGTCGATGCGCTGCTCAGCGACTCGCGCAGACTCGGCCAGGCCGCGACGGCTTCGTGGCGGTTCTTATCTTGAGCGCGGGAAAGGCCGGATTTGCCCGCCAGTTCGAGCATCGCTGCATTAAGGTCCTCGACAGCGGTGGCGTAATCCTGCTCCGCTGCATGATTCTCCGCGGTCAATTGGCGCGCTCGTTCCAGAGTTAGTCCCTGGTTGCGCATGGAGCGATACATCTCGATCAGGGCGGCGACGAGCGGCTGTCGGCCGACTCCGACTGTCAATCGCGTGATGGCTTCGTGGCCGGAGTTGATGAAAGCCGTGAGCGCTTCTTCAACCGCGGTCTCGAGAAGAACCGCCGACTGGTGTTCATCCAGAAGCCTGAACCGCGGATCTATGCCGGCTTCGACGGGGAACTCACGAAGAATTCTCGAGCAGAAGCCGTGAATAGTCGTGATCACGGCGCCGTCCAGAGTCCGCTTGTGACGCGACCATTTTGAACGTTCAGCGCCGGCGGCGGATTGTGCGATAGAAGTTAGCTCTCGCCTCAGGCGCTCGCGCATTTCGTTCGCCGCGCGATTGGTGAAGGTGATGGCGACGATTTGATCGACGGTGACGTCGTGAGTTCCGAGAATGTGAAGGTATCGCTCAACGAGTACGGTCGTCTTGCCGGAGCCGGGCCCAGCGGTAACGGACACGTGCCGGGCGAGATCGTGCGCGGCGTCTATTTGAGCAGGCTTCAATTCTCGATTCATTGCCACAAAAAAGCACAAAATACACAAGATAGAAAACGAGAAAAATCGCGATGGAAACGGAAGTCAAACAGCACGCGGAATCCTAAGGCAGAGGCTTGGCTACACCCCGACCTCCCAAACAACAAATTACAACTGCGTCCCCAAAACCACAAAGCGCATACGGCTGACGAATGAGCAATAACAAATGACAAACGACAAATGACCAGTGCCCCCGCTACGAAGGGAGAACCCAATCGGGATATGTTCTGTCCGTGTTCTCACGTCTGTGACTTCTCCGCCTTTTTGTGGCCATGAAACTCGCCACGCACCACTCGGAGGGGTGTCATTTGTCACTGGTCATTTTGTCACTCCCGCGGTTCCCTTCCGTCTTGTGAGTTTTGTGCATCTTTGCGGGTGGGTGGTTTATTTCCGCCGAGCAAGACTAGCTGAATTGATCGGCAGTCAGAATGAACTTCTTGATTTGGAACTTGGGGGCGCCGAAGTTGATCAGGAGGCCGTGCTCGATTCGAGACGCTCTCAGATATCCCAGTATCTGAGCAGTGTGCTCGTCAACGATCGTCTTGCATGCCTTCACTTCGATGATGAGTCTATTGTCCAGGAAGAGGTCGGCATTGTATGTCCCAAGGACTGTTCCGTCTTCGTCGAAGACTCTGAGCTCGTGCTGTTGAACCACGTTAAGGCCCTGCTTCCGGACACGGTGGGCTAACGCGTTTTCGTACACCTTCTCGAGGTGCCCACTCTTTAGGTAGCCGTGAATCGCGAAACCGGTCTCGCGCACCGCGTCACACAGTTTGAAAATGTCGTCCACGTGTATTCTCTCTCCTTAATTGATTAAATTTGATTAATATAGACATGCCACAAAGAAGCGCATAAGGCTCAAATGAAAATCGAATGAGACACAAGGCTTCCCCAACTCGGCAGAGCGGGAACCAGATAGCGAAGTTCGTGAGTTTCGCTGCTTGGCGCACAAACCACCATACCTCCCAATGCACTGATTCTTTTTTTCTATTGAGCTTTTTGTGCATCTTTGTGGCTAATCCTAAATCTGTCGTAACGCATGAGGCTCAAATGAAAATCGAATGAGACACAAGGTTTACCCAACTCGGCAGAGCCGGAACCAAATAGCGAAGTTCGTGAGTTTCGCTGCTTGGCGCACGAACAACCGTACCTCCTAATCCACTGATTCTTTTTTTCTATTGAGCTTTTTGTGCATCTTTGTGGCTAATCCTAAATCTGTCGTAACGGCATAATGATGAATAATCACAGTATGGACAGGTTTGTTTTGGTTTCGATGGATCGACCGGAAATTTGCCCGCCCGCATGCCGTCGATGAATTCCCATATCCTTGCTTCCATCTCATCTCGAGCCGTCTTCCAGTCTTCATCGGACAGGTTCGAGTGCGCCGACGGGTTGATCCCCGTGTACCGGTTCATATTCGCTCGATACAAACCCTGATTCCTGCGATTCCGGCCGCCTCGCAACGTGTAATAACCCGCTCCGCCGATACCCTGCCCCTTGAGAAAAACCCGCTCGAGCGCCGCGAGATAAACACCAAGCTGGAGTTGTCTCCCTTCGATCATGTCGTCGAGCGCCGCTCCTTTAGACAGCTTGTAGTCGTACGCAATCGCGGTCCCATCGTCCGCGGTGTCAACCCGGTCTATCTGGCCTCGCACGCGAATTGTTTCGGATTGCGGGCCGCCCTCGCCGCGGAAGAATTCCAGGAATTCATCTCTTGAAGCCGGGTCGCGTTCTTCTCCGCTCATTCCGAAACCCAACTCGAATCGCGCCGGTTTCACCCCTTTCTCCCGCGCCTTCTCCTCCACGCCCAACTCGTATAGCAGAATCTGATCGAGCAATATCTTTCTTATCTCGCGGTCGATTCGCCAAACATGCGCGTTGAGCGGAGGAACCCGATCTTCATACTCGTCAAAGACCGCGTCAGCCACTTCTTGCAGCTCGGCTCGCAACCGGCCCCGATCCAGGGATGCTAGCAACTGCTCACGATGGCGCCGGAAGAATCGCCTTAACACTTCGTGCAGCAGCGATCCCGCGTCGAGCGCCGTCAAATCAAGAGCCGCCTCGCCGCGAGGCTCCAGCTTGAGCACTCGTTCCGCGTAGAACTTGAAGGGACAACGTCCGTAGAGACTCAACTGGCTCGCGCTGAAGACGTGGTTCGGTCCGAACTGAACCGCCATCATTGATATGAGCGCCGGGTTGGTGATTATTCCATCGAATCGCCCGAAGACGGGGCTCGCCCTCTCTCGCTGAATGGCGACCCGATCGATGGCGTTGGGACTTGCAACGCCGCTGCTAACCGCGCTCGCGATCAGAGCGTCGACTTCGCGCAGAGGGATCAATCCTTCTTTGCCTGAGCGGCGCCTGTGTCTCTCTTGAAGCCGTATGAGCGAGACCGATAGCTC
>JAHFUG010000281.1:2464-4641 GCA_023265195.1 Blastocatellia bacterium | reverse complement strand
TCCAGAGCCCTGGAAGCGGCCCTCAGCGCCCTCCGAGTTCCTTCGAGGCCGCGAAGGTCGAGCGCGATATTAGCCAGCGTAGGCGTCGATTCGCCCGTTGAGCCGGCCGTCACTGGCGCACTCGTTATCTGACCGTGAAGCTGAAGCTGCTCCAATAGTCTGACTAGCCCGTCGCCGAGTTGCCGAGGATGTCCCTCTTCCGCGGTTGAGGTCAGCAACTGCGAGAACCTGCCGGCCACGAGCGCCACCCACGCGATCGTCGGCGGATGAACGTCGCGCGAGGGTCTTTGTTTTCGCTCCGAGCCCGGCTCCCGAGAGGGTGAATCAGCTTTTGCTTCAGAGGCGTCCAGGGTATCGCCGCCGTCTACAGATTCTCGAGGAGCTTCTTCCGGATCGCCTTCGTTGCGAGGCTCAAGTTCGCCGGCTGGTTTGTTGGATCGCTCGACTAGACGTTTCGCTCTCCTGAGCCAATCGGCGGCGGTCAACTGGCCTCCCACGTATGCGATGACGTTCTCGATGGAATCCGCGTCCCAGGTTCCGAGGCCGGGCGCATCTTCGAGGCCGGCGCTAGTAGCGTCTTCGAGGGAATCGCTATCGAGGTTAATTCCGCATTCTCGCTCGAAACGCCGGCGGAGCGAGGCAACTTCGTCCGCTGAAAGTCGAAAGTAGCCGGTCTTGATCAGATCCGCTATCGCGCCGATCTTGAGACTGGTTTCTTCGCGGTGAAGCTGGCCGAGTAACTCGAACAGTTTTGTCACGGCGCGAACCGCGGGCGCTTCGTGGAGCTTGATTCTCTTTCGAAGCGCGCACGGGACCGACTCTTCTTCAAAAACCCGAATAATGAGATCGGCGTACGAAGCGCGTTGTCGGACGACAAGCGCTAATTCAGGGATGGTGTAGCCATCCAGCAGCACGAGGCGTTTGATCTCCTTCGCCACCGCCCGAATCTCGGTTTCTCGATTGGCGCAATCCAACAACCGGACGCAAGGCCGCTCGTTTTCAGAAGGGGCGTCCGCGCCGGCGTCACTTGCCGGACCGGCTGTCTTGACTGACGCGCCGGTGTTGAACAATCGCGCCCTCAGACTCGAAAGAGGGCCGGATGCCGTAGGGTTTTCAGAATGAACCAGTATTTCAAAATCGGCGATTGAAGAAAGCTGTTCCATGGTGCGGCTGAATGGACGAAAGATTTCCGGGTTCGTCTCGTCGCGATTCAACGTGACTATGACATCGGGAACCGAGGGTATCAGCAGTCTGAGAATCTCGCCTTGGATGGGCGTGAAATCGAAGAAGCCGTCGATGATCAGGAGTTGAAGCCCCGTCAACCAGGGGTGCTTAATCGCGCGCCCGTCCGTTTCACCCCGCAACGCCTCGAGCGCGCGCAACTGATTTGCGTCGTCGTCAGTCAGATGAAACCTATCGAGCGCCGAATGATACCTCGAATAGATCAGGCTGATCTCGCGGTCGAAATCAATCTGGCTGGGAAGGGCCGAAGACTGATCGCGGTGAGCATCGCGCGACCGGGCTTCGACAATGGCGGCGAACTCCGCGGGCGTCTTGGCGGCGCGCACGATTTCGCCGATCAGATCCGCGATCGTATCGACGCAGCCGCTGCGATTAGCGAGAGGCGCGATCGCCTTGATCTCACCGGCGGCGGCCAGCCTGTGTATTATTCGAGCTATGAGGCTGCGCTTGAGCGGATTCCGGTCGTCGTCATTCGGTATTCTCGTGGGCGGAGGAAGCCCGGTCTCTTCGTCAACGGCCTTCGCCAAAACGTGCCGTGCGAAACCGCGAAATAGATGAACGTGGAGCGAACCCCAGAGCCCTCGGTTCCTCGATCCGTCGAGCAGCGATTGAGTGACGAGATCGAGCAAAGGATATGACGCGGCTATGTACAGAAAGGAATCCGCGTGGCCCGCTTCGAGCATCGCCGAGCATCGCGCGATCAAACGCGATCGATTGCCGCTCAAGACCGGACCAAGCCAGATTTCTCTCGACAAATTGTTCTCCAAACGAGCCTTCTGAAGCCAGCCGTGCGCTTAATGGATTTCAATAGTGAATCGTAAAGATGCGGCGCCGCGCGTGATCTTATGCATCGGCGAGTCTTCAAGTCAAAGGTGTGCGCGCGATGAGTTCGTAAACTTGGACGATTTGATCGGCTCGCGTGAAAGATTCGAGAT
>JAHFUG010000281.1:0-2364 GCA_023265195.1 Blastocatellia bacterium | reverse complement strand
CCCTTTGGGTTTTTCGAAATCTCGGATGCGCCAGCCTCGGCCCGCCGCTGCGCGAGAAGGCTGAACATCTTGATCACAACGTCTTTGTTTTTCAGATTGCTCTGACACGCGGTCAGGACGCTAGCCGCCCTGGCCCGATGAAACTGAGCGTTCCTCCGTGGATCGGTCAGGTTCTTCAGTAACTCTTGCGCGGCCGGATCGCTGCTTGCGGCCAGTTTGGCTTTGAAGACTTCCTTCCAGCCGCCCTCCGCCTTGTCGGGTAACATAAGAAGCAACTTGCATCTGGAATCGGAGAACACGGGGTTGGTCAGGTCAACGGCGAGAATGTCGATCGCGAATTCCTCATCGATGACGCCTTGTTTGATGAGCGACTCGATAGCAAGTGTATCCGAGAACGCCTTCACCGGGGTCAGCCATGCGTGGTCAGCATCCGCGCGCGAGGTTTCAGGCAGTTTTGTCTTGACTTGCTTCAGAGCCGCCTCGTAATGAGCGCGCTCAATGGTGACGGTTCCGCGAGCCAGCATTGGATGAATGAAGAAGGCCGACGGTACTTGAATATTGGCGTCTCCCTGGTCGAGCGGCATGGGATCGGAGTCCAGATTCAACTCAACCGGGCAGAACAGCGGACGCAATTGCTCTTGAAGGGATAGAGTCCTCTTAGCCTTTTGAAACTTCTCGCTTGCCTCGATCTTCTTCAACCCGGCTTTCGCGGCGTCCGAGAGTTGGTTTGCGTCCACCAGTCCCTTCAATACGGCGGAGAGAGCAGCGTCAGGTTTCAACACGCCGAAAGGGACGGGCCGCTCAGTCCTCCACCAGTCATTATGAGGGGCCTCGATCTCCTTCATGATTGGACCGCCCGCTGTATGGCAGCCAGAGCACCGAAGACGCCCGCCAAACTGGGGGCGGGCGGGGTTGGGCTGGCGGTGCAAGAGCTTAACATCGGCAAGGATGTCCGTTGAATCGCCTCGATAGAACCACTGTCCGCTCCGCCCCGTGCCCAAAAGTTCGTAAAAGTTGAAGACTTGCTTAGAAGAATCGAATGCGATCGCTTCGATCATGAGAGACCCTGACTGAGTTCGCTGATCGGCGAAGATCGTTTTGGCGCCATCCGTTCCGGTGAAATGGCCGAAGAAGAAGTCCCCTTCAGCAACGTCCGCTTTAATGGATTCCAGGCGGCCCGAAACAATCTCGAACATGCTGAAGTAAGGGAAGTCGCCCAGACTCTTCGCATTGTGAAAGCCTCTGTTCGCGACCAGCGTTGTCTTGATTCGGCCGCCCGCCGCGAGAATACGTGAGCGCAGCTCAAAAACATTGGCGGGGCAGGGATCGGCGGCCAGCAATAGTTTCGCGAGCGGGTCGTTATTTTCAGTGACCGGCCTTCCGCCGGGCTCGCTTATGATGCAACTCGAAGCCATCGAACGGACGGTTTTGTTTGGACGGTTAGAAGGCATAGCCGTCAATGCGGCGAGTCCGAGGACGGCGGTCAAGCCGGCGACATACCGCCATGAGTGATTGCAATTTTTCATCTTCATTTCCTCCGGCCGAGTGGTGGTTAGACATGACCAATTTTTCTGAACTGATGCTTCGTCGAAAACTCTGAGCGGTTTTGATCCTACCGCCGTCTCGCGCGAAGTCTTACTACGTCAGGCCCCTCCACGCTGAATAGCAATTTCCAGTTGATCGCGATCATCGAGTGGAAGGGATTTCCGCTACTGCCTGGTTGCCTTCGGCGCCCTCACGGGATGGCTTCCCCTCTGATCTCCCGCAGGATTGCCGATACCTCTTCATCGGACTGAAGATGCCGGGCCAGAACATGAGCAGTCGTTTCAAGCACCCTCTCGCCAAATTGCTTTGATAAGTCTTGTCTTAGCCCTTGCCCAATATAGAGCTTGATCAAAGCCTCGCAGGACATGTCCTTGTTAGCCGCCACTCTCTTGAGTGAATTCAGCGTTTCCTTCGGTACATCCATTGATACCGATTCAACCGGCCGTGGGCGAATGTGTAGTTCTATGGCGTCATCAGGATTCTTCATATAATTTCCTTTCAACACGAGTAGCGGGACGGGCGGAAATCATGCGAATTCTTTCTCTTCGTTCAATGTAGATTACCAGCAGTAGACATTGAGACAGCGAATAACCAAGTACGAAGACACGAAGATCGTTATCTACAGAGGCATCACCTTCTTGGTGGAATGGATCGAAGAACGCCTCCGCGGCTTCTTCAAATGTAACTCCATGCTTTTCTACATTGGAGTGAGCTTTGTCCTCGTCCCACTCGAACTCAACACCCTGAAGTCGATAAATCACGTCCATACCCTGCCGTTTTGTGATAACAGACGATATGGATATTTTGCAACCTCAGAGA
>JAHFUG010000280.1 GCA_023265195.1 Blastocatellia bacterium | reverse complement strand
GAGTCAAGTTCTTTCGCGCGGAAACTCGGCGGTATGAGGTCGCTTGCTAACCGTTAGGCCGAACTTGACGCCCGGCCATTTGACACGCGTCACGTGACAGATCACACTTGGCAAGTGCTCAAGACGTTCGCGAACCGGCATACGCAAGAGTTGTACGCAACCGGAATGTCGCGACGTCTTCCGGCTGAGATCGCAAGACGGGCGACGCGCAAGCTCGAGTACCTTGATTTGGCGACGCGCCTGGACGACTTGAAGGTTCCTCCCGGCAACCGGCTTCATGAACTTGCACGGGACCGGAAGGGACAACACTCCATCGCCGTCAACAGCCAGTGGCGCATCTGCTTTCGGTTCGTCGACGGCGATGCTTACGACGTGGAACTGACAGACTATCATTGAGACGGGGGATGATATGAGCATTGTGAACCCTGGAAAGAGGCAGGTTCGTCCGACCCATCCCGGCGAAATGCTTCGTGAGGACTTCCTGCCGGACTTCGGCCTTACCGTGTCCAGCCTTGCGGAGGCACTGGGCGTCTCTCGCCAGACAATCAACGAACTGCTTCGCGAGCGGCGTGCAGTCAGTCCGGAGATGGCCCTTCGCCTCTCACGCTTATTCGGCAACTCGCCCGAGTTCTGGCTCAATGCCCAGCGTGCGGTGGACCTCTGGGAAACTACTCGCGCCGCCAACAAGAATATCGACCGAATCAAACCGTTGAACGTCGCATAAGAAGCCGCATCAAGCCCGGCGTTCGCACCTAGCGCGGCTTCGGGAGCCTATGGTCAACACCTCGCCTGGCCGATCAGTTTCGAATCTTCGCGAACAGGTCGTCGCCTTTCTTGTCGCGCGGGAGAGGGCTGGATTGCTCACGGTTGATGCGGCCCGTTGGAGCCGGCCGCGCTGGATCAACTGGAAGAGGCGGCGACGGCTCGCGTCTGCCCATCGGGCCGGTTCCTTGAGCAAGCGCCGGCTGATTAAGCGATGGCGTGGTCACAGGCTGGCTCAGCTTCGCGCTCGACCGCTTTTCCGATTGAAGAGCCGCCATACCCGGCCCGGTTCCTAGCACGCCCGTGCCTCGAGTCTGGGCCGGACCCTGAGCCAATTTCTGGCCTACTTTTGCATCGACCAGCTTTCCTATGTTTCTAAACGAGTAGATCAGGCCAATTAGCGCCGAGATCAATGTGGGAACGAGAAAGACAGGTTGTTGGATGGGCAGGAATATGTACGCAAGAACTGAGGCAGCCAGAAACGCCGCGCCCACGGATGCTCCTTGAATGCCGTCGCTGATTTGTTTGCGCGCCCGCTTATATTCGCGATCGCGAAGCGGATCTGAAAAACCGGAATCGCCGTTGAGAGCTTGAGTGACGACAGAGAGGCTTAGGCCACAGGACTTGCAGAATTTTGCTCCATCGGCGGTCTGCGTAGAACAAGACGGGCAATACATCGTGGCTGTCCTCGATCCGGAGAGTTGTACGTTGTCCTGCTCTTCCCTTAAGTTCCCACCGGTTTGCTTCAAGAAGTTGAAGCAAACGCCTGCCAGTATAGCACAACGGGTTGACGGTCTCTACAGCGTATAGTTAGACTCGAATCGCCAATTACTCGCCCGCGGAGGAGTCCTGTTTGCGAGCTACCGGTTTTGTACTGATCGTCATCGTTTCGATGCTTTCGGCGTCCGGCGCCAGAGCGTCTATTGACCCGGTGTGCGCGTCCGGCCAAGGCGGAGCCGCGCTCCCCATGGTCAAAACCGATTCGCTTCTCAACGGCCTTCGCTTGATGTTGATTGAAAACGCTTCCAGTCCGGACACCAGGCTTCATTTGAGAGTCAATAGCGGGGCGATGTTCGACCTCGCGGGCAAGGGCGGACTGGCCGACCTGACTGCCGGGATGTTGTTAAGAGGCGGTGGCGGTTTGCCGGCAAAGAACGTGGAGGAGATGGTTCGGCATCTGGGCGTCCGAATCTCGATCACCGTCGGCTGGGACGCCACCGACCTGGTGCTGACTGGCGGAAGCCTCGAGGCGATGCTCGACCTGCTCGCGAAAATCGTGGTTACCCCTGGGTTCGATCAAACCGAATTGGAAACGCTTAAGAAGAACCGCATTGAATCGCTGAAGCAGGACGCAAGCGATGAGTCGCTAAAACACAAGGCGCTGGCGGAACTGTTCGGCGCTTATCCATTCGGACATCCGGAGCGAGGAACCACGGAAACCATATCGAAAATAGACCGGCAGGATTTGCTCTATTATCACGGCCGGTTCTACCTGCCCAACAACGCCGAGCTCGTTGTTACGGGCGATGCTACGCTGGATGAGCTCACCCGATTGAGCAGGGCGAAGTTTGGAGGATGGCGGAAGGGAGAGATCGTTCCGGCCACGTTCCGTCCGGCGGAGCCCCCGCCTGACTTAAGGATTTTCGCCGTGAATGATCAAGCGATCCGGACCGCCCAGGCGGTCATCGCTCAAGTGGGATTCTCTAGAAGAGCCAGCGACTACTACGCAGCGGCCGTATTGACCGAAGTGATCTCCGCGTCCAACAAAAAACTCGCAGCGTCTATAGAAGCCGATGCGTCGATCGAGACGAACGCCGATGCGCGATACCTCGCCGGTCCCTTCCTGGTAAGCCTGAGGTCGCAGCCGGAAAAGCTGCCGGCGCTCGTCGATGCGGTGATGAGGAATTTGAAAGCATTCAAGGGCGGCCAGATCGATCCGCAGGCTGTCGAGAGCGCAAAGCAGCGAGTTATCGAATCGTTCAACACAAGGCTGCGAAACCCGGCGGGGATAGAAGAGGCTTTGCTCGACGTCGAACTCTACGGCCTCGGACGCGACTATGTCCTGCGATTCGAGGAGAGGGTGAACGCGATCAACGCCTCTGACTGCGCGCAGGCGGCGCAAAGGTACTTGACGCCCCGGAACTCGGTGATAGCGGCCCTGGGAGCCGCAAAGGAAATAGAGCCCGCGCTGAAGAGGTTGCTGTCCGGCGGTCCGGCTGTTCATTGACTCTTCTAGGCGGCGTTCGTTGCCAAATGACCGGCCAGGAAGCCTCCAATTCCGTTTCTTCGCAAGGTAAGTCCGCCGCTGTCCGAATGATGTTCGAGGAGATAGCGCCTCGGTATGACTTTCTGAACCACGCGCTGTCCCTGAATGTCGACCGCAGGTGGCGGCGCCGCGTGGTCCAATCGCTTGCTTCGGTGTTGAGCACGCCGGACGCGCGCGTGCTGGATATATGTTGTGGAACGGCGGACCTTTCTCTCGAGTTGGCTGGGAGCGCCGAGACCTGGGGTCTTGATTTCTGTCACCCGATGCTGACGCTTGGCTCGCGGAAGGCGGCTCGGTCGAACACCGGCGTGATTCTCATAGAAGGCGACGCCCTGAAGACTCCGTTTGCAAGCAATTCCTTTGATGCAGTGACCATTGCGTTCGGCCTTCGCAATCTGGAGTCCGCTGAAGCCGGGCTCTCGGAGATGGAGCGCTTGCTGAAGCCGGGGGGTAGGGCCGCCGTGCTCGAATTCTCAAAGCCGATCGTGCCCGTTTTTAGGGAGGTCTACGGCTGGTACTTCAATAGAGTTCTGCCGGTAGTCGGAAAACTGGTTTCCGGTTCGCGAACGGCGTATCGTTATCTGCCTGATTCGGTGAAGGTTTTTCCCGGCCAGATCGAACTGGCGGCGATGATGGGCGAGGTTGGTTTTTCCGATGTCAAATATTACAATCTGTTTGGCGGCGTCGCAGCCATTCATCTGGGCGACAAGGCCGTTCCCCACTGCCGCTGACTGTTATCGAGAAACGATGACGATCCACTTACGCTCACTCCGTCCACCCCACGCCATCGCAGCGGCTAAGAAGAGGAGTCAATGACCAATAATAAAGGTATAGACTTCTTCTCGGACCGCTACGGACTAACGCCCGGGGACATTGATAAGCTACTGTCGATTGCGCTCGAAAAAGGGGGCGACTTCGCGGATCTCTATTTTGAGTACAGGATCAGGAACGGCGTCAGTCTCGACGAGCAGATAATAAAATCAGTCACGAAATCGGAATCGCAAGGGGTTGGAGTAAGAGTCACCATAGGCGACAAGACGGGTTACGCCTACACCGACCTCATCGCATTCGATTCCATCGCCGCGGCCGCGCGGACGGCGGGTCACATAGCAAGGAGCGGCGGGTTGACGGGCGTGACGGGCGTCAACGTCAGTCCTTCGTCCCACAATCTATACCCTGTCGAGACGCCGGTTTCGGCCGCGAGCGTTAGTAGAAAAATCGCGCTTGTAATCGAGAGCGACAGAGCGGCTCGCGATTACGATCGAAGAATCCGCGAAGTGCAGTCGTCGATGGCGGATGAGATCAAGTACGTGATGATCGCTTCTTCCGATGGGGGGTTGGCCGGCGACGTCCAACCCCTGGCGCGAATTGGCGTGTTGTGTATTGCCGACGACGACGGCAATCGTCAACTCGGCCGTTCAGGCGGCGGCGGCAGAATAGGCATCGACTTCTTTGAAGAGCAACTAAGGCCGGGCGATTGCGGAACAGAAGCCGCGCGCCAGGCGATCGGGCAGTTGGAGGCCATAGACGCTCCGGCGGGCAAGATGGAAGTGGTGCTCGGGCCGGGTTGGCCCGGCATATTACTCCACGAAGCCGTCGGACATGGATTGGAGGCGGACTTCAACAGAAAAGGCACGTCCGCTTTCTCGGGAATGATAGGAGAGCGAGTGGCGTCTGAGCTATGCACCGTAGTTGACGATGGAACAATACCGAGCCGCCGAGGGTCGCTCAATATCGACGATGAAGGTGAACCCACGACGAGGACTGTTCTCATCGAGAACGGCGTGCTTCGCTGCTATATGAACGATCGCCTCAACTCCCGGCTGATGAAGACGCCTCGGACAGGCAACGGCCGCCGCGAGAGCTACAAATACATGCCCCTGCCACGAATGACCAACACCTTTATGTTGTCGGGGCCGCACTCGAGGGAAGAAATCATTCGGTCCGTAAAGCGCGGGCTATACGCCGTGCAGTTCGGCGGCGGTCAGGTCGACATCACCAGCGGAGAGTTCGCGTTTTCAGCGTCCGAGGCCTTTCTTATCGAGGAGGGCAAAATCACCACAGCAGTCAAGGGAGCGACCCTGCGCGGAAATGGGCCCGTGGCGTTGAAACACGTAACCGCGGTTGGTGATGACCTCCAACTAGACAAGGGCGTTGGGGTCTGCGGGAAGGATGGCCAGAATATTCCGGTTGGAGTGGGGCTGCCTACAATCAAGATAAGTGAAATTACCGTGGGCGGCACAAAACTCTAGGCGCGCTTTGACTCCGCGGAGAACCTTCAAAGAACCGAAGATGGATCTCTCTTTTAGCAAGCAATTCGCCGTTGATCTGGCCCGGGAAGCAGTGGTGCGAGGCGCAACCGCGGCGGAGGTCATGCTACGGCATAGAGTCGAGTTTTCCGTCAGCGTCCGGCTGGGTGAAGTCGAGACTCTGAAGGAGTCGATGGATCGGGGCTTTGGGCTCAGGGTTCTTCTGGACGGCAAGCAGGCGTCCGTCTCCGGGTCGGACTTCAGCAAAGATTCGGTCAGTTCCTTGATTCAAGAAGCGATCGAGATGGCGCGGGTGACCTCGCCAGACGACAGCGCGGGTTTGCCTGAACCGGCCGAAATGGCGGCAAGCTTAGCCGATCTCGACTTGTATGACCCGGATATTTCCGATCTTGCCACGGAAGAAAAGATCAACCTCGCCTTGCGCGCCGAGATGGCTGCGCGCGAAGCCAGCCCGAAGATCGTTAATTTCGACGGCGGCGGCTTTGATTCCAGGGCCGGAGCAATGGTGCTGGCCAACTCACAAGGTTTCGTAGCCGAGTACAGCGGCACCAGTTGTTCGATTTCGACCGTTCCGGTCGCCTTGGACAACGAGAGAATGCAACGGGATTACTGGTATGACTGTAGGAGAAAGCTCAGGGACATGGACTCGCCGGAATCGATCGGGGCCGAGGCTGCTCGACGAACTCTGCGAAAGCTGGGGGCGCGCACTGTAAAGAATCAAAGCGTTCCCGTCGTCTTTGAGCCTAACGTAGCGAAGGAACTGCTCGGAGACATTTTCCATGCGGTCTCGGGGGAGTCAATATTCAGGAAGGCGAGTTTCCTGGTTGGACAACGAGGCGAACAAGTGGCGTCGCCGCGGCTAACGGTCATTGACGACGGAACGCTGCCCACGTTGCTCGGATCGCGGCCCTTCGATGCGGAGGGCTTGCCCACGCGGCGCACGGTCGTGATAGAAGACGGCGTGCTGGCGAACTATTTATTGAACACCTACACCGCCAAAAAACTCGGGCTCAGATCAACCGGCAATGCCTCCAGAGGTCTTGTCGGCGCGCCGGGAGTCGGCGTAGGCAATCTCTTCATTCAGCCTGGACCGGATTCGCCCGAACAAATCATCGCATCGGTGCGGAATGGGTTGTACGTAACGGAGCTCATCGGGTTCGGCGTCAACGTCGTGAACGGCGACTACTCGAGAAGCGCATCGGGGATGTGGATTCAAAACGGAGAGCTTGCATTTCCCGTGCAGGGCGTGACGGTCGCCGGCAACCTCAAGGAAATGCTCAACTCGATTGAAATGGTTGGCGACGATCTGGACTTCCGGGGAAGCATTGTGTCCCCTACGTTGATGATTGGACGCATGACCATAAGCGCTTAACCGAAGGATGGAGATCACCATATGTTCGATCAACCGGAAGAAACAGCGAACAAAGATCACTCCAGGATCATAATGGCCGTAAGCGGTCTGTTGCTCATCTTCGTTGTAGTGCTGACGATCATCGTTGGCGCCAAGGCGTCGAAGCCTGCCCCGTCGCTGGAAATGGCCAGGCCGGGTTCGGCGGAATTCGACTCCTACGTTGAGTTCGTGAAGATGGATGAGATCAAGAAGGTGACCGCAAAGAACATGTTCGGTAACATCGGAATGATGAGCACTCACATTCAGAACACCGGCGGCCGTGTCATCACCGGGCTGCAACTTCGCGCGGTTGCTCTCGGCTTCAGTAACGAGCCGCTGAAGGAGCGGACGATCACGCCGATACCAAAGACGCGTGAAGCCCTCGGCCCCAACGAAACGATGCTGATCGAGGTTCAACTAGAACACATCCCGAATCCGCAGGACGTCATGGAGATGACAATCGAGCTGGTAGGCTTCAAGGTCAAATGATGAAAGAACATGTATCCCCCCGTCGATTGGACGAAATATCCAGGAAAATAGAGGCCGGCGAACCGCTCGGCTTCGACGACGGCGTCTCCCTGTTCCGGAGCGACGACCTCATCGCGGTTGGGGAGATGGCGAACCGAGTTCGCGAAAGCGTCAACGGCGGCCTTACCTACTTTAACGTGAATCGCCACATGAACTACACCAACGTCTGTGTTTCGGACTGCGGCTTTTGCGGGTTTTATCGGCGAGTTCGGCATCCCGAGGCTTATGAGTGGACTATCGAGGAATGCGTTGAAATAGCCAGGAACGCATATCAGCAAGGCGCGCGCGAGCTTCACATCGTTGGCGGACTTCATCCGCGCTGGCAATTCGACTACTACACGGGGCTGTTGAAGGAGCTCAAGCGCAATTTTCCGGACATGCACTTGAAGGCGTTCACAATGGTCGAGATCGACCATATCGGGAGAACCTGCAGGCTGAGCGACGAAGAGGTCATCCGCGGATTGATCGAAGCCGGTCTCGATAGCTGTCCGGGAGGCGGCGCTGAGATTCTCGGCGAGCCAACGCGCAGCAAGATTTGCGCGCACAAGACCTCGGGCGATAGATGGCTTCAACTTTCCGAAAAAGTTCACAATGCCGGAATACCTACAAACGCGACGATGCTCTATGGTCACATCGAATCATACGAGGACCGGGTCGATCACCTGATCAAGCTCCGCGAGCTTCAGGATCGAACCAACGGGTTCAAGTGTTTCATACCCCTCGCTTTTCATCCTAAAGGGACCGCCATGTCGAATCTGCCGGGCCCAAGCGGCATAGATTCGTTAAAGACTATTGCGGTGTCACGGCTGATGCTTTCGAACGTCCCTCACATAAAAGCCTACTGGGTGATGCTCGGCAAACAACTCGCGCAAGTGGCTCTTCGGTTCGGCGCGGACGACCTCGACGGAACAATCAACGACGGCGGATCTTTGATGGAGTCATACCTCGCGGATGGCAATGACAATCAGTTGACGAGGACCGAGATAGAATCGCTGATTAAAGGCGCCGGACGAATCCCCGTCGAGAGAGACACTCTCTACACTCCCATTACGCGCGAGCCGCTTTCCATAGGTGGTTGAAAAAACGAATTATCGGCGTTGATCCGCGAGTCCGAAGGAGCCGTTAATGAACGCTCAACCTGAACCGATGTCGGAATACCTCAGGCTGGAGAAACGTCATTGAAGGTTATGACATTGAGATCCGTCACCCGATTGAGCGCAACATCATTGGTCAGGAACGCTTCGCAGCCTGCCGCCAACGCGCTGGAAATCTGAAGTGCATCGGGCAAGGTAATGTTATAGCGCGCCCTGAGTTCGCCCGCTTGCCTTCCGGTCTCGCCATCGAGGCCCATGAACACCGTGTTGTTGCCGTAGAGAATCAGGTCCAAGAAATCCTGTTGCAACCGCGTTGCGCCAAGGCCACAAGACACTCCGCGAGCGTCACAACCGAGGTAACACCTGTGATGGCGCCGTTATCGATCTGATCGAAAACAAACTCCGCCGTGGCTGAATACCGGGGGTTCTTCTCAACGTAGTAGATAACGGAAGCTGTGTCCAGAAATAGGCGGGTGACATTCCGCAACGCAGAGTCTATTCTCACTAATCTCTTCTCACTTGGCTATCGCGATGCTCATCTCCTTCGCGCCTGGTACGTGATACCCATGCCTGAGCGTCTTCGTCCAAAAGAGGCCATTGCGCGACTCCTCGGATTTCTCGCCATTTCCTATTGGTTTTTCCAGGCGCCGAAACCCCGCGCCTCAGGTGCTCGAGCAATTGCAGCCGCTCTTCGGGAGAAAGACTATCGGTTTGCTTGATGAGTTCATCCAGTTCGGCGCTAGTCATGAATCCCTCCATGAAAGACTGAGTCGTCGCCGCGATTAGATAGTAAAGCTGATCTCCTTGTTCACGGCAAGCTGAGACGATGACGAGGGCGTCGCCGAGGCGCGCGTGATCAAGGAGTCAGAACGACCTTGCCGAACTGCGCCCGATTCTCGAGCGCCTTGTGAGCCTCCGCGGCCGATTCAAGAGGCAGAACTCGGTCGACGACCGGGCGCAGTTTGCCTGTTTCAAAGTGCTTCATTACTTCCAACAGCTCGGGCTTGCCTCCCATATAAGATCCAAAAAGCGCGATCTGTTTCGAGAAGAGATACCTGATGTCCAGGTTGCCTGAGAATCCCGACGTAGCTCCGCAGGTAACCAATCGGCCACCGCGAACGAGTGATCTTACGCTCTTTTCCCAGGTTGCTTCGCCGGTGTGCTCAAAAACGACGTCCACTCCGCGCCTGTTAGTGATTCGCCGGACTTCTTCAAGAAAATCCTGCTCAGAGTAATTGACGCCGTGGTCGGCGCCAAGCTGGGCGGCCTTCTCCAACTTCTCGGCTGTGCTCGCGGTCGCGATGACCCTGGCCCCGATCAGCTTTCCAATCTGGATAGCGGCGATTCCGACGCCGCTCCCGGCTGCATGCACGAGAAGCGTCTCGCCGGGCCGCAGAGCCACTCGGCCGACGAGCATATGCCAGGCGGTCAAGAAAACCAGTGGAACGGACGCAGCCTCCGGGAAAGTTAGATTAGCCGGCTTGCGAATGACATTCACCGAGGGACACTTGATCAGTTCGGCGTAGCCGCCCGCGCGCCCCCGGCCCAGCATATCGTACTTTGCGCAAAGGTTGTCCTGGCCCGAAAGGCAATGTTCGCAGTGCATGCAGGATAGGCTCGGCGAAAGAAGCACCTCGTCACCCGGTGCGGTGTTCTTGACGACGGAGCCAGCTTGTTCGACGACGCCCGAGACATCGGACCCGAGTATGTGTGGCATTGCCAGCTTGAGTCCCGGCAGCCCTTCTCGTATCCAGATATCAAGATGGTTCAGCGCGCAGGCTTTGACTCTTACTAAGACTTCGTTCGATTCAATTGCCGGGACTGGATGATCGATTAACTCCAGAACTTCCGGCCCCCCGTGACTGTTGATTCCAACCGCCTTCA
>JAHFUG010000039.1:11155-27053 GCA_023265195.1 Blastocatellia bacterium | reverse complement strand
ATCGCCTCCATTCGCCAGTCCTTAATATGACGAAAGAGCCCGAAGCCGAATCTTCAAACCAGCCCGCATTGCTCGATGACCGCGCCCTCGTCGACGCGTGCTTGAAGGGCGACTCAGCCGCCTGGGAGGCTTTGATACATCGTTACAAACGGCTTATCTATTCGATCCCGATCAAGATCGGCTTTTCGCCGATTGACGCCGCGGATATTTTCCAATCGGTCTGTGTCAGGCTGCTGGAGCGCCTTTCAACGCTACGCGACCGCGGGAAGGTTAGTTCATGGCTAATGACTACGACCACGAGAGAGTGTTGGAGGGTGGCGGCCGGCAATCGGCGAGAGCAGCGGTCTCCAGTTTACGACGAGGATTACGCGCGGGACTTGCTCGACAATCTAGCCGCCGCCGAACCATTAGCCGACCAGCAGCGCCTGGCTTACGAGCGAGAACAGGTTGTTCGCGAATCGCTGACGAAACTGGCCGCGCGGTGTCGAACTCTGGTGACTCTCCTTTTCTATAATAAAGAAGAACTCAGTTACGGCGAGATCGCCGAACGACTCGGCATCCCGTTGAACTCGCTTGGGCCGACCCGAGCCCGATGCTTGAAGAAGCTCGAGAAACTGCTCGATGGGAAATTGTAGGCCACCAGGTACTTTAATCAGCTTCCGCCTTTCCATTACCGGATTCCAAAACGCGAATCGAATTAGAAACAGGAAAGGAGTCCGACATGCGGAAACTGACGACAACGATTATCTTCACATTACTGCTCCTTTCTCCCCATTTCAGGTTACACGTAGTAAGCGCCGACGCCGATGCAAGGGTTCGAGGTTTGATCCGGGCCGTGGACGATCGAGCCGGCTCACTGACAATCATCCCACGAGGCGATGGCGACGCAGTGACATTGCATACAAACGACCGCACTCAAATAACCCGGAATGGAGAGCGAGCGACTCTCGGCGATCTCCACGAAGGCGACCGCGTAACAGCTTCATATGATTCTTCAAGTAATCTGGCCGCGGCGATAGAGGCGCGCGGCGAGGAAGGCCCGAGCCTAGCCAGAATAGAAGGCACGATCGAATCAACTGGCTCGGGCAACATCACCATAGTTCCGCTGACGTTGGGTCCCGCCGTTACTCTGCACGTTACGGCGAACACGGCGGTCACGCTCGATGGCCGGCCGGCGAGGCTCGATGATCTGCATAGAGGATTCACGGCAGCCGCTTCATACGGACCGGACTCGCTCGAAGCAATTCGCATCAGCGCCGAGTCCTTCGCGGAGATCAGAGGCGTGATCGCGGAAGTCGGGGCTGGAGCGCTTTCGATCGAGCCCTCGGATGGCGGCCGAGCCGTCACCCTTAACGTTGGGCCCGGCACGCCGATCTCGCTGAACGACCGGCCCGCTGAACTCGGCGACCTCCATCGCGGTTTCCGCGTGGTGGCTAGCTACGTGGAGACGACTCTGCTTGCGATCAGAATCGCGGCCTATGGAAACGGCGAGGTGACCGGCCATATTCGGAATGTAGATCCGTCAACGACCACCGTCACGATAGCCCCGCTGGTCGACGGGCCTTCCGTGACCTTGCACATCCTTCATACGACGGTTGTCACCATCGGCGGAGAGCCCGCGAGCTTCGAACGGCTGCAAGCCGGGATGGCGGCGCAAGCCGCATACAATCTCTCATCGTTTGAAGCGCTCTCGATAGCGGCCCGGCCGCTCGACGGCGGCGACGATTGCACCGTGGTGCGAGTGGCTGGGCAGGTCGCGGGCGTGGATCCAACCACCATCGCCATTGATCCCAATGACGGAGGATCGCGCTTGGTCCTGAATGTGACGGATCGAACCGAGATCACCCTCAACGGCCGTCCAGCGCGGTTGTCCGATCTCCAATCGGGTATGAGGGTCGCGGCTGAGTTCTGCCGGCAGTCGCTGGTGGCGAAGTCTCTCGCCGCCCGGGCTGCAAGGCGCTGAACTGGGTTGACCGGCGCGCGGCGCAAGTAAGCGCCGCGCGCCGGTCTCGTTTTTCGTTTTGTGGAGCAAGAACATGATCTGCATCGGATACGAGCGACTAATAGACTACGCGGATGGGGTGTTGATCTCCGAGGAAGCGGATGCGGCCCACAACCATCTGGCCGCGGGATGCCGAAGTTGCCGATACGATCTCGATTGGTATCTGCGGTTCAAGTCAATCGCCGCGGGCGATGCTTCGGTCGAGCCGCCGGCGTGGGTTTTGAATCGGGCGTTCAAAGCATTCTCGCTCCAACGACAAGGATCTAGTTTGCGAGAGCGAGCTCGCCGGCTGATCGCGTCGCTCGCGTTTGATAGTTTCGGACAAGCCGCGCTTGCGGGCGTGCGGTCGACCGAAACGGCCGAGCGCCAGCTTCTCTATCGCGCCGAACCATACAGCATTGACGTGAAGATCGCACCGTTGGATCCGAACCAAGCAGACATGACCGGACAGATACTGCGAGAAGGCGAGATGAAGTTTGAATCGGTAGCCGGGCTGCGAGTGGTTCTGATGAGAAACGGGGCGACGGTCAGCGAGGTTTCTACGAATGACGCCGGCGAGTTTACGTGCGAAGCGATTGAAAGAGGGCGGTACGATCTGCGATTTGACTTGCCGGAATCGAGCATCTCGATTGTCGGACTGCCGGTAGGCCAGTAGTGGCGCTCGGCGAAAGCGTCTTGCGCGCAACGGGCCATTTGTCCGGGCGGGAGAAGTTCAGAGTTCAGCCTTTAGGCTGCGGCGCGTCACCGGCCAGGTTCGACGATCGCAAACATCGAACGGAGAAGTTCAGAGTTCATTCAGTCTTTAGGCTGCGGCGCGCGTAAGCGCCAAGCTGATTGACCGTGGTCCGCGTCGCATTGCGTCGATGACGCGCGAGCTTCGAAGGGGCGGCAGAAGTGACAGTAGCGGTTCTGGGGAGAAGTCGCCGCTGTCGCATGCCCAAAGCGATTTCTGTCGCCCCTTGGAAGCTTGAGACGCCTTCAGGCTTCGACGCCGAAGCGCAGTGAGCGCGCGAGCTTCGAATTGAACTTTGTCTTCACGCATCCGTGAATGCGTGGTATTAACTTTATTAGCAGGCCCCCACACCGTTGACATCGAGCTTCATACGACCGTGACAAGCAGATTAGCCAACAAATTGATTGATGCGGAGAGCGCCGAAGCGTTTCTCCGCAATCAAGGTGGGCGCATCGGACGAGAGAAGTTCGGATCGTTCAAATCGGAGGTCGATAGGTTGGTTCACGGCGATCTTGACCGCGCTGGAAGACTGGCGGCCCGCACCGGAGAGTTGGCGGCGCTTCTGGGCGACGACCTCTCAAAGGCGTATGGCGCTGCGAGCAACGGCCGTGTGCTCCACGTGATCGGCCGGCATGGCGAAGCCAATACGCTGTACGAAGAAGCGGCCCGAACATTCCGGGCTTTCGGTCTGGATCGAGAAGCCGGTCTCGTTCAAAAGCAACGGGTCGATTCGCTCACCCAACTTGGCCGGTATGAAGAAGCAATGCTGGCTGCACGCGTGACTCGGCGCCTTTTGGCGGGCGCCGGGCAGGTTCAACTTGCGCAGCTCGAAGTAAATGTCGGGAACATCCACTACCGGTTGGATCGATACCGAAAGGCTCTTGATTGCTATGACCGGGCCCGCAAAACACTGGCTCGATCCGGAGACGCGGACATGCGTGCGCATGTGGATCTGAGCCGTTCCAACATCTTCGCGGAAACCGATCGGCCGCTCGGTGCTTTGAAACTGCTCAACAAATCGGCGGTTGTATGGGAGCGAGGAGGTCAATCGGTTATAGCGGCGCAGGCGCGATTGATGATTGCGTTCATACAGTTCCTTCGCGGGAACTACAACCAGGCGCTAAAAGGGTACAACGAGCTTCGCGAGCGCCTCACGCGATGCGGAACGGAGAGGCTCGTAGCGTGGTGCGATCTTGATATCGCCAGAATAATGCTGTCGCTCAACTCATTCGAGGACGCTGGCGAGAGCGGGGCCGCGGCGCGAGCAAGCTTCAACAAGCTCGGTATGCCGTGCGAATCGGCTCACGCGTCATTGATTACCGCGCTTTCGGCAATGGGGCTTGGCCACAGGGAAACGGCTCTTGCCGATCTCAACTTCGCCCGCCGCGTGTTTGTAGCAAACAAGAACGTAGTAACCACGGGAGTGATTGACTGCTATCTGGCCGAGCTTGCAATTACGGGCGGCCAGCCTGACGAGGCCGACCGCCTGGCGAGGCGGGCGTTGCGGACCTTCACGAGGCATAACCTGCCGGTCAAGGCCGGCTACGCCCGTGTGCTTCTGGCTCGCGCCGCTTATCAATCCGGCAAGCACGGCAATGCGCTGCGGTCGGCCCGCGCGGCTATTCGAGCCGTCAGAGACAGATTCGCTCCGGCCATTGTGTACGTTTCACATAACTTGATCGGCAAGATAGAACGTGTGCGCGGGCGTCAACGGGAGGCCATCGAGAGTTTCCGGCGAGCCGTCAAGACGATAGAGCGCATGCGCGGAGGAATCGCGGGCGATGAACTCAAGGCTACATTCCTCCGAGATAAGATTGAAATCTACGAGGATGCGATTAAAGCGTGCCTCGATGGCCAGAGTGGAAGAACCGAAGAAGCATTCCAGTTGGTCGAATCGTGTAAGTCTCGCGCCTTAGCCGATATGATCTCGCGCTACGTGCGAGAGAGTTCCGCCGGCCCCAACGCAAGACAGAGGGCCGAACGCGCGCGGTTGTTGAAGCTGATAGAAGAATTCAACTGGTACAACTCTCAAGTTGGGATAGAGGACGACAAGGGCGGGCAGCGAAACGCCGAAGCCGCCAGTCGCTACAATCGCGAAGTCCTTCGGCGTGAGCGGCAGATCGCTCGACGTTTCCGGCAGGTGGAAGCAGACGACTCCGTCTTTCAGACGCGCGCCGCCTCGGCCCTGGACCTGCGCGAAACGCTCGAGGAAGATGAAACGGCGGTCGAGTACTTCTCAACGGGAGATGAGGTGTCGGCTTTCATTGCATCACGTGACCGCCTGAGGGTGGTCCGAGGCGTCGCGTCGGCGACGGAGATACGGCGAGCGCTCGGAGCGTTGAGATTCCAGCTCGACAAATTCAACTATGGTCCGGAGTACGCTGAAAAACATCTGGATCAACTGAATCAAGCGGTGAACGCTCACCTCGGTTGGCTCTATCAAAACGTCTTCGCCGCAATCGAACCTCACGTGGCAGGCGAGAAACTGATCATTGTGCCTCATGGCTCGCTTCACTACGCGCCCTTCCACGCGTTGATCAATCGAAGAGGTTATCTGGTCGATCAGTTCCATATCTCCTACGCGCCCAGCGCGACTGTGCTGAAACTGTGCAGGAATCGGATGAAAGGTAGAGCAATCAAACAAAACGGTTCAACTGGAGCGCGCAATGGCGGTTCACACACGCTTGTTGCGGTGGGCGTTTCCGACAGCCGAACGCCAAACATCGAGCAGGAGATACAGGCGCTGAGAAAACTGTTCCGAGGCTCGGTGACGCTGCTGGGAGAAGAAGCGACGCTTAAGAATCTGCTAAAGCATGCTCCGCGGGCGACCCTGCTCCACCTGGCGTCGCACGGCCATTTCCGAAGCGACAACCCCATGTTTTCGTTCCTGAAGCTGGCGGACTCGCCACTCAACTTTTACAGCCTGCTTGACCTGAAGCTGAACGCCGAGTTGGTCACACTATCGGCGTGCCACACCGGAGCGAACCAGGTTTTTCCGGGAGACGAGCTTCATGGGTTGATGCGAGGATTTTTGCACGCCGGCGCGCCAACGCTGGTCGCGAGTTTGTGGGCGGCAAGCGATGAAAGCACCACCGAGTTCATGAAGGTAATGTACTCGGAGATCAGCGCGGGCGCGTCCAAACGTAGCGCGTTGAGAGCCGCGCAACTCGCTATCAAAGACGGCTACGGCCACCCGTACTACTGGGCGCCGTTCATCCTGATGGGTGATCCCGGTTGAAGGATTCAGGAGTCAGGATTCAGGATTCAGGATTCAGGATTCAGGATTCAGGATATAAGAGTCAGAATTCAGGATACAGGAGTCAGGATTCAGGATTCAGGATTCAGGATTCAGGAGTCAGGATTCAGGATTCAGGATTCAGGAGTCAGGATTCAGGAGTGAGGATTCAGAACCAGGATTCAGGAGTCAGGATACAGGATTCAGGATACAGGAGTCAGGATTCGGGATTCAGGATTCGGGAGTCAGGCCAGAAGTGAAAGCGCTTGATTGAAGAGAGGTCGATGTTATGAAAGCGAACCGTTCGATCCTTGCGGCGTTACTTGCGGTCATTCTGGGCGCGCAAGGATTTCCAGTTGGCGCTAGCGAGCAGGAAGGCTCCGACCCAGGCGAAGAATTCCTCAAAGGCGAGGTTGTCGTCGAACTCAAGCCTGGCGCTGAAATAAGCGCCGTCAACGAACGCAATCGCACCGACGTCATCCTACAGATTTACGGCACGAACTTTTACCGCCTTGGCGTGCCCAAGAACAAGAGCGAGAACAAGTGGCGCAAGCGGCTGGGCAAGGATCCGGATGTCCTGAGCGCCGCGCTCAATCCAGTTGTCACGAGTCCAAGCGTGTTCGCCAGGCCGACGACCAGTTTCCCTGACGGTCACGCAACAACCGGCCTTTCTCAGTTGGACTTTCTAGGTCAACAGCAGTTGTTTGCGTTGCTCAAGCTCGACGACGTCGCCCTTCGCTCCAGAGGGGCGGGCGCCGTGGTGGCGGTGATCGATACAGGCGTCGATCGATCTCACCCGGCTTTCGCGGGGAAGCTGTGGACCGACGATCGCAGCAACGGGGATAGGGACGGAGACGGACTCGACAACGACGGCGATGGTCTTATCGACGACGCGCATGGCTGGGATTTCGTGGACAACGACAGCGATCCATCCGAAGCCAAAGGAGACCCGAAGACTACCGTCGTGGGTCACGGGACCTTTATCGCGGGACTTATTTCAATGCTCGCTCCGGAAGCAACGATAATGCCGATTCGCGCTTTTCCGGCCGAAGGAATCGGCGACGCATTCACGGTAGCGTCAGCGGTCAAGTACGCAGCGGATCACGGAGCAAAGGTGATCAACCTGAGCCTCGGCTCGGCCCAACCGTCGGACCTCCTTCAGCAAGCGATTATCGACGCCCGGTCGCGCGGAATCACGGTAACCGCCGCTGTCGGCAATGACAACACCGAGAGCAGTCCGCAGTTTCCGTCCACTATGGACGAAGTGATGGCGGCCGCGGCGCTCGACCTGGACGGCCACAAAACATCGTTCTCGAACTTCGGTCTTCACGTCGATCTGAGCGCGCCGGGTTATCACCTCATAAGCGCGTTCCCTCTTGATTCGGGCGGCCCGTATGCTCGATGGAGCGGCACGTCATTCGCCGCGCCGCTCGTGGCCGCCGAAGCCGCGCTTGTTATCTCGGCCGATCCTAGAAACCAGCAAGTAAGAAGAGTAATCGAAGCGTCGGCGGACAACATCGACGAGTTCAATCCGGGGCTAGCCGGCAAGCTCGGACGTGGCCGCATCAACCCGCTTGCCGCGCTGAGAAGCCTGAACATCGGGCCGATCACGAGAGCGCCTTCGGATTTTCATTCATCGATAAACCTCGCGAGAGCGCCCGGAGTAGTCGAAGCCGCGGGGACGGCCTCGATCGACGTCTCGGGAGCCCAGCAGGAGTTCACCGTTGAAGCTCAACGCTTGAGCGTTCGCTCCGACTATCAGTTGTTCGTCAATGGAAGCCAGATAACGAGGAACACGTCGGTAAGCCTTGGCAGCCTGCGATTCGCCTTCAGCAATGAATCGGGGCCGCTGCTATCGCCTCTCAACCCTGTGACGGGTATTCGCCACGTGGAGATCCGCGACGCTTCGAACAGAGTGGTCTTGCTAGGCGACTTCAACCCCGACGCCGCGGCGCCCACCGCAACCGTCGTGAAAGAGGCAAGACTGGCGCCGGCGGTTGCGAACTCGGGAGCCTCCGGACACTCCGCGATCACGGTTCAATCTCTTAGCAATGGCTCCAGACGGGAAGAAATCAGGATAGACGCCGAGAATCTCGAGAGCGGCGCCGTGTACCGATTCCTTGTTGACGGAATTAACGCCGGAGCGATAACCGCTCAGTCTGGTTTCGCGCGGGCGTACCTCGCAAGCGACGGCGTAGGCGCGCAACAACTCCCCCCTTCGTTGAGGCCGGTCACCAATATTCGCCGGGTTGAAATTCTGAACCTCAGGGGAGAATTGATTTTGCAGGGTTCCTTTTCCGTCACCTCGGCCATAGCCGTCTCACGTTGAGGGACCGTCTCCAGTTTCCCTGCCACATTCTTCGGCTGCCGCCCGCTCAACCTGCCACGACCGTCTCACGTTGAGGGCGCCGAGTGGACGTGAGATTCGAGCCGAGGCTCCTCCGCAACACGGGATCATTTCAAGCGTACTGAACTTGGCTACGGCGAGTTCGCCCATACCAAAAAGAGAGACGAACGCAAGTTTGACAACTTTGCGTTGCGCGAACTCGCCAACCCGATCTTGGGCCGCACGGACCCCCAATCTCATGAGCGCACCAGCCAACTGTTTTTGGCGACGTCGGACACCCATCTATTCCAGTGCGGGAGTCGAATTTCACTCGCGCGAAGCGATTTCACCAGGCCGGCAGTCGATTTCTCGCCGCACTCACTGATGTATTGCCCGCACGCACTCGTTATTGTTACTCCCGGATTCAATGCGGCGGCGGATTGAGCCGCCCTGTGAAGGCGACCGTACTGACTCTCAACCGCGGTGATGACTGGCGGCGCTGACCCCTATCAATTATCCTGGTCCCCTTGAGCAGACACTTCGATTGGGCCGTCCGGTGAGCCCGGCTAAAGACCTATTTCAACGGAGGACTGAAATGCTTACGTCCGAAGAACGGCAGGAAAGAATAAGCAGCATCGCCGATTTTCCATCACATCTTGAGCCCGAGATTACCGGGCTCGACGACCAACAACTCGACACGCCGTACCGCGAAGGAGGTTGGACTATTCGCCAGGTAGTGCACCATCTCGCCGACTCTCACATGAACGCATTCATACGAATGAAGCTCGTTTTGACCGAGGACCACCCAACGTTGAGACCTTACCTTCAAGACGAATGGGCGAAGCTGCCCGACACCAGCGAGACCCCTATAGCAAGCTCGCTTACGATACTGAAGGGACTCCATTCAAGATGGACGCATCTGCTGCGAAACGTCGCGATGTCCGGCTGGCAAAGAGGCTCAACACATCCCGAAGTAGGCGAGATGACTCTCGATGACCTGCTGGACACCTATGCAAAGCATGGGGTCACTCATCTAGGCGAGATTACCGAGCTCAAAAAAGCGAAAGGCTGGTGAGTTGTTTGGCTGCGAGTTGAGCAGTTGGAGAAGAGCGAAGGAGAGCGGCAAGGCGCCGCTCTCCTTCACTCGGAGAAGTCCACGGAGATCTTTCTGGAGAGCCGCTCACGGTCCTCCCGCCGCCGAATCTTGCGGCGCCTGTTGCTGCCGTCCGTATCTACCCAAGTGACGCCGTCAATCACAATCAAAGTATCGACCAGATACCGCATGGAGCGGCGGCGTTCTTCCTTGCGCCGGTCGCTCTGTTCCCGTCTGTCGGTCCCATCCCAGGACTCCATTTTGGAACCCTCCCTTTCTCGCCATGATTCCGGAGCCGCTATCAACAAACGCCGTCAAAGCGGGGTCCGGCGGATGCTACATCGGAATATGATGACTGTTGTTAATACAAACACCAATAGCGCGAAGACACGGCGTTCAGGCTACGCGATCCTTCAGGCTTACTTTCCTGAAGAAGGCGGCGTCGAGGTCCGGTTCGTCGCTCAGACCGGCAAACGCGGAATCTTCGGCCCTCTCGTATAATGTTCGGGAATTAATAGAGAGCCGATCCAACTCGCCTGTTCCGAGATTCTGAATCACGAGATCGTCCTCACCCTCGAACACTTCCTCGCGAATGGCGGCCGCCTCGACCCGCAGTTCCTCTATGCGTTGGGTCACCGAGCGGCGCTCACGCCGGACGGCGTCGAGCCGAAGCTTCATCCGATTAATTTCGGTTACGCGCTGTTCGATCTCCCGGGTGAGCAAGTAGTCTTCATCTTCAAAGGCGGCGGCGCGGCGATAGAGGGCTTCCGCCTCGTCGTCCAAAGCCTCAGCCATCTGCTGCAGCATTTTGATTCTGACGCGGTCCGGCTTCTGTTCCGTTATCTGCATGACGTTGATTCCTTGCGTACGGCTGTTATTCTAAATGAGAATACGGGGGCTTTCTTCTTGAATATTTCACGCTTTTGGCCTCCAGACTGATGCGCTTCAGTTTTGAGCCGATCAATATGCCGCCGATCTCCGCTGACTGCGTAACCCTGATCCGAGCGCATACGACTAAGCGCCGATCCAATTCCCCTCCTGAAATCGGACCGCGGAAACCTTCTATGCGTCCGAACTAAACCACTACCCGTCCGCGGGTTGCTACACGGACAGGCCGTACCAGTCTAGCTTCGCTCCCTGAGCAGGTATAATTGGCCCCGGCCTGCATGATCGTCTTGCCTTCTAGCCACTTTATCCTCGTACATCCGCTGATCCGCCACCTCCATCAACTCATCAATCGCGAAGCCATCCGCTCCATACGTCGCGAACCCTATCGAGATCCCGACTCGGGCGGCGCGGCCGGGCCTGACTTCGTGCGAGAAGTTGTCGACCGCCGATTGGAGCCGCTGTTTGAGATCCGTGACTACGTCCAGCGTTGCGTGATGCAAGACCGCTACGAACTCGTCGCCGGCATATCTGATAAGCGTGTCCCCGATCCGCAGCCGCCTGCGCGTGATCTGCGCGGTGCGCCGCAGGATTTCGTCACCCACGTGATGACCGAACGTGTCGTTCACTTTCTTGAAGCCGTCGAGATCCATCATCATCAGCACCAGCGGATAACCTTGCCGCTCGGCGCGGCTGCGCTCCTGATCGAAGAAGCTGTACATGTACCTCGAGTTCGGGAGCCCGGTGAGATTATCGGTGAGCGCCGATTCCTGCGTGAGTTGAAAAGCAAGCGCGTTGTAGACCGCCGCTGCGGCGTGGCGCGAAATCGTTTCGAGGACCCGGACCTCATCTGGCGAGTACGCCCGGTCTTCTTCGGAATAAAGCGCAAGCGCGCCCACCAGTGTGTCCTTGGTGACTAGAGGAAAGATTGCGGTTGAGCGGTAACTGTTGGCGAGGTGGCCAAGCGGCGCCGTCATATCCGCAATCGGGCTTCCGTTTATCAGCACCTGACGGTTCTCGGCCACCCAGCCGGCCTCTCCTTCACCAATCTGGATCTCGAGTCCCTTCAATGCGTCCGCGTGCTTGCCGCTGACGTAGCTTGCTCGGAGGAAGTTTCCCGCCACTTGGAATATGACGATAGTCGTACAGTTCGCGATGTTTTCGAGCTTCGTGGCGACGATGGGCAGCACCTCGCTGAGCGTGAGAGTCGAGCCAAGCGTTTGAGAGATCTCGTACAGCGATAACACTTCGCGTTGAGCGGCGGTTATGTCGCGAAGCGCGCGTTCGGCAGGCGTCTTAGGTCCCGGAGTCCCCGCTTCTCCGGTCTGCGCAAAGCTCGGCTGCTCGACGGTAGCCGCCCATTTTGCGTGAGACTGAAATCGCTCGTCCGCCTCCTGTTTGAGTTCGTCGTCGATCGGACCCACGACCTCAAAGAACGCTTCCAGCAACTCCGGATCGAATGTGTGGCCTGCCTCGCGCCGCATTAAATCGAGCGCCCGCGTCCGCGAATATCGGGGGCGATAGGGCCGGTTGTTGGTAAGCGCGTCATAGCAATCAACGATGGTCATTATCCTGGCCCCGAGGGGAATGGCCGGTCCCTTCAGCCCATCGGGATACCCGCTGCCGTCAAAGCGTTCGTGATGGTGTTTGACGATCGGCACTACCTCATAAGGAAAATCGACCGTGCTCAGAATGTCGGCCCCAACCACCGGATGGATCATTATCTTGGCGTACTCAGCCGGACTGAGCTTGTCCGGCTTATTCAGTATATGTTCGGGGACGGCCAGTTTTCCTATGTCGTGCAGGAGGGCCGCCGCCCGCAGTCCTTCCATCTGCTCTCGAGGATAACCGACGGCCATTGCCAGACCCTCGGCCAGAGATCGGACCCGTCTTATATGGTCGTGCGAGGCTTGGTCTTTTGCGTCGATGGCCAAAGCCAGTGATTCGATAGTGGCCAGATGAAGCTTGCCCAGTTTCTCTATTCGCCGGTTCGATTCCTCTACCTTCCCGAAGTAGGTCTTGTAGGTCACGCAAGTCAGCAGGACAAGCGGAACAGAGGCGGCCACGATAATCAAAAGCGCCGTCAGGTCCATTTTGATTGGATTTGCGAACACGTGGCAGCCGAAATATGCGAGCGCGGCGGCCCCGACAGCTAACCCCGCTACAGTCAGCCCGTCGGCCCGAATGCTTGATCGTTTCCCCAAGCAGAGCCCTCTTTCCTGGAACTTTGCCACCTTAGGTTGTAAGCGGGTGTCAACGACTTGACTGCAACAACCGGGACCTTGTGACTTCCCGACTCCAACTCGCACGATTGCTATTCAACATTTGTGCCGCACATGGCAAAGCCGCAATCTTTCTTAAGACTTGGTATAGGCTTAGTTGCGCGGTTCAGTGAAAGAACAGCCAGCCCATTGCGGCGACCGCCAAGGTCAGTTTGAAGACCGAGTTCGGTCATTATGAAAGTTGACGGATGAATGAACTCGGCTACGGGCCGAGGTAACAAGAGAGTCAGTTGGCTCGGCGAAGCAGCAACCAGTAATCGCTCCGCGGGTGTTCCGGGTCAACTCCTTCGAAGCGTGCTGTTAATTCGTTGGCGTCCAGAACGTGTCCCTGCAGCCATATAGTTGCCTCGACGAGCGAGCCGAGCTTGAGCGGGCCTGTCACCTCCGCGGCATTCACGATTACCTCGAGCCTGATGCCGCCGGCGTCAAGAAACAGCCACACTAACCTGACGCCAGTGATGGGGTTTCTCAACTCTTTCATTGCGATTATTCGGCCCCGAATCTCGTAGTCGTTGTCGCAAGGGGCCTCAGTCTCATCGCCAGTTTGCGGAACGCGATCGAAGCGGAGCGAATCGGTTGGCGGCTCGGCGCCGCGGCGCCCTTGAGGAGTCGTCTCTCCGCGAGCCGAATAGGCGAGGCCGGCAAGTCCTATTTGAAGATCGTGTTCCCGGAACAGGCGCGGATCCAACTCGGTCAGGTTCTGTAGCTCGAAGACAACTTCGATCCCGGAAGCAGTGACGCCCTTGACGATCGCCTCGCCGTCTTCTTCGTATTCTACAAGCTCCCAGGATCTTATCGTGCGTGCGTACCGGCTTCTAAACGCCGGCCGGCAATCGGCGTAGAACAGGTCATTCTCTTTCTCACAAAGCACTGACCATATCTCGATTCCTTCTCCCAGACGCCAGCAGCGGCCGTGCAGCGTCAGGTCTTCTCGATGGACCGCGCTGCGTTCGCCGCTGTCCTCGGCCTGCACCGCGAGTGCGTCGTATGATTCTTCATCAGTGATTTCAAAGCCGATTGCCTTGAATATCTCACTCATAGTGGAAGAAAAGGCTCCGCGCGGGCCTCCAGGCAGGCGCGCTTACTTCTTGTCGATCTTGATCTCTTCAGCGATTTCCGCGCTCAACGTGTATTCGCGGCCGTCCCGAACGATTTGAAGGCTTATCTTATCGCCCGGCGCCTTGCCGGCGACAATGCGATTGAACTGAACTCTTGACGTGACCGCCAGACGATCCAGGCCCGTGATCACGTCGTTTTTCCTCAACCCGGCGCGCGCGGCCGGCGTCCCTCTCTCGGCGGTCGCCACTACCACTCCCTTTGATTCAACCGGCAGTCCAAGCACGCCCCTCAATTCGGGATTCAAGTCGCGAAGCTCTATGCCGAGGAACCCTCGCGTCACGCGCCCTCGTTCGGCGAGTTGGGGCAGGATAGACTTCAATGTGTTGATCGGGATTGAAAAACTCAAACCCTGAGTTCGTTCAAGAATCAGCGTATTGATTCCGATAATCTTACCTTGAGCGCTCACCAGCGGGCCTCCCGAATTGCCGGGGTTTATCGCCGCGTCGGTTTGTAGATAGTCGTCGAACTGTCCTCCGAGATCGCCCCTTCCCTTCGCGCTCAATATTCCCAGTGTCACCGTGTGATCCAAACCAAGCGGGTTGCCGACCGCGATCACCCATTCACCTACCTTGAGCCCATCGCTGTCGCCCAGTTCGGCCACGGGAAGAGCTTTCCCCGTTGGCGCGATCTCGAGAAGCGCTATGTCCGTCGCTTCGTCGTAGCCCTTAACCGATGCGGAGAACTGGCGGCCGTCGGCTAGAGTGACCCAGACTCGATCCGCGAGCTTGCCCTTCTTCGACTGCTGCGGGTTCTGAGATGTCTGCGCCGATCGCGACTCGGCGTTCGAGATCAGGTGAAAATTCGTCACTATGAGGCCGCGCTGATCTATGATGAAACCGCTCCCGAGATTCTCTCCGCTATCGGCGCTCGACCTAATATTGACGACGACCGGATTGATCCTATCGACTATCTCCGGAACGTCGAGGAGAAGCATCGGCGCCCGCTTCGTGTCGGTTTGCTGAGGTTCAACGAGCCGGCTGACGGAGCGTATGTCGAAGCCGTTAGCCGTAGCCGGCCCGGCCAACGCAAAAGCGGCGAGTGCGGTTGAGAAAAGCAATTTAGCCATCAGTCCTTCCTGAATGTCTTTTGTCCTCATCGTCGGGGAGCGCCGGAGCGTGCGACCTTACTCCGCGAATGTTCCGGGCCGGCCCGTAACTGGGCCGCCGGCCCGACCTCACCATTTCCGCGAACAACTCGACGTCGTAGTCGCATTCTCGCGACATCTCTTCGCGAATGGCGTGCAGCTCTTCGAGAAATCTCGGCTTACGGTACATATGCTTCGAGGATGAAATGGTATTCATCCTTTATCCTTGCCTCAGAACTCCGCGTTTATCAGGAACTCCGGCGTCACGATCATCGGCACGAAGAATCCGGCCATAGTGTTGAACAAACGCACTCTTGCTTGCCTGTGCACGTTGGCGATATAGCCGAAATTCCACGTTACGATCATGTCGGCCTTGTTGACGCTGGCGAGCGCTACATGCAGCGCGTCGCCGAGATACTTGCGATGAAATATGCCGCGTGACACGTAGCCGTCGGCCAGTATGGAGGCTTCTTCGGTTATCTCGAACTGGGGAACCTCGCGAATCAGGTTCAGATACGATCCTCGCCGAGGCTCACTGGTGCGCTCGAGTTCCCGGACGACCAGCTCCGAGATGTACGGCTGATACTCGGCGAGTTCGTGCTCCCACCATCGGATCGTAAGATCGCGCCGAAACGGCTCGCCGTTGTCGAGGTAAGCGCCGATGACGGAAGTCTCCAGATACAAACTCTTCTTCATTTGATGCAGGTCTCATCTTAGCACCGCCAGCGCTGATGTGGAACAATTTCGGCGGCGTCAGCGGCGTTCGCTGCGTTCAGAGTAGACCCCCAGGCTGCCCTTCTCGATTGAGGCAATCTCGAGCCTGGACTCCGAGGATCGGTAACAAGACTAGGCTTTTTCGCGGACTGCGCTGCAAAAAGTGGCCCTTCGGGCAACCAATTCTCCCGCGCAGTCTGCGAAAAAGCGCGATCAGCGTTCAGCCGTCAGCGCAGCTTTTGGATTAGCCCAGCGAGCATGCGTTTGACCTCGACGACGCGGTGAGCCGTTTGCTCATAGGCTTTTATATTCAGGAACCAACTTGTTGTCGTTCTTATTTCCATAAGCGACTAAGTGGCCTAAAGGGATCGTCAAGACATAAGTTCCCCTTTAGCAAAGGAACTCATCGCAGAGTCCGCGGAGAC
>JAHFUG010000039.1:0-11055 GCA_023265195.1 Blastocatellia bacterium | reverse complement strand
TCTCGCGCCGCCGCACAACTCAAAACGGGAAGTTATTTTTTACGCCCCCTAAGTATTAATCAATGGGCCGGTGGGAGAAGAGAATTCTTGGCGCGCCCGCCATCAATCCCAGCAGAAAAATTGAAAGTACGATTCCCGATGCGCCCGCGCCGCCCGGCGCGCCTATGACTGGCGCGCGAGCGGCCGACAGCAGTTGTGAAATCCCAACCGAGCATAGAAGAGCCCACCATGCCCAGCGTTCGGCCCGGCGATAAGGAAACAACACGACGAACAATGACAGTACTGAATAAGCCAGCGCCCACGTCGCCGCCGTTAGCCGCCGGCCTCGGAAAGCATTCACCGCTTCTTCGCCGCCAGCGTCCTTCAAACGCTCCATTGTAAAGCTCGTCGTGAGATTGTCGGGCGTTCCTCGATACGCTCTCAGCGTCGATACAATGGATAAGAAAAGAATCGCGGCCGACGCAACCAGCAGGAGCGCCCACCCCGTCATGAAGAGCAGTTTTGATCCTCTCATTAGTGATTGTCTCCCCCCGCAACCGTTCGGACTAACCGGCTGCTTAATATTGACGTATCCCGGGTCCCACCAAACTCAGATGGCGCGCGCTGCCGAGGAACCTCACCAACGCGCTTCGCGTGTTCTTTGTCACGGGTTGGACGCCCGGCGGGGCCGAGCTTCCCGGCGCAGGACGTCATCGGCCGCGTTGGGCCGGCCCAGCGTCCGCCATTCGATACGTTTTTTTGCGAGAGTCGCGGCGTTCGACTCATCCCGGCCCGCGGCCACCGCTGACGGCTCCAATTCGCGCGCTGTTGCGGCGTCGCCGATGCGCCCGAGAATCTCGATCACCCTTAGCCGAATGGTCTTGTTGCTCGAGCGAATGTAGGGATGAATATCCGCCGGGTTAGGCGTTTCAAGCAAGTATGCGCGAGCCTGGTCTCGCTGGACCCCGTCAAGCGCCCTCACCACGTTTTGAATATTGACGGCGCTTCCCATCCTGTAGACGGCCCAATACTGGGCAAGCCGGACATCATCGCTGGATTCCACCGAGATCAGCCTGGATGTCTCGTCCGAGTATCTTGGATTGGCCATACGCGCGAGGCCTTCGAACGCATACTGGCGCCGGTCGCCGTCGCCGTGCTTCATGTTCTCGGCAAACACACGCTCGGCCTTCTCGTCGCCTATAAGCGACAGAGCCCACAGCGCTGCTTCGTCTCGGGACGGCAGGTACTCGAAGCGCCCCTTGATTTTGTGGGCGACGGTTGTGAACGCGCCTTTTCTTTCCGGGCCGAGTCTGTAGACCTCGAGCAGCGACTCGACCGCCGGCTTGTACTTCAGCAACCCCGCTGCGACCATCGCTTGCGTTCGCACCTTATGGTCCGAGTCACGAAAGATCGGAACCAGGTAGGGGCCCGCCGAAGGATCGCCTATCTTGATGAACGTCCGAAGAACGTCTATCCGGACTTCTTGATCGGCGTTCAGAGCATCTCCCAACCGCGGAATCGCGCTCTTACCCCTCAGGACGCCTAGTGCGCGGATGGCGCTTATCCGGACGTCGCGTTCATGGTCGCCGCTGGCGGTTTCGCCTAGTCCGGTTATTATCGAGGGCTCGACGTCGACGAAGGGCTCGATAATCTCGTGATCGTCCGTGTCAAGAAACGGGTTGAGCACATTCCAACCGGCCCGGCTATGCGTGATGAAGTCGAGGTCGGTTTCCGTATAAAGCGTGACTAGAGACTTGACGGCGATCTTGCGAACTTCATCGTCGGCGTCCTTTAACGCGGCGATCATCGCTGGCGTCGGCGTATTGCTCTTGGTCAATCCAAGCGAGCGAAGCGCTTCTCCGCGGACTCCGCGGTCCTCGTCCTTGCTTGCCGCGGCCATCAGCGCTTCAATCGACGACTTGTCGGCCGCTCGCCGCTCTCCCAGCTTGCGGGCGGCGTCGCGCCTCGTGCTTGCGTTCGGGCTCTTGAGGTAAGCAAGCAGCGTCTCGAGCGGCTCGTTTGAAGTGAGCGCCGGCCGAGCGGAGCAGAAGGAGATGAGCAGAGCAACGGTAAGACAAAGGTGCAGCTTTGATTGCATGACGTACTCCTCGGGAAGGCAAAGCCAACCAAAGCCGGCTTTCACCTGATCTGGTGTTTCATTCGAGGGAACCTGTGTTAGGCAAAGTATTGTTGTGCCCGCCGAGCGCATAAGTCAAGTCAGTCCCTGCAAGCAGACTGCAATAGCTGGCGTTCGCCTTTACAATCATTTCAGTCACGTTCAATCCGCGGGGGCTAACTTCGCCGTCCGCTGATTAAGGGGAGGGTAAAAAATGAGTTTCCTTTTTCGAGGAAGTTCACCGCGGAGAGGAACGCGGAGTGGGCGTACCCTCCGCTGCGCTCTCTCCGTGGTGAAGTCCTCACTTCACCGAGCGGTGCTCATCTCGCGCCGCCGCATAAGTCAAAACGGGAAGTTATTTCTTACGCCTCCTGCTGTTGAGTCAAAAGGCGAAGCGCACCTGTAGATCGACACGGCGATTGTTAGCTACGCCGCCGCCGAAGCCTCCCCCACCGAAGTTTATTCCGCCCGCCGCAAGCGCAACCGACTGGCCGAACAACGGCGAACTCAGATTTCCTATCGGCGCGCCGGGATTCGTGTGATTGAAGATGTTCGACGCATTCACCGAAATAGTAAGGCTATAAGGACGGTCGCTTCCTCCTCCACCGATCATCACGGCTCCAGGCGGCATTCCTCCAGGTCCGCCCGGGCCCCCGCCACGCTGGCCTTGACCTCCGCCTTCAAAGCGCGGTCCGCCGGCGCCGCCTGGGCCTCCTCGGGGAAGCCCCGAACCCCCTGCTGCGCCACCTTGAGCCGTCTGATTTGCGGCAAGCCTCGCCGCCGCCGATTTTCCAAAGCCGAAGGTCTTGCCTATGCGCATGTTGATGGAGAAGTAGCTGGGCCCTTCGCCGAAATTGCGGGGGATGATCTGGGCTCCAGGCAGAGGGTTGACGTCAAAAGCTCCAAATCGTGTAACCCTCACACTCGCCCTGGACATTTCGGACGCGAACGCGGGCCGCTCGTTGGAGATGGTGTCGCCGTTAGCGTCCGCGCCTGTAGTGATATTGAACGGCGCTCCGGATGACATGAAGATGAAAGGGCTCAAGCTGATCTGATGCGGCAGGTTTATCGATCCGAAGACGAACGCCCGATGGCGCACGTCAAATGAGGCGCGGCCAAACTCGCCGCGAAGATCGTAGGTGTTCGACGGAAACGAGCCCGCGCCGTCGGTGTCGCTTTGAGTCTTCCCAAGCACGTATACGCCGGCTAGCGTGACGAATCGATTCAACCGATTCGAGACGTTGAAGATCAATTGGTTCTGCTTGAAGATCCCGCTCGATTCGTATTCAAAGACGTTGTCCCTGGTTCCGAGCGGGTGGGTCCCGCCGCCAGGCACGGCCGGGTTGAACGTTCCAGGCAACGGGGCGTTGATGTTGCGCGCCCGTAGATAGTGCACGCCGCGAGAATTCAGATACGTAGTTGTGAAAGTAAACCCATGAGGCAACTGCCGCTCGACGCTTATGCTGGATTGAATAGTGTACGGCGCGGTAACGCCCTCCGAAACGCGATAAGTGTTCGTCGGCTGAGCGAACTTTGAAAGCGCTTCTATCGAGGGCACAAGCGGAAAGACGCCGAGAACCACAGGGTCGGTAACGGTGAACTGGCGCTGATTGATCCCATCGAATCGGCCGGCGTTCAGGATCAGGTTCTCACCCACGCGCTCGTAGAAGACTCCCGATCCGCCTCGGATCACGGTCTTCGGCTGACGCCCCGCGGCGCCTCCGGGCGACCACGCGAATGAAACGCGCGGGGCGAAGTTCAGGTGGCTGCCGATGTTGGTCTGCTCCTCGTAGCGCAACCCGTAGCTGAGCGTGAAATCCTGGCGAACTCTCCAGTCATCCTGAAAGTAGCCGCCGAAGTCCCATTGCCTGACGCCCGCGAACGGATTTCCGCCAGCGATCGACAATTGCGAAGGTTCTCCTCCGCGCGCCGCGATTTCGGCCGGCTTCAGTCCTTGCTGTTGAAACAGCAGCGTGCGGCGATAACGTTCCAGGCTGGTGATGCCGGTCAGCACCGGTTTGCCGCTCGGATCCCTCACTACTTGATTGTTTGCATCGAGCAGCGGCGCATCCCCGCCGAAGAAGACGTAAGTGCCTCCGAAGTTATTTGGCGATGTGTCGTCTATGCGATTTCCCCGAAACCGAAATCCGAACTTGAAGGTGTGTTTCTTCATCGCCCAGGTGGTGAAGTTTTGGAACTCGAGCCGATCCGAAATGTTGGACGCGAGGCCGGTGTTCGATCCGCCTCCGGTGAACGCATCGAGAACCATAATAGTCGGAATCGAATTGTCGCCCACCGTCTCTCTCAGATTGCGAACCCATTGAAACCTGGTTTCGTTGACAACGGCGGAGTTCAAGACAGCGGTCTCCGTAAGCTGAATCGTGTGGTCGGTATTGGAGATGCTGAATGCTCGCGAGGGCAGTGAGAACCCTCCCACTCCCATATTCTTGAAGCTGTCGTTGCCGTAGTTATACCGCGCGATCAGCGTATTGTTCTTGTTCAACTGATAATCCAGGCGAAGACTTGGATCGGTCATTCGGCGAGGAACCACCAATGCCTGGCTGAACGGGGCGGGGTTGAGCGAAGAGTCGAGAATAGTAGCCTTGATGATGGCGTTGTCGTCTATGTCGCGCTCGAACGCGTTCAGAAAGAACGATGCGCGCTTGGCTATTAATGGACCGCTGAAGCTTGCGTTGACGGTTCTGAACCGGGAATCCGGTTTGTTGCCGACGAACGGATTTCGAGAGTTGAAACTCTGATTGTTGTATGAAACAAGCGCCGAGCCGTGATACTTATCCACTCCCGGTCTTGTAAGAATTTCAATGCGGCCAAACCCTATCCGGTCATTTTCCGGGGCGAACGGATTCTGATTTATGCGAATCTCGCGGATGGCCTCTTTTGGCGGCATGTTGCCTCCCGAGAATCCATCGATAAAGATCTGGCCGCCGTTGGGTCCCGCCGATGGTCCCGCCATTGCTTGCAACGCAGCCGCAAGGTCATCGGGATCGTCGGGAAGCGCATCGAGGTCCTTGCCTTTCAGAATAATCGCTCCCTTATTGGCGTCAGGGTCGGTGCTGAGCGGCGTGTCGCTGGATGTAACCGTGACCTTTTGTTTTTCGATTGTCGCGGCTAACTTGACGTCCAAAGGGTCGCGCCGCCCTGAGGCGACTTCTACCGCTTCGTTTTCAAATAGCGCGAAGCCAGCGGCGATGATCCGAAGAAAATACTTGCCCGGTTTGAGGCCATTGAAAGCGTACGCGCCTTGATCGTTGGTTGTAACGGTCTTCTCGGCGTTGTTCGCGTCGATAAGCGTAACCGTAGCTCCCACGATCACACTGCCGAGTTGATCGGTGACCTGGCCGCGCAACGCGCCTGTTCCCTGGGCGAGAATCACATTGGCGCTAAGAATCAATCCAAGGGTGAGGCTTAGCACGCTCTTAAACAGTTGACTAAATCGCTTCATTATCAAACTACCTCCGGAAAATGATGAGTGCGGAATGATGACGGATAATGACTGACAAGAAGTGGCTAATGATAAACCGATTCCTCGTTCCCACGTTCATCAATCATCATTCATCAATTATCAATTTCTCTTACGGCGGTGATATACCCAAATCAAGGACTCCCGCGGGCAGGCCCGTGCTGAGGTTCACGCCGCGCCTCGGCCCACCCGCGACTTGCATCGCCGCCAGGATTGCATCTACTCCCGTGACGAGCGTGATCGCGGTAAGCCGCGATGGGTCGGTCCCAACCGTGCTCGAAACAGCAATTACATCACCCGGTTTTATCTCGGCGAGCGTGAGGGCAGGCATGCGTTCGAGCATATCTTGAAAATCGCCTCCGCCTTCTATTCGAGGCCGATCGCCTGCAGGTCCGCTCCCGGGCACACCCTGAGCAGGACGGGCCGCGGCTCCGGGTTGAGGCGTTGCTGAAGCTCGGGGAGCGCCTGCTTGCGAGCCGGCTCCGGGGCCACCTGGGCCTGCCCCCTGGCTTCGCATTGCAAGAAACATCGCTGCTTGCGGCGGTATGCGCCTCAACATCGAATCGCCGTTCACCACAACCGTGAGTTGCTGCTTGCTTCCGAGCATTTCGATCTTGATCTCGTTCGTATCAGGCGTCACCGACTTGACCGTGCCTCCGATCGTTCGAAATGTTCCGGAGACAATTTGTTCAGCGGCAAAGCGGACTCCGTCCGAGGTCTTGTTACCCAACGCCCGAAGCTGATCTCCGGCTTTGAGGTCGGCGAATGAGCTTGCCTTCGCATCGGCGAATTTCACCGAGTCGGGCGCATACCTGCGAAACTGAACGCTTTCGGGCGCGGCGATGATCAGCGGCTTGAGGCCCTCGAGACCGCGAGCTTGAATCGTTATCTCTCTTGCTTCCGCGTTGATTGCCGAAATGACGCCGGAGACGCCTCGGCGCCTCCAATCCATTCGCTCTTGTTCGTGTTTCTTTTGAATATCGGCCTTAGCCATAACTACCAGCGTTTGCGCGGGGACCGATTTGCGGTCTTCACTAACGCGGCCTCGCGCGTAGACCTTGTCGCCAACGCCGATCTCGGCCAGCGTCGCTTTGACTGCTTTGTCCAGAGACTTCTCGCCGGGCGGCACGCGCAGGAACTCCGTCTTTTCATCCAGGAGCACCGTCACTATGGTTCCGGCTTCGGTCTTGACGACGACACGCTTGCCGGCTGCGTCAACTTCGGTGACTTCGGCGAGAACGCGGGTTGGTGTTATGGCGGGGTCAGGGTTCTGCTGACGGACAATACCGGCCTTTGTGGGATCGGTCTTCGTTAGTGCGCGAGCGCCGCCTCCACAAGCAACGAGAAGCGCGATCGAGGCTGTTAGCAATGTGCTTAATCTCTTCATTTCATCTTTCCAGGAACGAATTCGCAGTCATTAGAATATTCAAACTTGAGCGCAAGGAAGAAGAGCGTAATCTTTCGTCCGCTTGTTCTTCAAAACGGCCGCACAGAGAGATCGGAACTCAGAATGGTACTAGACGGAAGTTCGCCAAGTTACGTTACGATTCTTCGAGACTCCCTGGTTCCGTCAAACCTGTCTAAGACTGCTCTTGGCGGCGCTTGTAACGGCATGGGCCGGACTGAGAGAGCGGTCACCTCGGTATCAACGGAGCAGCTTGATACTCAGGACGGCGTGGGCCGAGTTCAATGATCGTACCGACAGGGAGGTAAAGATGAAAGGATTGTCGAGTAGTTCTCTAAAACCGTACCGCAAATAAAACCTTTTCGCATTATCAGTCAGCGCGTCGAGTACTATTGCATACAGCCCTGTCTGCCCCGAGATGACGTCCGCACGCCGGAGCACGTCAAGCAACAAGAACTCGCCGGCGCCCTGCCCCTGAAACTTCCGGTCGACCGCCAGCCGCGCCAGCAACAGAGCGGGGATTCTCGCCTTGCTGACTTTGGCTGGGACTTGCGTAACTTCGAGTGTAGTGACCAGCGTAGTGTGATGGCCAATAATCGCCGTAGAACCATGCGGCGTGGCCGCAACGAAGGTACTGGAGATACGCTTTTCAGCACTCTGCCTGGCTTGTTGTTGCAGGTGTTGATTGAGCGAAGGCTCGCCACAATCGAAGGCATTGCGGTCGTTCAAGGCAGTGAGCGGGACAATTATCAACTTTGTTTCTTTGCGGTGCGCTGTTTGTAGCGGGCCGCTGCTTTCTTAAGCGTTCTGTTGGGTGGTGGCGGCGCCGCCAGATCCTCCATCAAACGTTTGCTATCCCGCGCGGAGAGCTTGATCTCTCCGGAAGAAAACCTCTTGCGCGGCGCGGCGTGTCGCTATGCGGCCCGAAACTCGTCTGATTGCTTTTGATTTGACTACAGACATCGCACGTTACCCTCGGCAAGGGAATATAGCACGAAGCAGCAGGAACACGCGATTGCCGGCGCCGTCACCAGGTTCCGTCGACTTTTTTGGTGAAGGATTTCGCGACCCGACTTTGGACTTGAGGAGGGATGGGAATCAGGACGCCTTCAAGAAAGAATCTTCAACCGCGGCGGGAACGTCAAGCTGAAAGAAGCGTGATGCGGAGTAGAGATAATCCTCGCCGCTCTCGTCAACGACTCGCAAATCGCCATCTCGAGCCGCATCGGTATCAGGCAACAGTCTATATATCTTATGCACTTCAAGAGACGCCGGGTAGTCTGAGTTATCGACGCACACGGCGAATTGAATACCAAGTTGGTTCTGCCTCGTCATGATTCAATCCAGATAGCGCTTACGCTTCATCTCTCGCTTTCCAAGGCCATGCGCCTCGTACCAGTGCGGTTCAGCGAGGCGAACTCGTCCACTGCGTAGTCTAAATTGCGCGACGCCCTTCAGTTTTTTCCATCTCCCCGCACCATATTGCCTTCTCAAGCGGCGAAGATCACGAATTGACGGGCCGACTGCTATGATCTCGATGTCCCGGATCTCGCTGATGATCTCCAAGTCCGTCCACACGTATGAAATCACGACGGTCGTTGCGATTCAAGTAGCAGCCCAACTTCCCAGCAGACCGGGCTCAAATGAGGAGATCGCAGACGCCGAACTCGTCAGGTCATACAACGTACTGGCTCACGAAGTCGAGATACCCCCGCCGTCCGCTCTGCTTGGTCCAGCGGTGTACTGACTTCTCGATCCGCTTCAGGCAGTCGATGATCTCGGCCACGCTGACCGGCTTAATCTCACCCACGTGTCCCCCGAGATCTCCTTCCCCGCGCCCGAGCCGGAACTCGCAAAGCTCCCGTGCCGCTTCGAATACCTGTTGGGGCCTTTCGTCCAAGTTCGGCGTTGTCGCCGGCCGGCCGCTCTGCTCGCCTCGGTATATGCGGATCAGCGCCTCGATCGCGCTGGTTACGTCGTAGTCGAGCAAGGCATTGTTTCGCCGATACACGGTAACGATTGCGAACTCGATGTTCTGAAGAACATCCGCATACTCCTCTTCGAAACTCATAAGGCTTCACCCCGTCAACACAACTTCTCTTGGCTTCTCAGGCGTCACTATATCCAAACTAAGACCGGGCTGCTAGCTCGGCGATTAGACTGATCCGGTAGAACCTGTTCCGCCGCTGTCGGGCGGAATGGCCTGCCCAGAAAAACTCGTCACGTCTATTATTCGGCCCAATGTGTCCTTAGTTGTTCGAGTCCATCCATCCGTTGAAGCCCCAACCGTCCGGTGAGGATTCGACTGGAAGACGATTCTACCCATTTGGTGATAAATGCTGTCCGACGAGGTCGTGTAGGTAAAGCCGTCTTCGCTTGTCTCGGATTTGATTGCCCTGCCAAGCTGATCCGCGCTCGCCAGGCGCCGCAGCTTTCCATCGCCAGGAAAATTAAGGTCGGCCGAGATCTCAGCCTTCAAGATGCTGTCGAAATGTCTGGTCGTGGTTCGATGGCCCAACGGATCGGTTACGACTCCGGGCCGTCCGTAGGGATCAGAGACTCCTCCGGGCAGCAATTGATTGGCGTAGGATGTTGTGACGACTCTTCCGTTGGGATCGGTGCTGCTGGTCACCAGTCCCGTGTAGTAGTCATAGACGATGTTGGTCGCTAACTCGTCTCCTTGCGTGTTGCGGTCGGGGTCAACAGTGATCCTGGCCGGCTGCGCGTGCGTCAGTGAATCGAACTCATGCTTGCCGCCCATCCGCTTATGAAGCGAATGGGGAATTGCAATTTGCAGGAACCTGACCCTCCACGCTGACTCGACAGATTTTCGCGTTCTTGAATGCGCAGCTACTGCAGGTTGGGATACTTTGGATTTTCAACGTAGATAATATCGACACTATTGCCACCATGCCATTGGTATAGAACTCTTAGTTTATCGCCGATTTCTATTTTCTCGTACCACTCCCTGCTCTTGAACCTGAAGCGAGACCTGTTGCTGGCCTTCCGCTGTTCTTCATCACGCAGCAGCCTAGCTCTTACTGAGTTGTCGAGACTATCAAAGCTGTCGATTTGATAATAGACCCTCCACTGCTCATCTCCCGGCTTTACGGTGATCGGGTCACCACTCCCGTCGTCATAAGATGGATTTGGCTCATCGAACCTAACATATTGCTTTCCTATCACAGTAGCAGTTGTTTCCCGGAGCGTTATTCTGGAATACAGATAATGTCGTCCAGCCTGAATAGCACAGAAGCCAGCGCCAAGGACAAGCAGCACCGCGCCAGCCATAACCGGCCAGCGCCTGCTAGATCGATGCAGAATCCATCTCACAGAGAATCCTTCTAACGAACCCTCTTACCTTCTCTGAACGTGAGAATCCTATCGTTATTGATGGCATTGCGATCAAGCTTGGCTGCTTGCCCTCTTGGGTCGTGACCATATTCGACCCCTCTCTGTGGATTAACAAGACCCTTGTCTACCAACATGGCTGAGTTCCCGTGCTGCCAGAATTCTGGATCCTGAAGCCTTTTCCCCGGATTCAAGTAGTCATCGCTATACCTTCGGTACGCTGTGTTCCAAGCGTCGCCCGGCGTTACGCCACTTACCTCGATTCCTCCCAGCCTCAGAAGGTCCTCGGATTTGGTCGCACAATTTGGACCAAGTAGTTGCCAATCGGGCGTGCTCTGTTGCATCTGTTTGATGCCATCAAGAATTGCCTGCTCTTGTTCCGCGGTGGTCTCGATGGTAAGCCTGGCGGCCATTTATTCTTCCCTGATCAGGCGAGCGCGGCTGGAGATGATTGCGGTCGCGGTGCTTTCTCTCCAGAGCCTCGTGGTGTGATGGGAATCCTGTCTACGCCACCAAGAACTCCTCGGAGAAAATGTAAGCCCCGGCCCTCTTATGTCAAGGGCCAACTCGATTGGCGTATACAGCGGGATAACTCTGGCTGGCCCGTTGTCGAGCAACCTTATTCGATGCCCATTGTACTTCGAAAAGCTCCCCCAGCCGCCTATTACTTCTATTTCAGTATTGTCTGCTACAACAGCCCATCCGTCTGGTGGTACGTAGCCT
>JAHFUG010000279.1 GCA_023265195.1 Blastocatellia bacterium | reverse complement strand
GGACTCGAATTTCGCCACCGATCGCGGATGACGCGGAAGGACGGATCCTCTCAATTCGTGAATTGTCTCGAATGTGAAGCAACGGGCGCTTTTTGCTTTGCCGCCTTCGTGGCCTTCGTGACCTTCGTGGTTTCGCGGAGTGACGAAATTGAAACCACGAAGCTCACGAAGACCACGAAGCAACGGACCGGAGTTTCGCCACCTATCGCCGAGGCTATGACGCGGAATGACGGATCCTCTCAATTCAAGAATCGTCCCGGAGGATCTCGAGAATTGTCTCGAAGGTGAAGCAACGGGCGCTCTTGCTTTGCCGCCTTCGTGGCCTTCGTGACCTTCGTGGTTTCAGTTCGCTCTTGTTTGCCGCCTTCGTGACCTTCGTGGTTTCAGTTCTTTTCACCGCTTTCCGTCTCGATTCGGAACCGGTTCGGTAATTGAGAAGTCAGAGTCTTCAACGCTGGTTCATCTCGATGGCAAATCCACGCCCGTCTTCAATCGCGTTAGCCAACTTGACTCGAAAACCAATTCTGAAACGGGCCGCCTTCATCGTGACGGTGGCCGGTGTGGTTACGTCCGGGGACAGGAATACCTGTCAGGACAGGAATACCTGTCACCGCGGCCAAAAAAGCTTGTTACAATCGCTGGCGCGGTGATAACGTATGCGGCCTGGACTGAAGATATCCGGGTCCGCGGACCTCAGTCCTCGATGTTTGGGATTTTCAGATTGTATCGAACACGCGCGGCGCTCAACCTTCAGTGCTACGCAGGGAAGGATATTCGCTGAACCTTCGTCGTGGAGAATTGAATCTCGTCTCCGCGCGAATATAGCTAAGACAGACAGAAGCGCGCTTGTCCAACTGCTCACCGGGCTTGGACTGACCGCCGCCGATGTCGTAACCTGATTTCCTGAGTGGACAGCATGGCTGGTAGCCGCTTGAATGCCGCAACCCAAAAGTACACAATGGCTGGAAGGGCGCACGAAAAGCCGCTTGTCTGTGGCAGGCGCCCGCAACCGTTAACAGGTTGGGGTCGTGAGGCCGGCGAACGCCGCGGCGTACAGTGGAGTTGGCTTACTCGATTTGCAACGAGTTGAGAAGATCGTCATTGGTAGAGCAACCATAATGACCAAGCAGCCGGGCGCCCTGTTCATAAGGTACTTCTCTGGCGGCAAAACCGCCGGAAGCGTCCGCCTTGGAAAGCTAAATTCCGCCGGGCTAAATTCCGCCGAGAAACGCGGCAACAAACAACATCGCGTCAGCCCACAGGCTCAGCGGACTTGCGCCGCCCGCCGCGGAACAAACTGGAGATTGCGCCGTCTGTTTATTGGTTCCTTTATCGCCGCAAGTCCAGAGACTTTCTCCGCAGCAAGGGCAAACGCCGTCGGTCCCGAATTCGCAGGCGCACTCGGTGAAGCCGGTCGAGTTTGTGTGGCCGGCGAAGGCCACGGCGGATAATGGAGCCGCATTACTCGATTTGTAACGCGTTGAAGAGGTCATCACTGGCAGAGCGACCATAATGACCAAGCAAGCAAACACCCTTTTCATAAGCTCCTCCTTAGGCGGCGATATTGTCGGGTCTCAGGATTCCATTATCCATGATAGTCATTATCAACGGCTGATCACTCTACCGCTGGCCCTCAGCGCATACACGACTGACGGTTTCAACCGGCTCGGAACTCAGCTTGCGAACACGGCGCGCCACGCCCACATCACAAGACAGACGGACGTCGTCGAACAAATAAGCCGGTTGATGATCGCATTGCCGATCCCTGAAAAGCTGAAGGTTCTCGCCCGATGCTACCAGGGTCTTTCTTTGGAGCGCCGCGGCGAAGCCGACGGCGCGCGGCAAATTCTGGAACGGGTCGTGGAGGTTGCGCCGCCCGAATTCAAAGCGCGAGCGTTGCAAGGAATAGGGGCCACGTATCGTGACCGTGGTGACCTCGACGCCGCGATTTCATATTGGTCGGCGGCTGGAAAGGCCGCGCGGGGATGCGATCCGTTCGCGCTCATCCAGTCACGTAAGATGATCGCCATCGGCCGCGGCATTCAGGGGGATCACAAACGCTCCGTCCTCGATCTCGAAAACATCTTCCCCTTGGTCCAAGGTGTAGCGAAGTACTATCCAGCGCTCTACTACGATATCCTGAACGCGCTTGCGGTGGAGCTTGGCGAGGTTGGCCGTCTCAACGAGGCGCACGACGCTTTGAACATCGCGCTCGCCTCTCGATATGCGCCGGCATACCCTGAATGGAGCGAGACTCGCGCCGAACTCGAGGCAAAGCGAACCGAGGCGACTCCATCAGTCGTTGCGGTGAGTCAGCCACTCGAGCCCATTGCGTCAAAGCGCACGCGTCTCAGACGAAAAGCATTGCGGGGGGCCGCGCCTGCCTTGCAAGGGCTGTTTGCAACGCCGTCCAGTACCGCGGCGTCAATAGCCCCGCGGCCGTACGCGGTTAAACATTCGGATTCGAAGCCGGCGACGTTGAAAACATCGGCCTGGGTCACGGGCGGGCCGGGACCCCGCGCGCCACCTTCCTGTCATCTGATCGGTAACTAATCCTTTCAAAGAACAAATAGACCAGTCAGCGGATGGCCGTCATTCGCGTTGACGGCCATCTTTACCAAACGGAGCGCGAAAGCGTATGGGTTGTTGTGTGCCCGGCACGCCGCCGCGCTGAAAGGCCGGACTATGATAAAGGACGGAAATGCACGATACAACCCCAAAACCGCCCGCCGCGATGATTCCTCCCAATCGGACGTAAAGATCGCCGCCTCCCAATCCGCTCTGGCGGGCAACCCTGGCCTGGAGGTGCTGCGAAAGACCCACCGTGTTGTTGAACGGTCGGAGAAGCTGGCCGCCAAGCAGCTCGCGGCGCTGGTCGGCGGCTTCTATTTCAGCCGATTCTCACCGCCTCGCATATCCACCTCACTTCCCTGGCGGGCATTCACCGCGGGTCAACCGATTCATTGCAACAACACTTTGTACTGGATCAAACGCGGCTCTGTGGTGATCAGGCACTCGCGCCACAAGTACATGGTGACGTCGATGCAGGCGGGAAATATGTTCGGCGACATGCCGCTCCTTGGCCAGACCATGCTCGTGACCGAAGCCGTCGCGGGCAACGACGGAGCCACGGTGGCTATTATGAACGTTGCGGCGGCCGAGGAATGGATCGCTTCGGACCCGAGCGTGATAGCGCGAACGCTTGGGCCGAAGCTGACCGCGCTGGCAAGCGATTACTTTGGATCGCAATTTCAGCTTCGCGATTGCAGGGTGGCGGCTCTATTGCTGAAGCTTGCCGGCGAAGGAACCGTGATCGACGGTCTTACACAGGACGCGCTTGGCGACAAGATGGGATTCTATCGCGAAACGATCAACCTGGTTATGAACGAACTGCAGTCCCACGGGCTGATCGAGATCAGGAGGAAGAAAATAACAATCCTCGATAAAGAAGCGCTGAGAGAGCTGAGCGAATTGTGAGCCGCTTCGGCGCCGAAGCAGCGGCGTTCATCGCTCAACAGAGCCGCGATGTAAAGCCTGTGGGATTAGCGGCGGTTTGGGCGCGTAATTGAGGTAGTGTCCTAATCTGTGTTGCTGCGTCCAAGTGGATCGGGGATCGGCTTGGTCTAGCTTGAAGTGGATCGGGGATCGGGCTTGGCTTAGCTTGTGGGCGTCTCCGTAGGAGACGCCTGTCTGTAGATATGAGCGATACCCCCACCGCTGCCAGATCCGTTAGGAGCGTTGCCCTCCGTAAGGAGGGCTCTGGAGTTTGGCCATTCTCGGAAAGAGCGAAATCAAATTCCATGTTCAATCTCAGTTCAATCTCAAAAACTCACAGGCGGGGAAGAGGGATTTATCCCCGCTCCTCCGGTTACGATTCACTAATACTGGAGTCAAAGAGAGGAGCGGGGATAAATCCCTCTTCCCGACCTCTGATTTTTTGATGTTTGGCGAGAAAAACCGATTTCTTCCGACCAAAAGCGCAGCCATAGTAGGATTGTTTAATCGAGCATGGCCAACTCGCGCCGACGTGTGGCCGGCTCCGACAGCAACACTCTACCCCACTACGCAATATTGACGCCCCAAGCAATGGTCGGCTAGTATCACGAGGTTTGTTTGAAATCGATTCCGTGGCTGATCATCAGGTGCTATTCGATGAGACTGAGTTGGTCCAGCGTGCAACCTGCATCTTCCGGCCAACGAGGCTTGGTCCCTATACGCCTCGTCTAATTCGTCGACGATTCTCGGCCGGCTTCCGATGGCTGAATCCGGCTGAATTCATTGGCATGCAGGCGCACCAACAGGGCCCGGTCTTAAAGCGTTAGCGTCCTTCTTGTCCTCCGGAAAGGGAGAAGATATGTCGGGCAATGTGCTTATTGTGGGCCGGGGCGGTCTGCTTGCGAGTCACCTGGCCGCGTTTCGCCTCTTATCGACCGATGACACGATACTCTTCGATTTCGACTCTGACCAGGGTCCATTCTCGGATAACGAACTTTCGTCGCTTGTGGGTCACGCGATTCGCCAAATCGCCGCCGATGCTGAGCCTGCCTCGTTTGAGCACCGTCTGCATCGCGCGGTTTGGGAGCCGGACGGTGAACAACCCGGCTCGCTCTCGGGCCGGCATCCTGTTAGTGAAGTGTGGTGGATAGCCGGAAGCTCGCCGGGCGCCAATACAAGCAGGGGGCTCACTGACATAAGCGCGTTGCTCGCGGCTTTGCCGCAACTCGGCGTGACTGAGTTTAACTATGTTGAACCGGCCTGCAAGATTGACAAGGCGGAGCAAGCGGGCGGGCGCCAGGACGAGGAATCGGGCTCGGCCCAATCTATTACGTGCGAACAGGTCGTGGAGCATTGTAAAGCGAATGGCCTCGGCTGCCGGATTTTTCGAACCTCTCTAATCATAGGTCAGAACCCGCCGGTAAAGGGCCCGGACCGCGAAGGATTTCTCCAGTTCCTATGGGCGGTGCATGACTTGAAGCGAGAGATAGAAGAGCGCCTTCCCGATTACTTCGAGTACCAGTGTCTTAGATGCATCGCCTCGCCTGACGCAACCTTGAACTTGATTCGCGTCGATCAGGCGGCGGAGATAATGATGCTCGCCGCCCGGAGGCCCGCGGCGCCAGGTCATTCTTATTATGTGGGCGGTCCCGAAAGCGTCTCGGTTGCGGATATCTGCGACAGAGCAGGCATGGTTTTTGGATTGAGCCTGATTCCCGTGGAGGACCACGATTCTCTCAACGCCATTGATCGCGTATTCAAGGAGAGGCTGAACGGTTTTCAGGTTGACTCGGCTTCATTCTCTCAAGAGGCATGCGGTGAAACTTATCGCGAACTCGATCTGGATTCAGACCGCTACCGTCTTGATGAGGAAACCCAGATAGGGATTCTCGAGGCCGTCTTCACCAGTCAGGAGGCTGAGAGAACGGCGCTCAACCAGCGAGTCGCCTCGATGCCTGATACGCTCGAACGGAGAAGCATCGACCGAGGCGGATCCGAATTGGTTTATTATGCGGCAGGATCAGGGGGACCGCCGGTATTGCTGTTAAACGCGTTAGGTCAGGGCCTTCAGTATTGGTATCGCTTGATTGACAACTTGATGCGGCGCCGCCGAGTCGTGGTTTGGGAGCCGCGCGGCACTCTGAGCGGTCCGCAGCCGTTCAGCATTCAGGATCAGGTAGACGACGTCGAGGCGGTCCTTCAGCATGAGGGGGCTGACGCCTGCCACCTGGTGGCGTGGTGCACCGCGCCGAAGGTCGCGGTCGAGTTTTACCTGCGCCATCCGGATTCCGTGCCGGCGATGGTCTTCTTGAACAGCGCATTCAAATGCTTGGGAAGCCCGGCCGAGATGGCTACGGCTTATGAACACAACTTCGAGCCGATTTGCCGTATTCTCCAGGGCCGTCCCGCAATGGCGGGTTCGATTATGAAATCTCTCCAGTCCAGCGTAACTGACAGCGAAATCGATCTGATGGCGGAGAGTGACGGGGAAGAACTATCGGTTAGCGTCCTTTCCTTGATGAACCGGGACATGAAGGAGCACGTGACCGCGCCTTTTCGCAGCGAAGAGGCCCTGGTTAATTATTCGCACCAGATCCTCGACTTCTGGGCTTATGACACGCAGGAGAGCGCGGAACGAGTTCAAATTCCCGTGCTGTTCATGGTGTCCGAATATGACCAAATCGCGTCATCCGAAATGTCTCGCGCGGTTGCGAGCCTTTTCCCCAAATCGAACTACGTGGAGGTGACGGGGGCGACGCATTATTGTTTGTACGACCGCCCGGATTTCGTAGGGAGTCTCATAGAACGCTTTTTCCGAAATCCGGAAGGATTCAACCGTATTTGACGCGGCGATACAGTAATCAAGCCGCCGCGGGAGCCTCTTCGAGAAGTCGCGCGGCGTTCTTATAGAGAATCAGCTCTTTTTCTATATCGTTCAATTCACACAACGGACCGTCCTCGGCGGTGATGGTTTCGACAAAGCTCCGCTGAGTACCGTGCATACGGAAGACCGGCCAGTCGGTGCCGAACAATATCTTGTGATTTATGCCCCGCGAGACGGCGGCCTTCACCGAACCGGCGGTGTTATCTCCGCGCATTGCGCTCTGATATGCGCTGATATCCAGATAGACGTTTGGCCGAAAGGCGCACATCATCGCGCAGTTGTCGGCGTAGTTGACGGAGCCGTGCGCCATGATGAAATTAACGGCCGGAAAGTTTCGCGCCGCTCGGTCAAGCATGAACGGGTCCGTAGTGTCGAAGGCCAGCGCCGGAGAGGTTGGACCGACGTGGACAACCACTGGAGCCTTATGATGGACGCACAGTTCGTAATACGGGAAGAGCCTTTCATCGCTTGGGCTGTAGCCGCACGGCGGGTACACTTTGAATCCGCGAAAGCCGAACTCCACGAGAGAGCGCTCGAAGAGATCGACGCCGTCCTTGCCCCAACGCGGATCAACACCGCCAAACACCTCGAATTTTCCAGGGTGCCGGGCAAGCACCTCCACATGCTTCGCGAATGATTCGGCGATCGTGAGCTTGCAGTCCTTCAGCGCGCAGGTGAAATCGGGCGCGAGAAGAATGCTCTTGGAAATGCCGGCCTCGGCCATTTCAGCCACGAGCGCGTCGCAGAGCGGATCCTGCATTTTCTGGTGAAACATCTGAACCAGCCGCTTGGGATTCATATTGACCCCTTGCGCGGTGAGCGCCGCGATCATGTTTGCAATGGCGCCTTGTACAAAAGATTGCGGAATGTGCTCGTCCGACGCTATGTGACAGTGGGAATCAATGATCTTGATCGGTGTTTCGCATTGCGGTTCCATATTCTTTAGAGTCCTCGCGGCATCGCCCGTATGCGGTCATATCAATCGTGCGCGGCTTTTTGAATCTTACCGGTGATCGGCATCGGCCTGCGCGAGCCGTTGTCGAACTCGGTTCGCGAGACCATTGAGATTTGGAGGACGAAGACAGGTGAAGTGATTTCCATCCGTCACTTCGGATTGAGCTCCGGTTGTTGAATATGCCTCCCAATCCGTCCGCGGTATCGAGCCTTCGCCGCGCTCTCGCGCCCACCACAGAGATAACGGGGCGTTGACGGTTCGCGCCCGGTGGTCACGCAGCAATCTCTCGTGCGTATCGATGAGCTTGAGCTGCTCGATGAACGGCTGAATCGAAAGCTCTTCCGGAAGCAAACCGCGGTCCTGCCCCAAAGTGATGACTTCGCGAATTCTGTCGTCGAGACTCAGCGTCGACAGTCTGTCAAGAATATTGGCTTGCCCAGATTGGTCCAGCTTGCCGAACGCCTCATCCAGGATGCCGCCGAATAGAAGCGCGATCTCTTCGAATGGATCGCGGACGTATCCAGCCGGCGGTTCGTTCAACAAGTACGAGTCGATCAGCCCAACAAAAGCGGCGGACTCGCCTTGCTCTTCAAGCAAACGAGCGATGGCCAGCGCCAGCACGCCTCCCATTGACCATCCTAGAAGGCAATACGGACCATTAGGCTGTACGCCGCGAATCGCGGCAGCGTAATCAGCCGCCATCTCCTCGATGCTTCGGTGTTCAAGCGCCGAGTCGTCGAGAGCGCGTGACTGAAGGCCATACGCCGAACGCTCCGGATCGATAGCTGACACCAACGCCTGGTAGTCCATCACCTGTCCGCCGGCCGGGTGAGCACAGAACAATGGCAGTCCTTTATTTCCTGCCTGGATTTGGACCACGACGGATGAGTGCGGATCTCTTACCGGGCGCGTTCTCCCTCCCGCATCTCGCATGCTTGCAATGACGCGGGCCATCTCGGCAATCGTCGGAGCTTGGAAAAGTTGGCGCAGCGATAAATCAATCTGGAACTCGGCGCTAACGCGCGCGACCGCCTGCGTAGCGAGCAGCGAGTGTCCTCCGAGCCGGAAGAAATTATCGTGGACGCCCACTCGCGGAATCCGGAACGTCTCCATCCAGATGCGAGCCAGATTTTCCTCAACCTCGTTTCCAGGCGCAACAAATGACCAGGCGATACCTCCTGATGCTCCCGAAGCCGCGTTGTTTCGAAGAGAGCGATAGTCGATTTCACCGTGAGCCGTGCGAGGCAACGAAGCCACCTGAATGAAATTGCTCGGAATCACATGCTCCCACACGCGTTCTTTGAGAAAAGTCCGAAGCGCGTCATTTGATGGACACTCCCCGTCAGCGGAGACAATAAAGGCGGTGAGCAAGCGATCTCGGCCTTGTTCGGAAACGACGACGGCGGCCTCCCGCAGCGCCGCATGCTCAGTGAGAGCCTTCTCGATCTCCGCACGCTCGACTCGACACCCGAGCATCTGTATTCTACCATCGCGGCGGCCGCGGTTCTCGAGGCTTCCATCGGCAAGCCACCGCGCCAAATCGCCAGTCCTATACAGGCGCGCGCCTTCACGTCCTGAAAAGCGATCCGGAACAAACGAAGCCGCGGTCATTTCTTGCCGGCCCAAGTACCCGCCGGCGATTTCTCCACCTAAGTAGATTTCGCCGGGAATCCCGCTGGGGACCGGCTCCAGGTCGTCGTCGAGTAAATGGAGCGTGACTCCAGCAGCCGGACGCCCTATCACACTTGCGTTGGCGCCGCCCTGCATTTCGGCGAACGATTGAATCGTGTAGCGCCCGCCTGCTTCCGGAGCTTCAAAAAAGCCCCAGGTCTGCTTCAATAAGGCGGGCTTAACTGCTTCTCGCAGCCGCGCCAGCGCAGCACTGCTCGGCCGTTCGTTGGATAGAAGCAATCTCACGGTCCTGAAGGTCGTTGGGAACTCCCTTATCAGGTGCTCTAAGGTTGCGGTCGATCCCGTGAATACCGTGACCCCAAACTTTCGAATCAACTCGGCCATTCTTCGAGGCCGGAGTGATTCGGCTGGGAAACAGACGATGCGCGCCCCGGCTATAATCGCCGCTAATATCTCGAAGCCGACTCCCTCCTCAAAGAAGCTCGAGCGGTATGCGATCCTGTCGGAACTGCTCATCTCCAACTCCGGCTCCACGCCCATCCGGCGCAAGGCCGAATGCCTCAGCATCACCCCTATCGGCTTTCCTTCCGGCCCAGATTGGTAGACTACCATCGCCACGTTATCGGGCCTGATTCTCGTTTCCAGGTCTTCAGGATTCGTGTCCTCGAAATCCGCCGAAGCCCGATCGAAGCTTATTATCGCGGCTGAGGTGCGGGGCAGCCGATGCAGTGTCCTTTCGTCGGTTATAATCACCGCCGGTTTCGCATCTTCTATGATTGCGGCCATCCGTCTAGTTGTCTCGTTCGGATCCACCGGAACACAAACACCTCCAGCCTCCATTACCGCGAACAAGGCTACGATTACTTTTTCAGACCGCTCCATGCACACGACAATCAACTCTCCTTCAACGGCTAACCCATTAAGCCAGCGCGCAAATTGCTTCACCCGGCGATACAAGTCCCGGTAGTTCACCTCCCCGGTTTCACTCACAACAGCCAGGGCGCCCGGCGTTCGTTCCGCATGCCCCGCAAGAATCCGGCCTACCGTCAAATCGCTTTCAAGAGGCAATTCAGCGCCTTTCCAACCACCAATAAGTTCGAGCCGTTCAGCTTCGCTCATCAATGGCAGTTCCGCTATGCGCCAGTCGGGATCACCAGCAATCGCCGCGAGCAACCTCTCGTATCGCCCCGCCATTAGCTCTATCGTCGCCTCGACGTATAAATCCGAGTTGTACTCGATCGCTCCAGCCGCTCCCTCATCCGTCTCCACAA
>JAHFUG010000632.1 GCA_023265195.1 Blastocatellia bacterium | reverse complement strand
AAGCGGCCAATGGTGGTCGGGTCAAAACCGGCCAACGGACCGGTCGCCCGGGACTGGATAGTTCTTACGCTTCGGCCACTGTGTTGTCCATGCGAAAGCGGCTCCGCTGCAACCGCGAGTTCGGTGTACCTTGCAATGGCCACTCAATACCTGAAGTACTCCGGGAAGAGCTCGCGGCAGATCGCGTTGAGATCGCTCTGATCATTGCTGTACAGCGGACGATAGGTCTCGCCTCGGTATCGGTGCCAGACGTACCCGTCCCGGAATGGCTCAAAGTGCTTGGGCGAGCCGAGTCCGCGATACACATCGTCGGCGAGGACGCAGGAGAGCGGGAGGCTGCAACTGCCGTCTGGATAATGATCCAGGTAATCCTGCAGCTCACACAGAGGAACGCACTCCGGATCCCAGTCGACTCGGGCGTAGGTGAACGCCGGTGCCATCTTGAGGTGCGAGTAGAGATGTAGTCCGGCTTCCGTGCACTCAAGCGCATCCTTGACGGACCGCACACCTGAGGAGCTCAGATCTCTGGTGCCCACAACTACGGCGGGGGGATAGTGCGGCGCTCCCACCCTGTTCGCCTGCCACCGGATCGTGGCGCCAGTATGCAACCGGAATGTGAGGTCCGAGAAGTGATACGCAACCGCATCGAGGGATTCCTCGTCCCGTGTCTCAGCCCAGAGTTCGAAGACTATCGCCACAATGCCGCTCCACTAGTACGCCCAACGATACGATCAGCGGGCGCGCGCGTAGCATCGGGTTTCATGCGAGCGTTGTGGTTGCGCGCTCCGCATCGAGAGTTCAGCCGGCCTTGTCAGCCAGAATCGCGGCCTTCAAATAGAGTGATACACCGAGAGCACGACGACCAATATCGCTTCTTCTTCTAATGCGCGAACGGCGGCGTCTCGAAGTTTGTCCGCATACCTGGATATGATCTCGAAGTTATCCTTGAACACATAAGGAGTATCGGTATAGATGAGGGTGATTCGGTCTTGCAACTTTTCACCTGCTCTGGAGAGATAGCTCCCATCAAGTCCCCGAACGATGGTGCACCCTCCAAAGGTATAGGTGAACTCTTGATCGAGAGATGCAAGCAGATCCTGATACGCCGACTTGGGCAAATCAGGGAGATAGGCTTCAACCCTTGCCTTTTCGTATAGAGGCAATGAACTTCTCCCTTCGCTTGTCGAATTCCTGGGTTCGTTTAAGAGATTCTTCTGCGGATAGCTTGGCCCGCGCCGGGCGCTCGATCTTGATCGTTTTGATGTCCTTCAGCCTCTTTGCCATAATCTCTCCAACTCCTCATATGACCGACTTGCTGATTCTAGCACAAGGCTCAAACCATTGGCGTTACGCTTACGAAGGCTGAACGGCCTGGGTTTCAGCTGCGTGGTCCCGGGCGTGAGCGAGGGCCACGTCATCTGCAAACTGGAGTTGGACGGCCCTTCTGCATAGGCTGTCAGTCACGCTGCCGAAGAACCTTTGCGTAAGTCTCTATCGTGCGCATCGGAGTTGGCTTTTCAACCTCCGGCAGTGAGACTTCCATGCCCAGCACTTCTATCGTCTTCTGGTGCAGCCTCGACACATAATTTTCATACCCAACATCGCCTTCGAACCCGAGATAAGTCGTTAGAACGGCTGCGAACGCGGACCGCCGAACCTTATCCGCATCAGGATTGCGGAAGTACACGATCATCGGGGAGCGTTTGGTTTTCGGCCTGTGCGAGCCGGCAATCATAAAACACAATGACCGACTTGCAAAAGAGAATGATCGAGACTCTTCAACTCCGGGGCATGTCTGAGCGGACGCAGGAAGCCTACTTCTGAGCAGTACGCCAACTCGCCCAACACTATCACAAGTCTCCTGACCTCATCAGCGAGGAAGAACTCCGACAGTATTTCTCTGCATCAAGAATGTCAAGAAGTACTCGCGGCCAACAACAACCACCGCTTTGTGTGGGATCAACTTCTTCTTCGAGCGGACTCTTGGCGTGCAAGGGACAACGTTCAACCTGATCAGACCACCGCGGGAGAAGAAGCTGCCGGCCGTCCTGAGCATCGAAGAAGTTCTAAAGATCCTATCTCTGATCAGGCTGCCGCGATATCGAGTATGCCTGACGACGATCTATTCGTGCGGGCTGAGGCCAGAGCCCGAGAACTGCTCGGCGCCGGCCGGTCACCCCACCACCGGCTCCGGCCAACGGCGGCTTACAGGGAGGCGTAGAGGTAGAAGGGCAGCTTCGATTTCTGCTGTTGAAGAATGCTGGTGAACCTGACGTAGTCGTCGTGAGAGCGGAATGTCTTTCGGCGAGCATTCCCTCGATCAATGACGTGATAGAGCCCTCCCCCGATTTCGATACGCGGCTTTCGAGGCATAATGGAGCAGATGCTATTGCTGGGAAGGATAACATGTCAAGGAATTCAAGCCTGACCCCTCCTGATGTCTCCTTCGTCTTGAGGAAGGATCACACCACCGCGAAGCGGTTTAGTTTAACGTGAGGCGTCAGCGGGCGCGCGACGTTGGCATTCGAATCACCGTGAACACTCGCTCGCGCGCTCCGCTGCACGCCCGAGTTAGAAGTGCCGAAGCACGCACGAAAGACGGCGCGAAGATGACCCGACAAGTCCAGACTTTCACCGCTTCGCTTCAGGTTGCACTGTCCCCAGGTCAATCGTCGTCTTTGCCAGCAAGGAAAATGAGGCCGGCGACCCATCCGCTCTTACCAGCATTCTTGCGCTTTCATTCTCCACCGTGCCCGCCACCAGCGATTCCGTCGGGATCTGCCACTTCCTCAGGAATCCGATATCCGCCTTGATCACGAATCGTCCCATCACGTCCGTTTCCGCGCTGGGGTTCACAATCTTCCGGTCATTGTCCAGCTTGTAGGACAAACTCACCGAATTCCGAATCGCTTGCACCCCACCGGGAAGGGTGGCCGGCCCGTTGTCCTGCGTCAGCCGGAACATGTACACCCTGATCCCAGCCATCGGCGCACCGGCCTTGTCCACCAGCACACCCTGGATGACATGAATGCTGGGTGCTTGTTGCGGCTCCGTCTTCTTCGCCGCCTGCCCAGTCTTCGTCTGCCCAAAGACTGCTGCGGCGCTCAGGATCACGATAAACACGAACATGGCGCCTATCTTTCGATACATCGCGTTTCTCCTCCTTCGCTGGGCGCCCAGCCTCCAGCGCCCCAATTGGACGGATTTCACCAGATTTGAATCAGAGTAGCCACAACTCTCCATCTCACGTCTACCTAACGGTTGAGTTG
>JAHFUG010000631.1 GCA_023265195.1 Blastocatellia bacterium | reverse complement strand
AGAAATCGAGTGGCGCCGCAAGGCTCTCCAGTTCGTTCTTGGCGCACCCGAAGAGATACATCTCTATAGCATCTCCATGCTGGCGATTGAGCGTCCTCAAGACTTCCAATGTCAACTCAGGGGCGCGGCAGGGAGCGCTTGGGCGAATCATCGCCGCGATGCGCAATGGCCGCCGCGGCCAATCGGGGCCCTGCCGGCGACGCGGCCGGAACAGGTCTATATTCACGCTCGGCCCTATTACGGTGCAGTCCACTCCGATCTCTTCACCTACGACGGCTCGATTCCATTCGGTCTTGGTAACCCGGACGAGATCTGGATACCGGGTGTATGAATCCCAGGCCATCTTGAATTCTTGCGAGCCTTCCGGGAACAAGTAGGGCTCAAAGCTCTGGACGTAGTAGCCTCTCACGGGTCGATGGGCGGCCGCCTTGGGGAACGACAGCCAACTCACCGACGCGCACCACGTAGCGATTACGGCGTCGTAGGCTGGAAGCAGATCGGGAACCTCATCAGGACTTCTAGCCCAGATGACAGGCAGCGTGTTATCAGGATATGACTCGTCGAATCCCTTTCGATAAGAGCTCAAGTTCGCGACGCGCACGTCGACTCCCATTCGCCGCATCGCTTCTGCTTCCTCGAGAACGACGTTGCAACCTCCGGAAAACGCCGCTATCGGAAGGACAAACAGAACGCGTTTTCCTTCCCAGCGCGCCTTCCCCTGTTCGATGAACTGTTGCCGCGACGCCATGACGCCACTGCGCGCTCTTACTCCTTCAAGGACCCTATCGAACTGACAGACCGCTACCCCCTCATTGATTACTTGCGTTCCGTGCTTTGCAGCCAATGCGGCCCCGGCGCTCTCGGTCAGTTCTTTTCTACGTTCATGGGTGTAGCTGCGAGATTGAGCATGGTATACGTAAGCGTCATCCGCGATAGCGGAGCGCCAACCCTTCTTGTGAACCCGCAGCGAATAATCGTTCTCTTCGCCATACCCTCTCCCGAATGTATCTTCATCGAAATAACCAACTTCTTCGATTACGCGCCGTTTGATCATGAAGCAAAAGCCGTTTATGAAGGGAATGCGGGGGTACAACCGGGCGGAATACCGGGTCACAAGCCTTCCCATATCAGCGACGGTTAAGCCTTCGGGGAGCTTATTCTCCGCAAACACCCCGTTGCTGATAATCTCCGGTATTGACTGCCACGTGGCGGCGTTTGAAACCGGACCAACCAACCCTATGCGCGGATCGGATTCGGCGCAGGCGATCAGTCTATCCAGCCATTCAATTGTAACCACCGTGTCGCTGTTAAGGAGGACCGAGTAATCCCCACGTGACTGCCTGAGGCCTTGATTGGCGGCGAAGGTGTAACCTCGAGCTTGTTCGTTCCTGATCAACGCCGCTTTGTGGGCATTAGAAAAGGCCTCGAGATATTCACGAGTTTCCTGGTTGCTGCCGTCGTCCACCAGGATTAAAGAGTACGGCATACTGGTGCAATGAACGACGGATTCGAGACATAACTTAACGTCTTCGAGAGCGTTGTGAACGCAGACGATCACCTTCGCGGCCCCGCGATGCGGTTCCAAGGATGGCGTGGGCTCGACGGGACTCACCGTTATCATCGAGCCTTGAGGGGGCGCGATGTCGCGTGGCTGAGCCTGGACAATTCTTGCATCGCCGTTCCCTGACGCTCTCGCGGCGTCGGACGGCAGGAGCCCCAGCCGCCTGTAGATCGGCAGAAGGTAAGGATACTTTAACCGCCCGTAGAGCCGGTATAGCGGCATCAGGAAAGGGTACTTGATTCGCCTCCCATAAACATCCAACAGCCACCAGCCGATAGAACCGTCTATTCTCGCAAGCTGTGATTCTTTGTCGCGAAGTTCTTTTGAGAGCAGTTGCGAGGCTTGCTCTTTCTCCGCCAACTGAGACTTGATCTTTTGAATGGCGCGGTCTTTTTCGGCCAACTGAGACCTGAACCCTTGAATGCCCGGGGTCTTCTCGGTCAATGGAGATTTGAGTTTGTGAAGTGCGCGGTCTTTCTCGGCCATTTGGGCTTTAAGCGATCTGATAGCGGCCTCCTTTTCCGCCAACGCCGCCGATATTGACCGCAGCGATTCTTCGCGTTCCCCGATCTCTCGCCGATACTGCTCCGACTCGCCTTCAAGGAGGACGACTGTCTTTGCGCTTGCGTCCATCTCGAACTTGAGATCAAGTCTGTTCCCAAGTTGAAAAAAGAAATCACGAATAATGGCGGCGCCCTCGCCCGTAGCATCGAGGAGTTCTCGAAACACGGGCGACTTTGTCTCGCCAACCGCCAAAACGCCCAATCCATGTCCGTGAACAAACTCGAAATGCCGGTAATGCGGTTTTATCTCGTCCCAGAACCGTCTCACGCCAAAGTCGCGTTCCCGCACGTTGATGTCGTGGAATAGAATCACCCCGGCGGATTCCATCTTCGGAAGCCACGATTCGAAGTCCCGCTTTACTGCTTCGTACGTGTGATACGCATCGATGTGAAGCAAACCAATCGTCCCGTCGCCGAAATGGCGCAAGGCTTCATCGAAGGAGCTTTGGATCAGGCGCGAAAAGCCTCCGTACAAGAGGTCATGATAATCGCGGAGTTCAGCTAAAACCTCCGGCCCGTAGAAGCCGGAATGTGGATCTCCCTGCCACGTGTCAATGGCGTAACACCGCGTATCGAGGTTCAATTGCTTTACGGCCTGACAAAAGGCGCAGTAAGATCCGCCGTAGTGGGTTCCGATCTCCACGATGATCTCGGGCTTTAGGACGTCCACCAGGAACATCGCAAACGGGACATGCTGGCGCCAAGCCGATTGCACCAAACGCACCGGTGTGGAGAAACAAATCGGATGATCGAATGGGTTCAGCAAAGTGCTCATTCCTACGTCCGAAACCTCGATTCGACTGTCCTTACCCAACGGGAATGCCGGCTAGCCGGCGATGAACCTATACAATGCGGCGCAGCCGTATACCCCATAGAACTCGAACTCACGCGAATCCAATCCCTCGACGACGGCTTGATAGACGCCATACTCCGCGTCGTCGGCCTCCCTGTTCCTGTGATCGTTGAAATCATGAAAAAGGCAAAACCCGCCGTTCGCCATAACGGCTCCAACCTCCCGGCAGACGCCGTAGACGGCTTCGTAAGAATGTGAATGATCTACGAACACGAACTCGAACTTTGCTCCCTTGGAAGCAAACTGTCTAACAACGGATGAAGCGTCGCCACAGATGGTCGTGACGTTTCCGT
>JAHFUG010000630.1 GCA_023265195.1 Blastocatellia bacterium | reverse complement strand
CAAAACGTTTCGTCAGAGAGCGCCTTGCATTCATTCACATATCTTTCGAGCTTCTCCTTATTGAAGGCTTCGGCGTGATCGCTCATGAAGACAAAGCTACAACCCAGAGCCGTGTACAGTTCCCTCAACTCGGCTAGAGTGAACTCGCCGTCGCTGTACGTGCTATGAATGTGAGTAGCGCCCTTCAACATCCAGTCTCTCGATCGCCGATCGCCTTCTTAGCCGGGCCGGCGCCTTTCGAAAAATGAAATCGAGCCAATCTCCGGCTTCCGGAAGAGGATCGCTCAGAATGAAATTGTCGTGGAACGTGCCCCTCACCGGAGTCAGGAATTCCGCCAGCGTCGTTAGCCGGCTGGGAAACCGGCCTGGGTATCCGGAAGGCGCGCCTTTCATCACCTCGACCAAATGGCGAAAGTCGCCTAGTAACCACCGGCACCGGACGTGTTCCTTGTAACCGGCTGGAGCCTTAACGTCGCCGTGCTCGGCCATCTCCGCCAATAGCTTCGGAAAGTCCACTCCTGCGTACACCGCAAGCGGCAGCGAGGTCCAGAAGCGGCCGTTGACCTCTATAAACACTGGCCTGCCATCGGGTCTCACTCGGAATTCAACCATTGCGACGCCATGCCACTTCAATTCATTGAGGATCGCGAGCGCGGCTTCTCGAATCGTCTCGTCTGGAGCCACGCTGACCCGAACCGCGCTCCCCGACCCTGTTGGGTGCACGTCGCGTATTCGCTTGTGCGCGAACTCGGCGCGAATTTCTCCATCTCGCATCAACGCAAAGTAACCGGTCCCGGTCCCCTCAATGAACTCCTGAGCCAGGATCGACGGGCTGCGCTGACTGATCACGTTGTAAGCAGCAATAAATTCGCGCTCGTTTTTGGCGTAGAGCGGCCGACCAGTCGCCTTGAATTGTCCTTCGACAAAGACCTCCGACGTTCTAGGCTTCAGCACGACGGGATAGGGCAGCGTTTGCTTGACCGCGTCCGCTTGTTCGGAATTACTTATGATCGTTGTGGCCGGAACAGCGACGCCAAGCGATCGCGCAATCGCTGTTGTGCGCTGTTTGTCGAAAGCGCGAAGAACGATTTCGTGCGCCGGGAGAACCAGTTTTCCTCCGGCGGCGTGGATGAGATCGCGATTCTGGGACAGAGGCAGCGTCGAGCGCTCGGTCATCGGCAGCACGAGCGTATCTGCATCCCGCCGAACCTCTTCCACTATGCGGGCGACGAACGCATCGCTGTCAGATTGAGGTCCGGGATACTGGAACATGCCGCTGCAGTGTCTGGACCAGCCTGCTTTGGACCACGACGAATCGGCGCCGGCCAAAACCGTGTGACCGGCTCTGGCGAGAGATCTCACGCAGGCCACGGCCTGATTCTCATTGCCGTCAAGCACCAGGATTTTCATGCGCTCACCTTGGCGAATGCTTCCCTCTCAGCGCCGCAATCGTTAATCAGCGAGCGATATGCGTCGATCAAGCGTTCAGCGACGACCGACCAATCGTAGCGCGCGGAGATAAGTCTACGAGCCGAGGCGATCAGCCGCGGCCCAAGCTCTGTATCCTGTGTGATCTCCGTCAGTGCGTGGCTGATTTGCTTTGACGAATCGGCTAAAAGGATGTTCTCGCGATCCGTGATTTCAAGTCCTTCGGCTCCGAGGGCGGTGGAGATAACCGGGACACCCGCCGCCATCGCCTCTAGAATCTTCAGCCTGGACCCTCCACCGATTCGCAACGGAACCACCGCCGCAACCGCCTCTCGATAGTACGGCCGCATGTCATCCACGGTCCCGGTCACCTCGACCCCGGGCACTCGGCTTAGCGCGTTGACTTCTTCCGAGGGATTCCGTCCGGCGATCGTGAATACGAGGTCAGGGCGCTGCTCGCGCACATCGGGCCAAACCTCTTTTGCGAACCACGCGACGGCGTCTACGTTCGCGAAATAATCCATCGAACCCGCGAACAGCACCCTGTTCCTTCGCGGCGGATTTCCCGCCATTGCAAAGGCGCCGTCGCTCCATACTTCGTAGGAGCGGCCGCAAGAGTCGTCGGCGTAATACTCCGAATCCACGCCATTGTGTGCGACAAAAACGCGCGCGGCGGGAGCGATCTCCAACAGGCTCGCCCGGTCGCGCTCACTCACCGTGAAATGGGCGTCGAACTCGAGCATCGCTCTCCGCTCGAGCCGCTTCAGCCGCGAGACGGTTGCGCGCGCATACAGAGACCGGGCGAGCGATGGAGCGCGGCGGCTGTATCGCTCCAGCACTTCGGAATCGATGTTGTGCCAGTCGCAGAGAACAAGCGGACGGCTCCGCGCGGATCGAATCACGGGAAGATACGCTGTTAGCAGCAGGCTCTCGACTTGAACCGCGTCGAAATCCACTTCATCCAACACGCGCTGCAGCGTCTCGGCCATCTCAGGGGTCGTGTAGTTGAGCACCGTGATGGGCCGGCGCCCAACGACGCCGCGAATAAGATTCGTCAAGCCGTAGCTTTGCGCGCGCGGAACCGCGATCACGCGTTCGCACACGCCGGCGAGACCCTGCATCGCCGAAGCCTGATCGGCGTCATCTGAAAAGGACAGATAGGTGACTCGAGCATTGGACGCGAGCGCTTTCGCGAGATGATAGTTTCGCAGCCTGCCGCCGGTGTTCGCGGGCAGGCACTCAGCCGGCGCGAAGAATAGAACTCGCGCCGCGTCCTTAATCGACGATCCGTGGAGACTCGATGTCATCTCTTTGTATAGACGAAGAGCAGATTGGTCCTGAGCTTCTTGAACGCCGGGAGCAGCGTCAGCCGCACGTACGCCAGCTCGATCGAAACCAGAAACCGCGAGAAGTACAGCGCGCACGATGATCCTATGCAACGCAGCGTCTCTTTTCGAAACCCGGCCGCGGTCAACAACGAGTCGAGCTTCGCGGGCGTGTTGGCCCGGTAGTGCGCGGGAAAAACATCCTGCGCCGGCCTTCCTTCAAGTATCCCGGCAAGCTTTACCCTCAGGCGTTGAGGCAGCATTCGCGCCGCGATAGTCGTATAGCCGAAAGCGTTGGGGGTGTGAATCATCACGCGTCCGCCCGGCTTGAGCACGCGGTGGAATTCCCGGAACACCGCCTCGGGATTCGCCAGATGCTCCACCACCATGTTCGACGTCACCAGATCGAAACTCTCGCTTGAAAGAGGCAAGGACTCGAGATTCGAATAGAGCACATTCTCGATTGTTCCATGCCTCTTCATTCCGTCAAGATCGAGATCCGTTCCAACAACAAGACTGGTC
>JAHFUG010000278.1 GCA_023265195.1 Blastocatellia bacterium | reverse complement strand
CCGCCTGAAATACTCGCCTCCTTGGACAGCATATAAGGAGGATGAACGTAATCCTGAGCGTGAACGGCTTCGCCGACCTCCACCTTCCAGTAGAACTCGCCCTGCACGTTCTCTACGTGAGCGACGGCGTCTTGAAACAACCTGAACCGCACGTTGTTGAACACCGCCGCGGCCCCAAGCATTGTCACCTGGCCGGGCGAGACGGTTTGAACGAAGTTCCAGTGATCGTCGCTTCGAACCAGCCATCGAAATCCGGTTCGCGGCTCGTACAGCAGATACTCTTCCCAGTAGTACTTCTTGTCTATGGTGACGCTGCGCAGAACGAAGCCTATGACCATGAACCTCACGCCGTTCAGCTCTCCGACGGCGCCGAGCGGTAAGATCGGCTTCACCTTCAGATCGAGAGCCCGCAGGAATTCGAGCTTGTTCCCGATGACATCCAGCAGCGATCCGCAATTCGGACAGGTCACGCGTTCGGTTTTGTCCGGAGCCCGCAACTCGAGGGGCCCCGCGCACTGCGGGCACGACAACCGCAGTCCGGCCACGCGCCTTGCTTCGCGTTCGGGTCCCTTCGAATCGGCTACGCCCAGGTCCTGAAGCGTCACCTCTCGGCCGATGAAGAACAGCGGCTGTTCTTCGCTGTAATCGAGCGTTGCGAACTCGCCGTGAGGACCCGACAGATCGGCGTAGTAATAAGTTTCGCCCGGCGTCAGCTTGTATGGAATCTCGCCCTTCGCTCCCAGCGCCTCCGCCTCGCCGGTCTCGGCCACAACGAGTTGCACCGTGGATGACGCCGCCGGGACCGGTTGACCGAGGACGAGCATTTCCAGCCGAGGGATCAGAGCCTGCTGCGGCAGTTGGTGCTGAAAGGTGAGATAGAACTTTCCTTGCGCTTCCGCCAGCCAGCCCCATCGGCCATCAGCGAACGCGGCGTACCACTCATCCCAAACGCCGCCCGCCTCGTGACCAAGCTGGGCGCGCCCGGTCAACTCGAACGGCACGCCGTGATATACGCCCTTGAGCCCGATGTCCAGCGGCGAGCCGGTCTCGACTATATCGGCGACCTTGCCCAGGTCTTCAATTTTCTTATCGCCGCGGGCGACTACCGATTTGCAGAACTCGCAGACGGTGACTATGGATGAGCCGATGCGGAAAATTACGGCCGCGCCGCAAGAAGGACACGGAGTTTGAAAGTCGCTCACCTGTCGCCTCCTCCGTGCATTCGAATAAACTGATCCGCGGCCTTCGATGCGCCGGCGCCTCGCTCCGCGCGCATTACGTTAACGTGGCGGGCTCCGAGCGTTCTGGTCAATTGCTCGGCCCAATTCCATTCGGGCCGGGACCGGCAGCAGTACAGGTTGAACGTAGCGACGCCGTTTTCAGGATAGGTATGGCATGCGAGATGTGATTCGGTTAAGAGGAAGAGTCCCGTGACTCCGCCTGGCGGTGGAAACTCGTGCCACAATTCAGGCGTCAGGACTTGAAGAGACAGATCGCTGATGATTTTGTCGCATACGCCGCGAACGACTCGCGCGTCGCGAAGGAGATCCGGCTGACAGCCTTCCGCGTCAACAATCCATTCGGCGCCAACGGTCGTGTTTGAAGTAATGGCCATCCGAATCGTCCGTGAGGATATCACAGGGGGGCGGTCGAAACAATTTAATACCGCTGGGCTGGACCGGGAAAGAACGGCTTACAGTTTTCAGCCTATCGGGCCGAAGATTCATGTGCTGGGCGTGGTTGGCGCCCCGGTTTACAGTGAATTTCCTGGGACTTCGCAGTGAGTGGTCCTCGGCCCGGAAGATGGGTCGCCCAAAGATTCCTCTTGTAGATGCGATTTCCTCACTCTCATTTTCAAGAAAAAGCTTGCGCGGTTTGTTGGGACGCTATCTCCAGACAAGCTAAAGGAAATGAACCGAGCTTTGAGATATGCTCTGGATATTATGGCGTAAGAATCAGATCAATGGTTGACGCCTAATGGTCGCGCGAAAGAAGTCAGCGGCCAGCCATATTCCTGCTATTGATTCGCCGGCGGAATTCGATGAGAAGGCTGTCCGATGTGAATATGAGCGCCGGTCGCCGAACCGGCCACGGCCGTCCGGAACGCGATGAAGGGAATGCCGGCCGCCCTTAGAAAAGACATCAAGCCTTGACCCTCAACACTGTCCGGATGGACCGCCACGTCGATGGCGTTGTGGTGGTCGAAGCCGAGTCTGTTGTGAACCGCTGTTTGGCCAAATGCGCTCACCGGCAGCGCATGACTAAATTTTGCCGAGAAGAACGTTTCGACCTTGGTTGCTAACGAAAGCGCCCACTCGCCGGTTCCATTGAAGCGAATCAGTCCTGCCGTCGTGTAATAGGCTCCGGCGGCCATTTGCTGTTCTCTTGCAAGCCGGTCGGCCGCGTCCGCCTCCGCGACTACATCGTCCGCCTGCGATAACTGCCTCCGGATTTCGTCCACCTTGAGCCGCGCGTTCGTCAGAGCGCGCTCGGTGTCTTCCAGTTCTCTCTTGGAGATTGCGCCGAGCGGCAACAACTGCTTTCTCTTATCGAGGAGATCGGCCGCTTTCTTGACGTCGGCGTCGTAAAGTGGAATCAGCTTCTCGAGACTGGCTTTGTAATCCTTGGTCGCGTCAACGAGATCGGCCCGGGCGCTCGAGAGCTTCTCCGCCAACTCGTCTTTCTCGTTCTTGCTGCTTTGTGTCTTGGTGTAGGTCTTGCCGGAGGATTTGCGAGAGTACTTGCTTTGCGCTCGAGCCGATCCGCCCGCCAAACATGCGGAGAGCATGAGTCCTAGAGCGACTCTTTGGTTGATTGAGATCATCTCCCTCAAAACCTCTGAACTGACGGATGCTTCGCGCTTCCGCTCATCAACGTCAGTTCGCAATTGTACTACTGGGAAACGGGCAGGGGAAGGGGATAGGGAAGAGAGGACAGGGGGAGGGGACAGGGAACAGGTGATAGGGACGGGTGAAAGGGGAGGGAATAATCGCCCACCGGGAATTCAGTCTCGAACTGCGGCATGTTATAGTGCGGACGAAGAACAAGAAGCATACCGTCTCCAGCGTAGCGGCTCCGCCGTAAGGAAAGCCGGGAACAGAGTTCGCTGGGCTACGTCGAGGCTGAAACCAGAGCGTGAGCCGGGGCGGTACATCAGGGTGAAACGGGAGAATCCGTAGGTCGCTACTCAAGGCATTTTATGAAAGCCATTATCTCCGATGATGCTGAATCGAAGGAGCGCCGGCTGCGGAAATTGATTTCCAGCTTCGACTCCGTCATCGTCGCGTTTTCCGGCGGAGCCGACAGCGCCTACCTCGCTTACGTAGCCAACGCCGAGCTTGGAGTTAGGGCGCTCGCTGTAACTGGAGACAGCGCTTCGTACCCGTCGTTTCAACGTGATCTTGCGGATAAGCTTGTCGCGAGCTTCGGGATCAAACACGAGATCGTTTTCACTGAGGAGTTTCAAGACTCGAACTACACGAGCAATCCTCCAAACCGCTGCTACTTTTGCAAAACCGAGTTGTACTCGAAGCTGAGCCGGATCGCCAGCGATCGCGGCTTCGCCGTTATTTGCGATGGCGCGAACGCCGGCGACTCCGGCGATTACCGGCCCGGCCGGCAGGCTGCTCGCGAACGCGGCGTGCGGTCGCCGTTAGCGGAGTGCGGGATGAGCAAGGCCGAGATTCGCGAGCTGTCACGGCGCGCGGGCCTTCCGACCTGGGACGAGCCGGCGTCGGCGTGTCTCTCCTCTCGAATTCCTTACGGGCAACCCGTAACGATAGAAAAGCTATCGATGGTCGACAGGGCGGAGAACGCCCTCAAAGACCTCGGATTCAGACAGGTCCGCGTCCGCCATCATGACGACGTCGCTCGAATTGAAATAGGAGCCGATGAGTTGGCGCGCGCTTTGGCTCCCGAAGCCGCAAGTCGGATTTCTCGTGCGCTGAAGACGATTGGCTTTCGTTACGTGACCATCGATCTCGAGGGGTATCGAATGGGCTCCCTGAACGAAGCGTTGAAGTGAGTTGTTTAACGCCCTCAGTGCGGTTATTCACTGCTAACCGGCCAGCGAAGCGTGGCGAAAGTTTCCCAGCCACAAAAAGGCTCAAAAGTCGCGGAGATGAGAAGACATCCCAGCGCATCACTGTTGGCCCTCCCGCTGTTCTTTACTTGTGATCTTTATGCATCTTTGTGGCTGATGGCTTATTTACGCCGAGCACCACCCGGCGAATTGATCATTTGAATCCGCTACACTTGCCGCGCGCTCGCTTGCCGCGATCCCAACACGCATATACACTGTGCGAATGCTCGCACCAGTAACCGACCAATGCCATCTGAATCGCCGCCAACTCTTTCGACCCGAGGAACCAGGATGATCATTAGACCGATACTGGTAGTAGTCCTGTTTTTGACCACGATGGGCTTTGCGGAGGGCCAGACGCGCCGCGGAGTCCGCGGTAAGCCCGTTGTCAACACCGAGGAGGCTCTGAAGAAGCTCGAGCGTGAATGGCTGGACGCTTACGTCAATCGAGACGCCGCGGCGATCGAGAGGATCGAAGCGGACGACTTCTCGATCACCTACGGCAACGGCGAGGTGGCGACAAAGACTCAAGAGATAGCTCGAATAAAGGAATCCCGTCCTGAAGACGGAGCAAGGAGTCTTTCCACTGAAGACGTCAAGGTGCGTGTATATGGCTCCGTTGCGGTGCTGACGGGCAGGGTCATCACGAAAGGCCGGTATGAGAGCGGCCCGATGAAGGGGCAGGAGTATATTAATCGATACCGGTATACGGATGTTTATGTAAAGAAGAAGCGCCGGTGGCAAGTCGCCTCTTCCCAGTTGACGGCTATACCGGCGCCCCAGGACTCGAGCGCGGACAAAAGGAGCGGATCATCGATGGAGAATGAAATCACCACGCCTTCGGGCTTGAAGTATGTCGATCGCGTCGTGGGCGCGGGCGAGAGTCCGAAGCCCGGGCAGTCGGTCAACGTTCATTACACCGGGACGCTTACAGATGGGACCAAGTTCGACAGTTCGCTCGACCGCGGCCAGCCGTTCGTCTTCATCATCGGGGTCGGACGCGTGATCAAAGGATGGGATGAGGGCGTGATGACAATGAAGGTCGGCGGCAAGCGCCGGCTCACGATCCCGCCTGAACTGGGTTATGGAGCAAGGGGAGCCGGCGGCGTGATCCCGCCAAACGCAACGTTGATCTTCGAGGTTGAGCTTCTTGGAATAAAATGACGCGGGCGAATCCGCAATGAGCGAAGCGAGCGAACATGTCCATCATCGGGGGACGGCGGGCAATAGACGGCGTCTTTGGTTCGTGCTGGCCCTGACGGCTCTCTACATGCTCGCTGAAGCTATCGGTGGATTTCTCACCAACTCACTGGCGCTTCTTTCGGACGCGGGTCACATGCTCACCGACGTGGCTGCCCTCGTGCTAGCCATTCTCGCCTTGTGGTTTTCGGCTCGGCCGGTCACTCTCGAAAAGACATACGGCTATTACCGGATGGAAATACTAGCGGCGTTGGCCAACGGTGGAGCTCTTATCCTGATCTCGATAGCGATCTGCTACGAGGCAATCAGCCGAATCAAGCAGCCTGAGCCGGTTCGCGGGCTCGAGATGACCGTGATAGCGATAGGCGGTCTCATCATCAACGTCGCCAGCGCGTTGATCCTTCATTCCGCGGCCGAAGAGAATCTGAACATGCGCGGCGTGTTTTTGCACGTCATCGGGGACGCGCTTGGCTCGGTCGGGGCTATTGCGGCCGGCGTGTTGATCTTGAAGTGGGGCTGGACGGCCGCGGACCCGATTATCAGCATTGGAATGGCGTTGCTGATCGTTTACGGCTCTTGGCGGCTCATCCGGGATTCGGTGAACGTGCTGCTGGAGGGCACGCCCTCACATATCAACGTGAGAGCAGTGATCGATGCAATGCACGAGGTCAAGGGCGTCAAGGACGTGCATGATTTGCACGTGTGGACGATAAACTCCGGCATGGACGCTCTGTCGGCTCACGTGAACATCGTCCGGGAAGCGCCTCACAAAGAAATTCTCGAAAACCTTCAGCGGCTCCTCAGCTCCAGGTTCAGAATTGGACACGTGACCTTGCAACTCGAGCCGGAGGAGGGCGCGGCCGATGAGAACGTGAAGCTGTATCAAATCAGCCGAAAGAACGAGTCTGAACGAGATTCTCGAACCATTTCCAAGAGCGGCCAGGGCTCGGGCGCCTTGCGCGGCCCGGTCACGCACAATCATGTACATTGAGCGCCTGGCGATTCAAAACAGCGCGGGCCGCTGCCGTTGATCGGATAAAGAAATGGTCCCATCGAGTAACGGAAAAGCGGCCGCCCAGCGACTAACACAAGGTCCAGGCCGCTCCGGAAGACCTAACAAGAACTCCCTTCCCGTCCTTCGCTTTCGAAAGACCGTCGTATCCGAAACACTCCGGTCCGCGCTTCCCGTTTCTCGATTGGAACATCAAGGGCGCAAGTCTTTGGCGGGAGCCGGCGTCCTCCTCGCCGCCGGCGGGATCAGCGCATGGCTGTACTACTGGGCAGGCGACCTGCACCGCTTCACTCAGTGGATCGCCGCGTATATCTGGCTGTACGTAGCGCTGCTTGGCCTCTACGCAATCTCGAGCTACTTTGTGTGGCGCGCTCCCGCCGCCTCGTCTCGCTCTTTGTCACTGGGCGCGGCGGCGTTGATCCTGGTGTTTGGCGCTTTCTTTCGCCTGGAGCTTGTTGGAAGGCGGCCCTTTCTGTCCAGCGACATTTACCGGTATATCTGGGATGGGCGAGTGCAGGCGGCCGGCGTCAACCCTTATCGTTACGTTCCCGACGCGCCGGAGCTGGCGGGGTTACGCGATGACCGGATATACCCTAACATCAACCGCGGCGATTACGCGTTGACGCCGTATCCTCCCGCCGCGCAGGCCGTCTTCTTTGGGATTTATCTCGCAAGACCTTCGAGCGTGACCGCGTTCAAAGCCGCGATGTCGCTGTTCGACATGCTGACGATGCTGGCGATCATGCTGGTGTTGGCGAGAGAGGGACTCAATCCGGCCAGAGCGATCATCTTCGCCTGGAATCCGCTGATAATCTTCGAGGGCGCGCACAGCGGGCACATTGACTCGGTCTTTATCGCATTTCTAGCCGTAGCGCTTCTATTCCGCTCGCATAAAAAGAGCGCGGCGGCGGGAATAATGCTGGCCCTGGCCGCGGCGGTAAAGTTCTATCCGGCTCTATTGCTGCCTGTCTTTCTCTATGGCTCGGAGGAATCGGCGAGCATCTCGAGCCGAGGAGGGTTGGGTGAGTATCTGTCTCGCCTGAAGGATACAGTGCTCGTGCGGCGGAACCTCATCTTGATGGCGGCGTTCGTTCTGACGATAGCCCTGATCTACGTTCCGTATCTTAGCGTGGGCGCGGGCGTGCTCGGGAACTTACTCAACGAGTTCAAGGAAGAGGGCTTCACCGGAGGCGGCAGCCGCTATTTCATACTTGATCTGGCGCGAAGGGCAATTCCAATCCCGACAATGTTATTCCTCGTGGCGTCGGCGCTGGCGCTTATCTGGATCGGTTCGCGCTGGCTCACCGCGGAAAAGCGCGCCTCGGCGGACGCCGCCAAAGGATCAGTTGCGCTTATCGGCTTGTACCTGATAATCATTTCACCACGATATGCGTGGCATTATGCATGGCTGGTCCCGTTTCTGTGTTTTGCTCCTAGAATGGCTTGGTTTTATTTGACCGGAGCTTCGGTGTTGCTCTATCTGACCTGGTACAAACCGCTCGAGTATCCCGGGATTCCCCTGTGGCTGGGAGCGTTGGTGTTTCTCCCGGTTCTCTTGTTTGGCGTCAGGGATTGGCGCAGGAATGTAGGGACTTAGTGGTGCTCGGCGCAAGTCGCCGTATAGGGAAAGCCGCTGATTTGCGCTGACTGCCTAACGCTGATCTGCGCGGATCAGCGCGCCAAAGGCTGCGCAGATCAGCGTTACGCAGTCAGCGCAAATCAGCGGCTTTCCTGTATCGCAGCCTGCGCCGGGCGGCACTGGGCGTAGCGAGCGACCTCATACCGCCGAATTTCCCCGCTCTGCCTGGAGTCACACCACACCTTTACTCGACGGTGAAGTCTATCTCCTGTCGAGCCACGGCCCGGCTCTCTTTCTTTCGCAGCCGGTCGATTACCGTAACCTCGAGCGTGTAGTCATCGGCTGGAAGGCCCCCAAGCTGGATGACGCCCCCGGTCAATATGCGCGCCGGGGCCAGGCTGCCGTCGAGAATTTGAACCGGCTTTCGCTCGCTCGTGTACACGGCTTTGCCACCCCTGAGCACGCGAGTTCGAATCTCCAGTTGCGGTTTGTTATCGCCACCCTCGGTCTTCGCGTTGTAGATCGCGATCTGATAAGCAAACTGGCTATGCGTTTTGAACCGCCGCTGAGACAACGTTGCCCCGGTTCCCGCCGCCTCGGGTTTATCCGTAAGACGAGTGTCGGTAAAGATGCTGCTCAGCGAAAGGCGGTCGCTCTTCATATCGGGAATGTCGACCAGGTTGTTGGCGGTTCCAATATTGCCCGACGAGGGCTCCCGGACAAATACGCGTAACTGGTAGATACCAGGTTTAACCGCGAGGGATCGGGTTGAGAGGATGCCACGCCTCAACGCCTCATCGTGCGTATTCGATTGAAGGTTGAGATTGACGGTGTTGCTGAACGTATCGACGGCCTTGCCGCGGGAATCCACCACGAACCCCGCTACTTCGAGCTTGTCTTGATATCTACCGTCGACCTGGTTGAATTTCAACCGCGACGCGTCGATGTGAAGCAGCGTAACCATGAGAGGCTCCCGCTTGGCGTCGTCGAGATAGAACGGCGTCAATCGCAAATCGATGTCTCTCCGAACCAGAGGCGAGTTGATCGCCTCGACCATCTCCGCCAGTCGTGGGTCGCTTATATGCTTGCCCTTAGGTTTTTCCTCTTTGGCTTCGTATCCTCTTCGAGCGGAAACGACCAGATCAGAACGTCCTTTCACGGCGACTTTGATCTTGTGATACTTCCCGTCCCATTTGCCTGACTCGGGCTGAAAGCCCAGCAGGTAATAAGCGGAGTTCTCCTCCAAGAGATCGTTCAAACCCGCCTTGACGTCGTTGCTGTTCCTGTAAAACCTCCCGCCCGTATCGAGCGCGAGGGCGTTGAGCGAGTCTTGAGATTCAAAAAGGTCGCTCCTGCGATTATCAAGAAACGCGCCCAGATCGTCGCCTATGTCGTCGGCTGAATCGGCGGCGCTCAGCCCTAGCGAATCAAGCCCTCGCGGATCTATCGAATAGAAGACTACGCTGGCCCGCGCGGCTCTTGCTATCGTCTCGTTCAGGTCGAACGTTGTCTGGGTCTGGAGCATGCGAAACCCTTCCGAGACGAACACGCCGACTTTTCGGCCAGGCAACTGCTTCATTGCTTTGACGAGGTTGTTGAGCGTACCAAGCGTGTTTCGGACGTCGGCTTCTTCGAGAGGATCCGGCTGGCCGAACCCTCCGGTGCGGCCGGCTCCGGACAGCCCGCCAATTCCGCCCCTCGCTCCGCCCATTCCCATTGGCCGAGTTGCGCCCGCTGAGAGCGATCTATGAGGCACGGTCTCGTTGCTGAAGATGAACGGGCGCAGCCGGCTGGCGGCCTTCCGCAGCACTCGTTGATCCGGCGTGAACTGCTGGAACAATCCCGAGCCTCCGGCCGTCGGCAGTATAAGCACCAGATCCCCGGGGCTCATCTTCGTATCAATGAAATCTTCCAGCATCTTTTGGGTGCGATAGACCGACTCCGGTTTCATGTGCAGCGTGTCAACGACAAACGCGATCACTCGTTTCATCTCGCCAGATGTGATCGCCTTTGGGAGCGATTTGAACTCATCGCCGTCCTCCGAGATCCGCCGTCCCTTGATCTCTTCCTCGGAAAAATGGCTTATGTGTTGAAGCTTGTTGTTGTCGAAAAGCTCGAAATCGTCACGCTTCAGGCCGCGCACGGGTTTGCCCTTCCTGTCGGTGACGATCACGTCCAATTGCACGAGATCGGCGGATATTCTGACCGTCTCCTGCTCCTTGTCGGTCTTTTTGTCCCCCGTTTTGTCTTGAACGCCTGAGGATTGCGCCGTCAACGCCAGAGCGGCTACGATCGCGGTGAGACAGATCGGTCGATTCGGTTTCATATGGAATTCACTCCCTGGATTCAAGCTTGCTGGTTACGCGGCTATCACGGACGCCTGATTGAGGATACGGCGCAAGTG
>JAHFUG010000629.1 GCA_023265195.1 Blastocatellia bacterium | reverse complement strand
ACCAGCGCTTTGCGGTCGATCTTTCCGTTCGGAGTCAGCGGCATTGACGTCAGTTTTACGAAGCTCGACGGAATCATGTACTCGGGCAGCCTGTCCTTCATCCATTGCCGTAGCTCGGCCACGCTCACCGGCTCGTCCTCCACCAGATACCCGATCAATCTTTTCTCGGTCGCCACTTCGCTGACGGCTGCGAACGCTTCTTTTACTTTGGCGTGTCCCCTCAGCGTCTCCTCGACCTCGCCAATCTCGATTCGACGTCCTCTCAACTTCACCTGATGATCGGCTCGGCCCACATACTCGATATTGCAGTCTTCCGCGTACCTCGCTACATCGCCGGTGTTGTAGAGCCTCTCACCCGCCACTTGGCTGAACGGGTTCGGCGTGAACCGTTCGGCGGTCAGATCCGGCCGCTCGAAATATCCACGCGCGAGTCCGTCTCCTCCGACGTGCAACACGCCGGGCGCGCCGAGGGGCGTCACTTGCCCGTTCTTGTCCAGTATGAACGTCCGCGTGTTCGCAATTGGCTTGCCTATTGGAACGCCTCGGGCGTCAGTCACCCGAGCGGCTTCGTAATAAGTGACGTCCGCGGCCACTTCGGTGGAGCCATACAGGTTGAGCAACAGGCGCCCCGGCATCTCAGTTTGAAATCGTTGCAAGAGGTCCGAGGTGAGCGCTTCTCCGCTGGTGATCCACAATCGCAGTTTCGGCAGCCGATCGTGTAAGCCGGCTTGCGAATCAAGCAGAGCTCGAAGCAGCGAGGGAACCAACACGATGCGCGTGACTCCCTGGGCTTGCAATATGGCGGCTAGCCGCCGGGGGTCTTTGACGTCGTCATCGGGGATCACAACCAGCGGCGTTCCTTTTAGCAGAGGGCCGAATATCTCCCAAACCGAATCAACGAAGCTGAGGGCGGTTTTTTGACAGGCCACGTCTGCCGGTCCGAACGGATAGCGATTCCACATCCAGTTGAAGCGGTTGATCGCCGCTCGATGCAGGCCGGCGATTCCTTTCGGCTCGGCCGTCGATCCCGACGTGTACATTACATAGGCCGGACTATCGGGGTGCGGGCTACTCGTAAAGTTTTCGTCGCCATCAGGGTCGAACGCCGTCTCCGCTGAATCGACGCGGATCACTCGGGCGGGATGCGATGGAAGCAAGTCGAGCACGCCCTCTTCCGTGAGCAATACGCTCGGTGTCGAGTTCTCCAGCATGAATGAGAGGCGATGGCGCGGATACGACGGGTCCATCGGCACGTAGGCGCCTCCGGTTTTGAGAACCGCCAGCAACGCCGCAATCATCCGCGGCGACCGCTCGAGGCAAACTCCCACTCGCGATTCGAGTCCCACGCCTTCGCCGCGCAACACGCGAGCAAGCTTGTTGGCTCGGCGGTTCAACTCGCGAAACGTGATTTGTTGGCTGTGGTGGCGCACGGCTACGGCGTCGGGCGTTCGCTCAACCTGATCCTCGAATGAGCGGCTGATGGTTGTCTCGCGCGGATAGCTCTCCCGTGTGTTGTTCCAGTCGACGATCATTCGCCGCGCCTGCCAGCGGTCGAGCAAGCTCAACCGCGAGACCGGGAGATCCGGATTCTCAACGGCGCTTTCGAGCAGGGTTCTGAATTGATCTATCATCCGGTCGATCGTCCGGGGCTTGAAGAGATCGGCGCTGTACTCGAAAGCTCCGGTCAAGCCGTCGGGCTCTTCACCCATGTAGAGCGTTACGTCAAAGGGCGAAGTCCCGCTGTCGGTGTCGAGGGGTTCGAGAGTGAGACCGGCAAGTTGATCGCCCGGCGCGGGATTGTTCTCGAAGACGAACATAACTTGAAAGAGCGGATTGCCGCCGATGTTACGATCCGGCTGTAGTTCTTCGACTAGTTTTTCAAAAGGCAGGTCTTTGTGATCGAACGCGGCCAGGCTCGTTTTGCGAACCGACGCAATGACCTCTCTGAAACTGGGGTCGCCGGAGAAGCCGGTCCTGATCACGAGGGTGCTCAAGAAGAGTCCGATGAGTCCTTCAACTTCGCGGCAATTCCGGTTCGACGCTGGAATCCCGGCCGCGATGTCGTCCTGATTCGACCATCGGTGAAGGAGCGTTTGAAAGGCGGCCATCAACGTCATGAATAGAGTGGCGCCTTCCGCCGCGCACAATCGCTTCAGCGAAGTCGTCAGCTCATTCGAGAGCGCAAAAGAAGTTCTCGCGCCGCGAAATGACTGCTCGGCCGGCCTTGGATAATCGGCCGGCAATTCGAGCGAGCCCGATAATCCTTTCAATTGTTGCGTCCAGTATTCGAGATCTCTATTCAGCGGTCCGCCATGCATCGAGCCGCGTTGCCACGATGCATAATCGGCGAATTGAATGGGCAAATCCGGGAGCGGTGACTGCTTCGCACCGCAATATGCGTTGTAGAGCGCCGCCAGCTCTTTGAGAAACACGCCCTTGGACCAGCCGTCTGAAACGATGTGATGCATGGTGACTAATGCGGCGTGCTCCTGTTCGGCGACTCGTATGAGACTGGCTCGGATGAGCGGGCCTGTCGAGAGGTCGAAGGGACGGCGCGCTTCTTCGATCGCCAGTCTGTGCGCCTCGTCTCGTCTTTCGGCGTCGAGCGTTGCGCTCGGATTAATTATCTCGACCGTGAAGGAGCCCACCTGGCTGATCCGCTGGACGGGCCGGCCGCCGTCGCGCCCGAATGACGCGCGCAACGATTCGTGTCTCCTCACGATTTCGGTTATGGCGGCTTGATAAGCGGCTACGTTGAGACGTCCGATAAGCGTCATCGCCGAGGGTACGTTGTAGAAAGCGTTGCCGGGGTTCAATTGGTCGAGCAGCCACAGCCGCTCCTGGGCAAAGGAGAGCGGATAAGAATCGAGATCGCTCCTGCGAGAAATAGCCGGAGTTGGGCTGGCGCTTGTGACCTTGCCGCCCAACTTTTGCAGAAGGAGTTGTCTCTTCTCGGGCGACAATCCGGCGACACGTTGTGATAAATCGTTGTTCATGATTTGAAGAAGTGTGGAGTGCGGAAGAAGTTCGGAGTTCGGAGTTCGGAAGAAGTGCGGAGTTCGGAGTTGGGAGTTCGGCGTTGGGAGTTGGGAGTTGGGAGTTGGGAGTTCGGAGTTCGGAGTTGGGAGTTGGGAGTTCGGAGTTGGGAGTTCGGAGTGCGGAGTTGGGAGTTCGGCGTTCGGAGTTGGGAGACTCAGAGTTCGGAGTTTGGGAACAATCTGAACTTCGAACTCCGCACTCCGCACTCCGAACTCCGAACTCCGAACTCCGCACTCCGCATTTCTTCCGAACTCC
>JAHFUG010000277.1 GCA_023265195.1 Blastocatellia bacterium | reverse complement strand
TCCGCACTCCGAACTCCTAACTCCGCACTCCGAACTCAGCCCCTAGTAAGGGCTTCGATTGAAGACGCAAGCGCCTTCTCGATTGCTCCGGCTATCAACTCCACCATCGGGCGCGTGTTCATTCGCATCGCTTCATCAAAAGCGTTTCGAGTTGACTGCCCCATTTCAGGCGGAATGATGATTGGCGGGAAGCCGTCCCGCATCGTGAAGAGACTGGCCCCTAGCAGGGACGTTAAGTGATTGTGCTCCTCGAACGCACCGATCTCGGCAAGCCTTAGGAATACCGTCGCCGCTTGCTCCACCGCGTGCAGTTCGTTGAATGAGTCCGCCGAAAACCAATCACAGGCGATGTCCAACCTGCGCATCGCGCCAGAGATGTTCGAGGGCTCCGAGGTTTCGCGCAGCAGGTTGTTGACGACGAGGAGAAAGTCGGGCGTCAGGTTAGCGTGGCCTCCGCGGCTTTCGATCAGGCGCTCTATTTCGCGGAGAGCGGCGACTACACCGGGCTCCGAAACTGGACGCGAGGCGGCCGGCGAATCACTGCCGCGCGCATTGACTCGCAGAAACGCTCGTTCCCACCAAGCGGCGGCTCGCTTCTTGAGATCATCCGTTCCCAGCAGCGAATCGAGCTCGCTCTTCTTACCGTTTATCGTATTGATCCACTCCTTGATCGGCCGTGTGAACGTAGACGAGCCGGCGATCGGTAAGGAAGGTCTTGGCATGGGTATCGAATATATAGAGACCTCTTGGCGTCAGTCAATAATCTAGTCATTGATCGAGAGATCGAGTAGTGTCCTAATTCCGTGTTACTCGCTAAAGAGCAAGATCTCGAGACCCGAGAATACCCCCAACGCAGTTGGGGGATACGTTCAATCGCTGGCTACAGACGGCGCACCGCGGCTTTTTTCTTGAATACCCCCAACGGAGTTGGGGGATGGTTCATATGCAGCCTATCCAACGCGCGAGCATTCGTGGGCACGCTAACAAGGGCTCGGATCGCCTTGGAGATTCGTTGATGGCCCAGCGCCGCTAGTAGGCTGGTATTGAACGATCCCCCAACTGCGTTGGGGGTATTCCGGAGATCAACGGGGCGACGCGTGAGTAGGCCGGATTTGAAAAGTCCCCCAACTGCGTTGGGGGTATTCCGGTCGTTCTTTGGTGGGAGCCTCCCGCCTCAGTCATAGTTATCCAATCAGCAACACGGTATTAAGGACACTACCAAAGATCGAGGCGTGTTGGTTTCAACAATCAAGACTCAGCTTGAGTTATCCAAACCTCCCTTAGTTACAGTAAGTAGGCCGAGTGTGAACAATCCGCTCGGTCGAGGGCGGGATTGGCAAAGCCGCATTCGCGCCCCGTGAGACTTGGGTGGTCAGATTTGAGCAATCTGCTACGAGCTTATTGCGCCAAGCGCCGCGGCTCTCATCACGTCAACGGGGGCCTTCATTCCGGTCCACATTTCGAACTGCGCCGCCGCTTGAGAGACTAGCATTTCCAACCCGGTTATCGTCCGGCAACCACTGGACGCGGCGTCCGCCAGGAATCTGGTCGCTAGAGGGTTATAGACCAGATCATACGCGATAAGCCGTCCGCGTAAAGAAATCGGCGGAACGGGACTCACTCCTTCGCTGTGGCCATGCATTCCAATAGGCGTCGCGTTCACCACGATCTCGGCGTCGGAGGCGCCGAACTTCTCGAGCGGTTCATACGGTGTGTCGAATTCACCGCCTAGCTTCGAACCCTTGTTTGCATCTCGCGCAAACAGGGTTACGAGCGCTCCCTCTCTTTTTAGAGCACACAGCACGGCGCGTGCTGCTCCGCCCGCCCCGAGCACGGCGCATCGTTTCCCCGCGAGTTGAGTCGCTTGAAGCAATGGAGCGATGAAGCCCTGCGCGTCGGTGTTGTATCCACGCAACCGGCCGTCTTCCACGACTACCGTATTCACGGCGCCAATGGTCGAGGCCACCGGATCGATCTCGTCAAGCAGAGGCATGACCGCGGTCTTGTGGGGAATCGTCACGCTGAGTCCTCGCACGTTCCAGTCCATCATGCGTGAAACCGGATTGATGAACTGTCTTAAGAACTCGGCCGCATCGGAGACCTCGAACGGTAGATAAACGTAGTCGAGTCCCATCTCCTCGAACGCCGCGTTGTGAACGGCGGGTGAGGCCGAATGCATGACCGGCTGTCCAATGATACCCGTGATTATCGAGTTCCGAGTTATCCGCTTGATTCGATAGACGCGGCTCAACTCGCCGCAAGTGATCTGACCCGGAGCGGATTCCATTCCTCGAGAGAGCGAGCCATAAGTCAGGTAAGACCCCCGGCTCGGGCCAAGTATCCTCGTGATCACGCCGGGAGCTCCCATTGCCAGAGCGATCAAGTTGCGGCCCTGAGATGTCGAACGATCGAGCAAACGAAAGATAGCCAGCGAATCGCCAATATCATTGGCCCGAATGACTATCTTGTGAATCGCCGCCGGCAGAGCGCAGACTATCTCGCAAACAGCGTCTATGTCGCGAGGCGTCTCGTCGAAGTTGTGATAGGAGACGATGAGCCGTGACGGGTCGGGCCTGAGCGAGGCCGCCTCGTGATAATGGGCGGCCTCCACGTCGCAAAACTCCGCGTACTTCTTTGCGCCCTCGATTATCAGGCGGAGTCTGACGCGATCGCCGATCCGCTGTTTTCCTCCTTCATCAAATGATCTGCATGTGAGGATCGTCGGCAGCGGCCTCTGCTCGAGCAGCGGCCGCAGATCATCCGGACGCGTGAAGTCGAAGTCGCGCAGATAATCCAGCCGAAGCTCGAGCATATCGGCGAGGCCTCCGGCGTTGTGCATGGCGTCTACAGCCGCCGCAACCGTTTCTTCCGTTATGACCGCGCAGATTCTCGGATTGGTTTCGATCATGGTTCGCCGGGAAATCGCTACCGGGCGTAATCGGCGGGATTCCGGGTTCCGCCGTGGATGAGCCGATAGACGTTCAGGAGTTCCAAACAAGAGCGCGTTCCAGCTTCAGGGTTAACCGCGAAGAGTATTGTACGGGCGGGCCTCCGTGCCCGCCCCTGCTGGCGCGCGGCGGGCTTCAGTCCGCAATGCCGTAGTCACGATTGTCTTCAATGGTCCATTACACGCGGAAGGCAACAGATCGAAAATCGGCGATGCTTCACGAGGGGCGGCCACGGAGAGCCGCCCGTACATTGATTCCTCGAACGCGGCGTTCAAACTGGAAGCCTCTCTTCAACACCTGCCGATTCACGGGGCTCCGCTCTTCTCCGCGTCGAAGGCGAAAAGATCCGTTGTCAGGTAACGTTCGCCGAGGTCCGGCATCACCGCGACGACTCTTCGGCCAAGTCCCAGCTCTTCGGCGATTCTGAGCGCGGCCCAACATATCGCGCCGGAAGAAATGCCGCAGAGTATTCCTTCCTCGCGAGCGAGCCGCCTTGCCGCCTTCTTCGCGTCTTCATACTCGACCGGGATGATTCGATCGATGATTTCGAGGTTGAGCACCCTCGGGATGAATCCCGCGCCGATGCCCTGAATCGGATGCGGACCGGGCGGGCCCCCCGCAAGAACCGCCGACTCTTTTGGTTCGACGGCGACAATCAGAACATTTCTCAATCGCTCCTTGAGAACCTCTCCGACGCCGGTGATCGTGCCTCCCGTTCCTACGCCGGCCACAAAAGCGTCGAGCCTGGCCGCCGTATCTTCGAGGATTTCCTCGGCGGTGGTCGCCTTGTGGATAGCGGGATTCGCGGGGTTGTTGAACTGTTGAGGTATGAACCCGTCGGGGGTCTCCCGCAGAAGCTGTTCCGCTTTTTCGATGGCGCCTTTCATGCCAAGCGCGTCGGGAGTCAGGACTATCTCGGCTCCGAGCGCGCGCAAGACGCGAGTTCGCTCGGCGGTCATCGAGTCCGGCATCGTAAGCACCAGCCTGTAGCCTTTGGCCGCCGCGGCCATTGCGAGGCCGATTCCGGTGTTGCCGGAAGTCGGCTCGATGATTGTCGTTTTGCCGGGAGAAATCCGCCCATCGCGTTCCGCGGCTACGATCATTGCGAATCCGATTCGATCCTTGACGCTGCGCATCGGATTGAACGATTCGAGCTTGACCAATACTTCAGCCGATCTCTGGGACGGCAAGCGATTGAGCCGGACGAGCGGTGTGTGGCCGATCGCTTCAAGAATGTTCGCGCAAATAGAAGGCCTGGATGGCATTCAATAGACTCCTCTGGGAGGCTCTATGAGATAGCCGGCGCGAATTCGCGAGATCGGCGCGCCGGTCAGAGCAACTCGCCTTGGGGCCGTATAGCTTAACACAAGCACTCGCAAGCTCGAAAAGAAATGACCGGCGGAAGGCGTGAAGAATCGAAACCACGAAGGTCACGAAGACCACGAAGCAAAAGAACCACCTTTGGCCGCTGAAACTTGGGGAGTGCCCGCCTGCCAGGGAGTCCCGAGCAGGCTCCGCAACGTCCTATGGGATTCAGGAAGGGTGCGCCGGGCTCAGTGTCATCATATGCAATTTGGTTCTCACTGACCTCCCAACGACTACTGCAACAACTTCGGGGAAGATCGCCGCACTGAGACTAGCGGTCTATGCGGTTGCTCGAAAAAACAAACTACTTACAACCCAATTGGGGCTGGTCACGACGTGGAACATAGCTTGCCTCGTTCATGGCGGGCACGGCCAGAACGTAAAGGCAGCGCCGGTGGTGCTTGAAACGAATCACCAGGTTTGCAAGAGCGTTAGGGGCGGCAGTGCTCGCAGTTGTTCGACAAGACGACTTGATTCTTTGAAGCGGAGTTGATCGGATTCGTGGAAGACCGCGAGGTTTTTCGCGGAAGCTCGATTCACACTCTGTTACGAATTCAATCAACTCGGCCAAGTTCGCTGATTTGAAACAATCATTCAGCCCCGTTTTGGGTTAGCGAAATTGAAATTTCACCGAAAAGGCACACCAGGAGCGATCCTGGCTCGCAAAGCCAAGGTCTTTGGGAACGGAATAGTCAGGCGTGAAGGATGAACGGACGATGATCCATTCACTGTTCACGGCCGGCGCTTTCGCGAAACCAAAGAATGTCTGGCTACCGAAGTGAGATACGAAGCCTCACACCTTCAAATCTCACTCAACAATTTTTCGCCGCGGGTTTAGCTAGAAACCAGAACAAATGGTTCAGGGCCACGCGCCCAGCAGACCAGGCGGCCTGACTTTTGGGGGATAGTGAGATGAACATCAGCAGGAAACTAAATATCTGTCTGCCCGGGCTACTCTTGCTTTTCATAGTAGCGGCAATGAGCGAAGCACGGGCCAACACGCTTTACGTAGCCACGAACGGCAATGACAACAACGCGGGTTCAATAAACTTTCCAGTCGCAAGCCCATCCAAAGCAATCGCTCTAGCCTCGCCCGGCGACACAATCTACTTCAGAGCCGGCCGCTATTCAGTTGCTCGGTTCCTTTGGATCGACAAGGCCCATCTAACGTTCTCATCTTATCCGAACGAGCTCGCATCGATCTCGGGCGTGACAACGGACGCCACGAACCTCGGCAGCATATGGAACGTCGAAGCGGACGGAATCGCTTTCATCAATCTCGAGATGCAGGGCGGGAACTACTACGTCGTCAAGTCCGAATCCAACACGGGATTCGTTCTTCGCAACTGCCACGTCTTCGGCTCGGGCCGCGACTGCATCAAGATGTACAACTCGGACAACGCAACAATAGAGAATTGCGAGATCGGCCCGTCTGGAGTTCGCGATCCATCCAACGCCGAGGGAATTGATTCGGTCGGCGGGCGCAACACGGTGGTGCGCGGCTGCTACTTTCACGACATAGCGACAAACGGACTTTACCTGAAGGGCGGCGCATCCGACTGTCTCGTTGAGCGCAACAAGCTCGAGAGATTGGGCGCGGCGGGCATCCTCCTCGGGCAAGACACCGATCTCGAGTTCATGCGGGACGGAACGCAGTACGAATGTCTGAATTCGGTCGCCCGCAACAACGTTGTGATCAACGCGCTTGGCGCCGGAGTCGGAACCTACTCCGGACTCAACATCAGGTTCGAAAACAACACCCTCTACGACGTCGCGAAGACTTACAACGGCGGCTTCTACATCGCGACCAACAATCGAGAGGTGCAGTCACGCCAGATCGCATTCAAGAACAACATCGTGGTTGTGACCAGCGACCGCCCGATGGCTTTCGTCATCAACCTGGCGGATTCGATCACGTCGGATTCGAACATCTGGTTTAGACCCACCGGCGGCAATTACAAGTTCTACCGTGAAGCCGGAACTCAGGGTGACTACTGGACCAGTTTCACCGACTGGAAGAACGGGATGATCGCGGATTCGAGGTCTTCAACGGTGGATCCACGGCTCGACGCCGCGAATCTCTACAAGCTGCTGGCCGGCAGCCCCGCCATCGACTCTGGAGAGACTCTACTCGACGTTGCTGGGGACTACTCAGGCGTCACCCGTCCGCAGGGACGAGGCTATGACATCGGAGCGCACGAAGCCGGAGCTTCAACTCCGGGGAACCGGCCGCCCGCCGTCACTGCGTCCGGGACTCCCACGTCCGGCAATGCTCCGTTGACGGTCAACTTCGCGAGCAACGCGTCCGATCCCGACGGCCAGATCGTGCTGTACAGTTGGACCTTTGGCGATGGCCAGGGTTCGCCCGATGCGAATCCGTCTCATCTTTACACGGCGGTAGGGACCTTCAACGCGATTCTCACGGTCACCGACAACTCCGGCGCGACGGCTACGGCGACGGTGGCGGTTACGGTGAATTCGGCGCCTGGCGGCGGAACCGGTATTCAGAACGTGATCTGGGTGAACTCGGTGGGCTGCGCGATCAACGGCGGCACTCTCACCAAGACGGCTGGCTCGGCTTGGGGTAACGCCGGGGCCTCGTCTTCACAGATCATTCAGTCGGGCGACGCCTTCGCCGAATTCACGGCCAGCGAAACGAGCCTGGAGAGAATGGCCGGCTTGAGCAACGGCGATCCCGATCAGAATTACGCCAGCATCGCATACGCCGTTCACCTGAACACCGGCGGAGCGTTCTACGTCTCGGAGAAAGGTGTATCAAGAGGTTACTTCGGCGACTACCGAAGCGGCGACGTGTTCCGCGTAGCCATCGTATCCGGGAGAGTAAAGTACTCGCGTAACGGGAACGTGTTTTATACAAGCACGGTCACGCCTTCGTATCCGCTTCTCGTTGACTCGGCTCTCGACGGCCAGGGCTCGACTATAGCCAACGCGGTGATATCCAGCGTTACCGGCGACGGCGGGACGCCTACGCCGATCACCATCAAAGCGCTGACGCCGACGCTTGGCGAGGTAGTAAGAGCGGGCTCCGTCTACAACATCACGTGGTCGGTGACCGGAGACTCGACGCCAAGCCGGATCGATCATTACTCGATCGAACTGTCATTGGATGGCGGAGACACCTGGGCGGCCGTTGCCCCCAGCGTATCCGCCGCGGCGGCTAGCTACGCGTGGACCGTTCCAGTGGTCAAGACCAAGTGGTCGATCATTCGCGTCAATTGGTTCGCGGCCAGTGGCGACACGGGCAAGGCCCAGACCGATATATTCACGATCAACAAGATCAAAAGGTTGTCTCGCTGAACCCCCTTGAAGTAACGGGGAGAGGGTAACACCTTTCCCCGTTACTTATTTGGCTCTCTCGCCTGCCTGACCATCCCATACTATTGGAAGGAATAGATTGGCTCAGTTCGCCAAACATCACAAAATCACAGATCGGGAAGAGGGATTCATCCCCGCTGCTCCTTGCGGTCAGTCAATTGTATCGAAGGTGTGGGAGCGGGGATAAGTCCCCCTTCGCAACCTGTGATTTGCTGAAGTTGAACTTGAAATTTGGATTTGGTGTTTTTAGAATGGCCGCTCTCCGGAGAAGCGTCGAGCGGCGTCGATGATGGTTTTAGTTACTCTTGGTTCCGCCTGAAGAGAAAGCAAATGGCAAGAGCATCAAAGAATGATCCGAGACTCGCTCGAGTCACCCGGTTGTGCCTCGCTCTCCCGGAAACGACCGATGAGCGCAGCGGCAGCCATTCAACGTTCCGAGTGCGCAAGAAGACCTTCGCTTATTTTCTGGACGATCACCACGGAGACGGCGTCGTGGCGATCGCTTGTAAAACCGAGCCGGGCGTGAATCATTCCCTGGCCGCGGAAGACCCACACAAATATTACCTGCCGGCTTACATCGGACCGCGCGGCTGGGTGGCGCTTCGGCTCGACCTCGGGCCCATTGATTGGGATGAAGTGGAAGAGTTGATTCGCGGCAGCTATCGCCGGACTGCTCCGCCGCGATTGGGGTCGACCGTCGCTCCGCCGGCCGATTAATGAAGACCGCCCAGTTCATCGCACTGATATTCTTCGCTTATGAGCAAGAAACACTTGAAACGAGTCCAGCGCATCTGTCACGCGTTTCCCGAGACGACGGAGCGACTCTCGCACGGAGAGCCGACGTTCTTTGTTGGCAAGAAGGTCTTCGCGGCCTTCTCGAACAACCATCATAACGACGGCCATATCGCCGTTGTCGCGCCCGCCCCTCCCGGCGTCCAGTCTATGTTGATCGAAGAGTCGCCGGAGAAATTCTACAAGCCCCCTTACGTCGGCGGAGCGGGCTGGATAGGCATCGAACTCGAGCACGTCAGTGATGAAGAACTCGCTTTTCATCTACGTCAAGCTTGGCTGTTGATCGCCCCGAAGAAAATGCAGACGCTGCTGGAGCGGGCAGAGAAGGAATCCGTGTGAATTCGGAAAACACGCAGCAGCCCTCATGTCCTAGGCGCTGAAAATGCGAAGAAGCGATGAACTGTCCGGAAGCGTTCTCTATCTCAAGGCGAAAATTCTGGTCGGCGCTGTGATCTCAGTCCTCGTCATCGTAGTGGTTCAAGTATACCAACTCGTCGTGATCCACGATGCCGAGCTTCAACTGGTGGAGCCAACCAGCCGGCCGAGTAGATTCCGTTCCAGTCCAGGCGTCGACGCGAAGTAGACCGTCGTGTGCAACGCAACGTCCAAGGTCTGGATTGTAACTTCATGACCATATGCTGGAAGAGAACCGGTGAGAGTGCTGAGGTTGATAGGGTGGCCAGTTTCGAGGTCCAGTTCCAGAGCATTAGCAAGCTCCCGCTGGAAGAGACATACGCTCGCGCCGGTATCAATGTACGCAACACAACTAACGTCGCGTCCTGATGAAATCAGAACGGCGCGAACAGCGAGACCCTCTCGCGCGGCATAGGTGTCGATGTCCGAACGACAGTTGAAAGGTCATTATCGTATGTAGAGTATGACAGAATCTGATGCAGCGGATTAGCTCTCTAGAACCCTGCGAAAGGCAAAGCGTCTCGTGATGTGACCTTGACTATCAACGCATCCGCCACTCCTTCAGCTTTAGCTGCGGCATGCACTTCTTTCGCAGTGGTCCCGGACAGGATGAGCCGGTCGCCATCGAGCGCTACCCACCGCCCGGCGTATTCGTCACGGTGCTCCTCCAACCAGGCGGTTTCGCGAACAATGTCCTTTGTGGGAAATGCTGGCGTAGCCTTGCGCGAGCTAATTGGCGGTGGATTACTATGTGAAGGTTCCTGAAGCGCTATTCGCAGTCGGCGTCGATCCTGAGGCGATAGCGCGCCGATGTCCGAAATAATTTCCTCGAGATTGTGTTGCGACATACCTCAGTATTTTATCACGAGTCGTTCGAGTCAATGCGAGGCATTTCGGACCTGTTCGTGGGCTGAAAGTAAAAAGGAACATTGAATCATAGTCCTTGCTTTATCAAGAGACGTGAATAGAATGGGAGCATCCTAGTGACTCGCTATCGGAGCCGGGTTTTGGCTAGAGCCGAGGCTCGCAAGCGCTGATTGATCTTTGATAATAAGGGAAGACTCGCCGCGAACGCAGCGGAATCTGATAAACATCAATTTGCAGCTAGACTAGAGGCTCACCGCTCCTCTGAATCCTTCAAGTGTCTCGTCGTCTCTTCAGTCACGCTCAAACTGGAAGGAATGAATTCAGATGTATCCGGAGATCTTAACGAACGCGCGTGACTCATCTCCGAGCCTTCGATGTGCTTAGTTCCCTGCCGGACCCGGCCCACGAACAAGCCGTTGATGATCAGCCCTATCCCTATGAAAAAAGGAATCACCCCGGCCACCCAAATGCGGCTGAGAATCTCCGCTACGTCACGCGAAACCTCGCCGCCCAGAATGATCCCCTGCATTAGAACATAGAGAAAGATGGTCACGCCCACCCCTACGCTGGCGGTTATCACTCCGGCTTTGATTTCCTTGTCGCGCTTCACTTCGGGCGT
>JAHFUG010000276.1:8305-10342 GCA_023265195.1 Blastocatellia bacterium | reverse complement strand
CAAGTTAAGAAGAGTCGTCAACCGCGGAATCATACTGGCGATTCCTGTTGTTGTTCTGACAGGTCTGATCGCGGTGCAGCTCATACCCGATTGGAAGCTGGTTCAAGCATTCGACCGAGCAATGCCCACTTACGCGGAATTGCTCGATTTCAAGGTGCAGACCGCCAGCCTTAGGCGTTTCTTTGTGCCTTCCGGACCCCTGTCCGGCGGCGACCCCTACCATGAAGCACTGTTTCTTGGGACACCGACCGCGATTCTCGCGTTAATCGGTTTTTGGCGAAAGCATTCGCTGGTTGCTTACTCACGAGTGATGGGAATAGTCGTGCTGCTCGTTGCAACCGGCACGCCCCTGACGTGGATTGCGTACGAACTGATGCCAGGTTTTGGGCATTCGAAGCCGCTCGGACGGCTGCTGTTTCTATTTGATTTTGCGGTGGCGTTGCTAGCGGCATTTGGGCTTGATTGGGTTCTGCGGCGCGCGCCGGCGCTGGCTCGCATTACGTTAAGGGGGACATGGCGCTTTGGATGGCGAGTGGTGATAACGGCGGCGTTGACCGGGATCGTGATCGTTCAGATGAACGCAATCGCGGTTTGGCTTGATCGGCACGAAATAGACCGCGGCGAATCACAATATCCGACAACACCGTTGATCGAGTCACTCGGTGATCGTGAAAGGGTCAGAATTCTCCCATTGGCTCACGAGTTCTCTGGTATGACTGGGATGGTCTTTAAGTTGCAAAGCGGCGGCGGGTATGACAGCTGTGTGCCCGAGCGTATCGGCAAGCTCTGGCGCGTAGTTCAGGACGCTTCTACGAATGCGGTTTCTGATAGATCCCCAATATGGGCGTTGCGGACCCTGTTCACAATCGACTCGGCGTTTGACTTGATTCCGCGGCTCGCCATTACGCATATCGTCGTCCCCCCTTTTGATCCGACCGTTGGTGGTAAGTGGAACATCCCTGACACGGAGGCATTGAGCGCGATGGGTTTGTTAGAAGCTGATCTGGTTCCTCTGGTTGGTGACTGGGATGGGGACGGGATTGACACCGCTGGGCTGTGTGACTTGCGTACGAGCACCTTCTATCTGTGGAACTCAAGCCGGGACTCGCCGCCCGTCACTTTTCAATTCGGCGTTGTAGGAAAGGGCTGGGTTCCGCTTACCGGTGATTGGGATGGAGACCGGACCGACACAATCGGCATGTACGATCCCGCGGCCAGCGTGTTTCACCTTCGCAACTCAAACAGCAGCGGCCCGGACGATTTGGGCATCAAGTATGGTGAGCCTGGAAGAGGTTGGATGCCGTTAGCTGGCGATTGGGATGGCGACGGGGCCGACACCGTTGGAGTATACGATCCGAAGCAGGGGTTCTTCCATCTGAAGAACCCGCTTAAAACTAATCCGAGTAATGAAACCAGTTTTCAGTTTGGCGTTTCGGCCCAAGGTTGGATTCCAGTCGCCGGTGACTGGAACGGTGACAAGCAGGACAACGTCGGACTTTACGATCCGAAAGAAAGCGTGTTTCACCTCAGAAACCGCAACGAAAGCGGAATGGCTGATATCGAGGTTCCATACGGTCTCACTAATCGTGATCTGAAACCGATATCCGGGTATTCGTACAAGGGAATCAGCAGGCGCCGTTTCGACGTGGTGGGGCTGTTTGATCCGGCTTCGGCGGAGTTCTACCTGAACGCTCCTGCGTTCTTCGGCGACCTGAAACCGGATCACGTCTACTCTGGCGCCGATGGAGACATCTATAGAGTAAAAGACCCCGTTCATCGTGCGTACATAGTCCACATGACTGAGGTCGTCGATTCTCCGAAGGCTGCATTACTTCGTTTTACCGATCTAAGCTTCGATCCATTTCGGGCGGTCATAGTCGAATCGGACCAGTTGAAGAAAACTGAATTCGACCCCGTTACAGAGTCCGGAGAAATCGTAACCGGAAACACGACGCTGAACGCGAGTGACACCTTCACGGAGGCGGTCACAGGAGGCGAAAACGCAAGCAGCGCTGAGATCATAAGCAGGACTCTCAA
>JAHFUG010000276.1:0-8205 GCA_023265195.1 Blastocatellia bacterium | reverse complement strand
TTACAGAGTCCGGAGAAATCGTAACCGGAAACACGACGCTGAACGCGAGTGACACCTTCACGGAGGCGGTCACAGGAGGCGAAAACGCAAGCAGCGCTGAGATCATAAGCAGGACTCTCAACTCGATGGTCGTCCACGCGCACTCACCTCGAGATGGATGGCTCGTAGTAGCCGAGTCCTGGGATCCAGGCTGGACTGCAACGGTGGATGGCAGACCGACGGCGGTGTTGCCGGGAAACTACTCGTTCAGAACCATGCGGATCCCGGCCGGGCGTCACACGGTCGAACTGGTATACAGGCCGGTTGGCTTCTTATTGGGGAGCACGATCACCGGCGCGACGCTTGGGTTGTTGTTGATTGCAGCGGTGGTATCGGGTTGCAAGCGGGTCGGAAACTCAATCTTCGCTAAAAGCGAAAGGGCCGTTATTAGATAGATGACCTTGGACGCTGAACGATGGATCCGGGTTGGAGATGCAACGCTGGACGGCAGTCCCACGCCGGCGTTGCCGGGGAGTTACTCGTCCCGAACTCTGCGTATCCCGGGGCCGTTACACGATCGAAATGGTATACAGATCAGTTGGCTTCTTGTTGGGGGAACAACTTGCACAATGATCGAGGAGCCAATCAAGAGGCTTGTCGAACATAATCGAGAGGAGCGTCAGGCGTTAGGTTGTTTCATGCGAGAGTGGCTATAAAATGGCGTGTGTCCTGGGAGCGCACACTTCCAGCGCGCCTGTTCGCTCGTCGAACCCGATCTTCTTCATGACTATGTACTGCGGCCGCCCTCTGACCTCGACGCTAATTCGCCAGAGATACTCGCCTATGATTCCAAGCATGACCATCTGCACGCCGCCCAGAAACAGTATGGCGATCATCAAGGACGGCCAGCCCTGTCCGCCGATGCCCAGCACCAATCTGTTGAATAGAACAACGGCGGCGGCGAGAAAGGTGACCACGGAAACACCGAGCCCGAAATACAGAATCAATCTGATTGGAAAATACGAGAAACCCGTTATTACATCCACTGCCGCCTGGATGCGCTTGCGCAGGGGCCACTTCGATGAACCGAACTGGCGGCGCTTGCGGTCGTAGGGCACGCGGGCCTGACGAAATCCCATCCAGTAAATGGTCATGAATGTGATCGCGCTTTTGTCGGGTATTTCGCGAAAGGCTTCCACCACCTTTCGGTCGAACAAGCCGCAGTCCATTCCGTCCTCCGGGAGGTTCGGGAGAGCCAAGCGCCGGATCAGCCTGTAAAAGAGGTTTGCAAGGAACTTTTTGCTCCACGGGTCGTCACGGGCCGCGCGAACGCCCCAAACGATATCGTTGCCGTCGCGCCAACGCTCGATGAACGACGTGAAAAGGTCAGGGGGGTCTTGCAGGTCGGCGCAGATCGTAATAACAGCGTCGCCGGCGGCGTGATCGAAACCTGCTTTAAGCGCCGCGTAGCTGCCGAAGTTTCGTGAGAGTTGGAGGACGCGGACTCGCGCGTCATGGTCTCTGATGCCAAGCAGGCGGCTTACGGACTGGTCGGTGCTACCGTCGTCAACGAAGAGGAACTCCCAGTCGGCGCCGGTCACCCTGCTTGTCACTGCGCGCACCGCATCGTAGAACGGCTGGACGTTCTCTTCTTCGTTCATGACGGGAACGACCACCGATATCAGAGATGACCCTGTCATCGCTAACCTCCTTGACCTCCGAACGTGCGAGCGAGCCCTTCGGTCAGGCTTACCATCTCCCAATCGCCGAGGGACTGCTTCATCAGGTCATTGCTGCCCATAACGTCACCAGCCTCCTCGACCGTCTCCTCGAACCTCGGTTCGCGTCCGAGCGCACCGCCAATCGCGTCAGCCAGCTCTCGCACGCTTACTCGAGTGTCGCCCGCCAAATTGACCGTTCCCGCAAAAGAACCGTCGACCGCGCGCAGGAAAGCCGAAACCACGTCGGCTATATAAAACGGCGTCACGTGCGGGCGGCCGTCCTTGTTCAGCTTCACCGATTCGCCGAGGCGTATCCGATCGGCCAGTTTTGGAATCAGCCTATTGGACTGTCCAGGCCCGAACGGTTGAAAGAGCCTCAGGACGCAAGGCTGGAGATACTCGCGGTACGAAAATGTCAGCAACTCCGATGCCCGCTTGGTCACGGCGTAAAAGCTCTCCGGGTGAGTTTCGTCGCTCTCTTTGGCAAGCCCCAGCCGGGCGCCGTAGACGTCTCCCGAGGAAGCAAATATGAATTGTCTCGCGCCAACCCTTCGCGCATAGTCCAATAGCAACTGTGTCGCCGAGGTGTTGACTGCAAACATCTCGCTTGCTGACTGCGGAAATGGAACGTTGGCCTGAGCGAGGTGGATGATGACGTCCGCTGCCCGGGGCAGCACGCTGAGGTCAAACCCGCGCGACAAATCCAGCGTCACGACGTTGCCTTCTCCCCTCAAAAGAGGCTCGTCAGTTGCGCGTCGCAACGCAACAACCTCGTGCCGCTCAGCCAAGCGCGGCACAAGGTAACCACCAATAAACCCACGGGCGCCGGTAACAACTATCTTCATTGGCCTCTCAAACCCCCGCCCGTCACATCGCCTCCGACACTGCCAATATGCATTCAGGCGCGCTCAGAGCCACAGCATAGCCGCCGCCACTAAAGAAGCGGCGGGCACGCTGGATCCCAGCAGTAGCGGCTGCACGGACCCGCGATAACAGAGTTTCTGCAAGACGCTCCGGTGAGGGTCGGCGCGCCCCTTGCCACGGAGTCTCTTTAGCACTAACGCCGATACAGAACTTACACTCTAGCCGGCGTAGACATAGTCGCTCTGATGCGCGCCGGCTGTGACTGCCGCGGGCAATGCTTCTCGGTCGACAAACAGCCGGTTCCACCACTCGAAGCACATCAGCGACCAAATTAAGAAGCGGTTGTTTGCACGATCGCTCGCGTGGTCGTCCAGTATCTTCTCGATGTAACGCGGCTCGAAGTAACCCCGCTCCAGCGCGCGCGGGCTCAGGATGAGCTCGCGTATGTAGCCCATCGCGCGCCGCTTGTACCACGAGTGATCCGGCGGCGTGAAGCCTTGCTTGCGCCGATAGATCGTTGCATCAGGTAGCAGACCCGACATAGCCCGCCGCAACACTATTTTGCTCTCGCCGCCGCCAAGCTTCATCCCCGCGGGAATTCGAGCCACGTAATCCACCAGGTCGTTGTCGAGAAACGGCACGCGGCCCTCGACCGAGTGCGCCATGTTCAGCTTGTCGTCAACCAGCAGCAATCCGTTCAGAAAGGTCTTGAAGTCGAAGTAGAGCGCCCGGTCAAGCGGATCAACCGCCTGCGCGCGATCGATCACCGCGCGAAAACTGTCATAGGTCGAAAACTCCCCGAGTCGCTTGTTCACGACCCCCGAGAAGAACGACCGCTTTTCTTCGTCGGTCAAGAAACGAACGCACAGATCGTAGTAAGCGTGGTCGAACGCTTCGCCGCGCAAGCCTAGAACCGCTTCGTAGCGCCACGGGTAGCCCGCGAATAGCTCATCACCGCCCACGCCGGACAACACGACCGTCACGTAACGCCGGATCATCTCCGCCGTGTAGTAGACCTGATAGCTGATTCCGGCCCGCGGCTCGTCCAGATGCCACACGACGTTTGCGATTGCCGGCGCCATCGCATCGGGGCCAAGCTCCAGTTCGTGGTGCATCGTTCCTAGCAGCCGCGCAAGTTCGCGAGACTCGGTTCGCTCGTCGAAGCACTTCTCCAACTCGCTTGCGCCTTCGGGAATGTCGAAGCCGCAGGTGAAGGTATGCATCCCGGGAATGGCGCGGCAGGCGATCGCCGATATCGAGCCGGTGTCCATGCCGCCGCTCAAGTAAGCGCCCAGCGGCACATCGCTCATCAACTGCCGGGTCACCGCTTGTTCAAATCGCTCGCGCAACCCCGCGGCGGCTTCGTCAAGACTCATGCCGTAGTCCGGTTGAAACTTCAGATCCCAGTACTCGTGATCCGCAATGCCGCATTCGTTGACTACGAGATAGTGACCCGCTTCGAGCAATTTCACCCCTTCAAACATCGTTCGCCCGCCGAAGGTGTTCTGAAAAGTAAAGTGCTCGGCAAGGGCGAGAGGGTCGGGACGCGGGCTGAACTCGGGCAAAGCCAGGAAGGCCTTCACCTCCGAAGCAAACGCGAACGTGTCGCCGAGACGCGTCCAGTAGAGCGGCTTGACGCCGAATCGGTCGCGCGCGAGTAAGAGCCGCCTCTCTCTCTCGTCCCACATCGCGAGCGCGAACATGCCGTTCAGCTTTTCGACGAATGCCGGCCCTAGTTCCTCATACAGGTGAATAATGACCTCTGAATCGGTTTCGCTGCGAAAACGATGACCACGCTCGATCAATCCCGGCCGAAACTCACGGTAGTTGTAAACCTCGCCGTTGAAGATCAGCCACACCGTCTCATCTTCGTTGGGCATCGGGTTGCGTCCTCGAGGCGAGAGGTCGATGATCGAAAGCCGGCGATGGCCCAGCCCAACCGGGCCAAGCGTCAACAAACCGCCGTCGTCCGGACCGCGGTGCCGGATAAGATCGCACATGCGCTCGACCGATTCGCGTTGAACCGTCGCGCCCGACATGTTGTATAGACCTGCTATCCCGCACATAATGAGAGACCGGGCGAAGCCATACTACGAAGCGCCGCGCGCTGACTTCGTCTTCTCGCGCCAATCGATCACGCGGCGCATTCCCTCCTCAACCGGCGTGGTTGTGACAAACCCGAGTAGCTCCCGAGCTTTCGCGGGATCGCCCCAACGCCGAGTCACGAGCCCGCCGTCCATTGGCTCGAATAGCGGCTCCAGCTTGCCTTCCTTGCCGCTGAGCTTGATCAACAGGCAAGCCAGATCCTTGAGCGAAGTCTCGACGCCGCTTGCGACATTGAAGAACTCGTCGGTGACCGTACTCGTGAGCGCCAGAATGTTCGCTCGGGCGACGTCTCCCACGTAAACAAGATCTACCGTCGCCGAACCGTCCCCTCGAACGATCGGAGGCTGACCGGCGTCGATCCGATTCAAGAAGTGCATGATTACGTCCATGTATGCGGCCTCGTAAGGCTGGCGTGGGCCGTAGACGTTCAGGTAGCGGAACGCGACGAAGTCCAGCCCGTACTTCTTGTAAAACGCGCGATAGTGTTGTTCGTTGGCGATCTTGGCGGCGCCGTAGAATAGATCGTTGTTGAACGGGTGCTTCTCGTCGGTAGGCAGATAAAGACCCTCGCCGTACACCGATGAAGAGGAAGCGGCGATAATCTTCTTGACGCCGGCCTCAACGCACGCCTCGAGAAGGTCGAACGTGCCGGTGATGTTTACCTCGAGCGAAAGCCGCGGGTTCTCCTGGCAGAGGCGCAGCCACGCGGCTGCTTCGTGGAAGACGTAATCAACTCCCGATAGCGCTTTGCGCAACGCCGCGCGATCACGAATGTCGGCCTCGACAATACGAACTTCTCCGTTTTGTCGCGCCCACTCCAGGTGTTCAAGCTTGCCCCGTATGAAGCTGTCGTAAACCAGGACCCGCGCGCTGTCCTTGATCAACTCATCCACAATGTGGGAGCCGACCAGTCCCGCGCCGCCCGTCACAAGCACTGTTGCGTCTCTCAAGTCCATTTCGCTTCTTCACGACAGCTCAATCTGCTTGCCATATCGCCTAAGCGACTCTTCCGCCGCTTCGAGCACCTTCACGACTCGCAGTCCGCTCAGACCATCGGTCATTGGCTTGCGGTTGTGCTCCACGCAGTCGACGAAGTGCTGGCATTCGCTCTGGAGCGGCTCATCGAACTGAATCGCCGGCGTAACTACGTCGCCCGATCTGATCTGAAACTTGAACTCGGCGAAGGTCTCGGGCCCGTCCAGAAAATCATCCAGCCTCGCAATGCCTTTGTCATAAAGCTGAATCTTGGAGTCAAGGCTTACGTCGTCGTACACGAGCATCTTCTTACTGCCGACCATGGTCATCAGCCGCACTTTGCGCGGGTCCAGCCACGCCAGGTGCAGATTGGCGCCGACGCCGCCAGGGTATTCGAGAGTCACGAAGACAACGTCTTCCACGCCGGCGTTCAGGTAGGAGAATCCGCGGGCCGCCACGCGCAAAGGCTCTTGCCCGAGCCAGTAGTTCATGATGGAGATGTCGTGCGGCGCGAAGCTCCACAGAGCATTCACGTCGTGCTGTATCCGCCCCAGGTTCACGCGCTGGGAGTAGACATAGAAAAGCTTGCCCAGCTCGCCTGCTTCAAGATACTGCTTGATCCTCCGCACCGCGACGTTGTATTCGAATACATGCCCGACCATTAGCACCCGCTTGTGTTCGTCCGCGCGATCGATCAACGCCCGGCACTCGTCGGCCGTTCTGGCCAGCGGCTTCTCGATAAAGACGTGTTTGCCCGATTCAAGAAAGAGAGCGCCCAGCTCGTAGTGGGTTCGTATAGGCGTGGCGATTACCACGGCGTCAATGTCCTTGTCATCCGCGAGCACCCGCTGGTCGGCGATGATACGCGCCGACGGACAGAAGCGCTTGCGAATCGCCTCGGCCCGCTTTACGTCAAGGTCGCACAGCGCCGCTATGCGCGCGCCGTCAATGGTGGCGAAGTTGCGGACGAGGTTCGGTCCCCAGTATCCAAGCCCCACAAGAGCCAGGTTGACCATCAACCCGCAACCTCCTTCACCGCCTCGGCGACCCGGACCAGTTGTTCGCTGGTCAGCTCGGGGTACATCGGCAGCGACAGCACCTCGCCCGCCGCCTGCTCGGTTACCGGAAGCGAGACCTTGTCATAGCCTTGCTTCAAGTACGCCGGCTGGCGGTGCAAAGGAATGGGATAGTGAATCCCGGCCTGGATTCCCTTAGCCTTCAGATGCTCGAGCAGGCGGTCGCGCTTGGGCGAGCGAATCACATACAGGTGATAAACGTGCCTGCCGTTTGGCGACTCATACGGCGTGACAAGATCGGATCCAGCAAGCATCTCGCTGTATGCTCGGGCGTGACTCCGTCTCGCTTCGGTCCAGTCATCCAGATGCGGCAGCTTGGCGTTAAGAACTGCCGCCTGCAGAGCATCCAATCGCCCGCCGTATCCGATCTCCTGGTGCTCGTACTTGGTCGTTCGGCCGTGGTCGCGCAATAGCCGCACCGTTGCGAGCAAGGATTCATCATTGCTCGTCACCGCTCCCGCGTCGCCATAAGCGCCGAGGTTCTTGCCCGGATAAAAGCTAAAGCAGGCCAGATGGCCGATCGCACCGCAACGCTGGCCGTCAATTTCGGCGCCGTGGGCCTGAGCCGCGTCTTCGATCAGCCAGACGTGATGACTCTCGGCGATATCACTGAGGGCGGCGAGCACGACCGGCTGACCGTACAGGTGAACGGGTATTATCGCCTTGGTCCTGGGCGTGATTGCCGCCTCGACCAATGCGGGGTCGATGTTGTACGTCCTCTCGTCTATGTCCACGAATACGGGCTTTGCGCCGGTTAGCGAGATGGCTTCAGCCGTGGCGATGAACGTGTGCGCGGTCGTGATCACCTCATCGCCCGGTCCGATGCCCAGGGCTAGAAGCGACAACTGCAAGGCCGCGGTTCCGGAGGCGATGCCGACCGCGCCGCGCGCGCCGACGTAAGCGGCGAAGGCATGTTCGAAGTCCAACACCTCTTTTCCAAGGATAAAGCTGGTGTTGTCCACGACTCGCTGGATCGCCTCGTCGATCTCGGGCTTAATCGCGGCGTACTGCGCCTTTAAATCTACAAGTGGTATCTCGATGGCTATCCCCCTCCGCTTCCAGCCTACTTGCTTAGTAAGCAGGAATGTCCGAGACCATCTTGATCGCGCGCGCCGGGTTTCCGGCGACGACCACCCCATCGGGCACGTCGCGCACGACGACCGAACCCGCGCCCACAAGCGCGCCGCGGCCGATTGTAATCCCGGGCAGCAGAGTCGCGTTCGCGCCGACCTTCGCTCCCGCGAGCAGGTGTGGGCCCTTGAGGCCCTCCTTCACATTGCGGCTTCGCGGGTACAGCGCGTTCGTGAACACGGCGTTAGGACCTACCCACGCCTCGTTCTCGAGAATCGAGAACTCGGGAATGAAGACGTTCGAGTGTATTCGCACTCGGTCGCCTATCTTGACCTGATGCTCGATGACGGAATGACTGCCGACGCTGACGTCATCACCGATCTGATTCAGTTCACGGATCAGGACGGAGTGAC
>JAHFUG010000038.1:9880-27212 GCA_023265195.1 Blastocatellia bacterium | reverse complement strand
CAGACCGGACCGGACGCGGAACAGGACCGTTATTAGAACCGGACCTGAAGTGATCTGTCTCGCGATCAGTCACTGCCCAAGCCCGCTGACTCCTTAGGCGTGAGATTCTATATTATTTTCTGTCAAAGGAATATGGTTATCGCGGTCACTGCTGTTGGGCTGGGTTCATTTGCCTTAGGGGCTGCAATGAAATTACTTCCCGTTTTTGAGTCATACTAAATCACGCATGCAACGCGACGCTGTTTGACGTAGAATGTCACCCAGGCGCCCATCGGGGACCTCTCGGGTTTCGACTACTGGAGACGAGACTCAACGTAATGGGCAGACTTGCCCGCTTGGACGTCCGCCGAAGCATTACTAACTGGCCAAGGGCTCAACCCTTGACATACCGAGTGCTGAGTTCGAAGTTCAGATTGCGGGATTCCGCGGTTTTCTAAAGCGGTTTTCTAAAGTGAAACGCGAGCAGAATTCTCGTTGCTCGCGCGCCCGCGAATAAAGTTCTAAATCGTTTTTTTGACTCAACCGCATTGGTTGACGCGACCAAAATAGAATGGAGGACCAACAATGAAAGCTCTAACACGCCTCGCCTTATTTGCTCTACTCACCGGCTGCGCGGTCCTTACGGGTTTCGCGCAATCTTCACTAAACGCCGAGGGAGCCGCCTCGGCCGGCGTCATCACCCCAAAACCGCCGAAGAACGAGCCCGTTGCACAAGTCGAATCCGACTCCAGCCAGTTAAGATGGCGGCTTCGAGTGGAACATGCAGGGGTCGTCTTGACCGTTTCCAGCCCTAACGGAAGGGTCTTCCGCAAGGAGTTCAAGCCGGGCCAATCCCCTTCGTTTGAAATCAGGGATGACAACGGAGCCGTTCTGCCTGACGGCCAGTATCAATACGAGCTTCGCGTGATTCCCGCTCTCAGTGATGGAGTGAAGGCGTCGTTGAAGCGCTCGCGGGAAGACGGCGACTCTAACGAAGTCGAGCAGCAGCTTCGTCGTGACGGACTGTTGCCATCCGCTATGGAGCAATCGGGCGCCTTCGCGGTTCTCAACGGTTCGTTTCTAAGAGGCGGGGCGGAGGAAGAGCCTCGAATGCCGAATCCGGCCCAGCCCAATGCGGCGCCCAGCCCCTCAAAAAAGAACGGCTCCTCCTCGTCGGCCGGGGGCGGCAGAGTAAATCCGCAAGACGTGGTCCAGGCGGATGACTTGATCGTTCAGGGAAGCGCCTGCGTCGGCCTCGACTGTGTGAATAACGAGGCGTTCGGCTTCGACACGATAAGGCTCAAAGAGAACAACACGCGAATCAAGTTCGACGACACGTCGACCGCGGCCGGCTTCCCCAATTTCGACTGGCAGCTCACCGCCAACGACTCCGCCAGCGGAGGCGCAAACAAGTTCTCGATCGAGGACATCACCAGCGCGAGAGTTCCATTCACGATAACCGGGGCCGCGGCTAACAATTCGATATTCGTGTCGAGCTCGGGCCGCGTCGGGTTCAGGACCTCGACCCCGGTGTTGGACTTGCATGTTTTGACGGGGAATACGCCGGCGTTCAGGATGGATCAGGACGCCTCGGGCGGCTTCACCGCCCAGGTTTGGGACGTTGCGGGGAACGAAGCCAATTTCTTCGTCAGGGATGTAACAGGCGGCAGCCGGCTGCCATTACGCATTCGGCCGGGCGCGCCGACCAGCAGCATCGATATCGCCGCCAGCGGGAATGTCGGCGTCGGAACCGCGTCTCCTTCCGACAAAGTGCATGTTCTTGGAAGCGGCGACGTCGCCACGTTGCTGAGAGTGCAGAACGCGAACAATGGCGCGGCGACTCAAGCCGCCGTCGCCGTGCAAGCCAACACGGCGGGGGCCGACTATAAGGCGCACGCCGACGCTCGAACGATCACCCGATGGGGCGTCACTCTAGGCGGCTGGGTCGAGTTTCTTCAAACGAGCGGATCCGGTCTGGCGGTGGGCTCTCAAAATAGCACCCCCTTCATTCTTGGGACGAATTCCTTGGACAGGATTCATATCGCTCCGGACGGCAGCATTGGCATAAGTGGCGAATCGAGTCCAACAAACCCGCTTCAGCATACCAGTGGAGCGAAGCTCACCGCCGGCGGCGTCTGGACGAACGCATCAAGCAGAGCGCTGAAGACCAACATACGATCTCTTACCGCCGGTGAGGCGTTTGGCGCGTTGCGTGGATTGGATCCGGTCAGGTTCCAGTACAAAGCGGAGTCAGGAACGGAACACGTTGGCTTCATCGCCGAGGACGTGCCGGATCTTGTCGCCACTGATGACAGAAAGACATTGAGCCCCATGGACATCGTGGCGGTGCTGACCAAGGTTGTACAGGAACAGGAGAAATCCATCGCGGAGCTGAAGGCGACCGTCGCGCGGCTGGAGTCTGGAAGAACTAAGACCGCCGTGGCGAGAAGAGAGACGAAACGGACAAAAACCGCGGGCGAACGACGCTGATACACTGCGGTGATTGGGCGGACTTGCTCGGGAGAATCAATCCTCCCGAGCAAGCCGCTTGCTCCGAGTAAAGACACGAAACTGGGGTAATGAATGACGGGCATTAGCAATCTGCCTAATTTCTATGCAGGGCAGCTTTCGACGGTTGAAATCGAGGCGGGCGCGCATCGCGAGTTAATAGGAGGGTTCTGGGAAGAAATCGGCGCCCTCCAGTTCGGCTTTCTTGTGGGGCGGGGCCTCCGGCCCGAGATGATACTGCTCGACGTCGGATGCGGGTGTTTGCGCGGAGGCGTTCATTTCATACGCTACCTCGATGAAGGACACTACTTCGGAATGGACGCGAACGCGTCCCTGCTCAGGGCGGGCTACGACTACGAACTTGAGAGGATGAATCTTCAAGAACGGGCGCCCCGCGGCAATTTCCTGGAGAACGAAAACTTTGAAGCATGGCGGTTCGGCGTTGAGTTTGACTTCGCGTTGGCGCAGTCCGTCTTCACGCATCTACCGCGGGAGTGGTTGCGGCTTTGCTTAGGCCATCTCGCCCGTTGCGTTCGAAGAGGCGGCGAATTCTATTTCACTTACTTTGAGTGTCCGGATGACTGGCCGTCCTCACTTTCGCGGACCTGCGACGCGCACGGCGGCGCAACATTCCCAGATCGTGACCCGTTTCACTATCGCGTTCACGAACTACGTGAGTGCGCTTCCGGTCTGCCGTGGCTGTTCGAGAACATCGGCCCGTGGGGACACCCGCGCGGGCAACACATTGCTTTATACATAAGAGAATAGTTGTTCGTGGCGGAAGTTTCATCGCCACAAAAAGGCTCGGAAGTCACAGAGATGAGAAGGCAGACACCATGTCCCACGGTTCTCTCTTGTAATCTTGCGCATCTTCGTGGCTGATGAACTACTTCAGCCGAGCACCAATAGTTGTCGCGTGCACGGCGTCCGGCGCTCTTGCGGTACGAGCGGCGACTGGTGTCGTGGTGATTCTGTCATTCATTTCTTTCAAACGCTCTTGACGCCCGTTGTTGAATCGGGTGAGGCTATGCTAACTGGTTTGGATTAAAGCGGGGCCGTCGAAGAGGATCAACATCGACTGGCCCAAGGCTGCGCGGTACGGAGAGCGCGTGAGAACAGATCGCCTGCCCATTGTCGTCACGGGAATGCACAGATCCGGCACCTCGCTTGCCGCTTCCCTGGTGGCCGCTTCATCCGTTGACATGGGCCGGTCCCTTCTACCAGGCGATTTGAACAATCAGCCTGGCTATTTCGAAGACGTCGAATTTCTTGAACTGCAACAAAAGATCCTAGCCGAATGCTGCGAAACCAGCGACGGCGGCCACCCGGACTGGGGCTGGACTGAAAGCGAGAGTTTCAATGCGGCTCGCGCCGAGCGTTTTTCGCCGGAAGCGCGAGTCTTGATCGATGCCCGGCGCAGGGCCGGCACGCTCTGGGGCTGGAAGGATCCTCGAACTACTCTTCTTCTCGAATTTTGGGATGAACTGCTGCACGACGCCTTTTACGTGTTCGTCTATCGTTTTCCCTGGGACGTGGCCGATTCGATGCAGCGGCTCGGCGCTGACGTCTTTCTGAGCAACCCTGAATATGCATACAGAATTTGGACGTTTTACAATCGGCGCATTCTTGATTTTCACGAGAAGCATTCCGATCGCTGTATGCTAGTCAGCGCCAATGCGCTCGAAGAAGACATCACCGGATTCACCAGCTTGTTGGCCCGGAAGCTCGGGATCGAATCGCGTAAGGCCGATCCCGACTCCATCTATCGGCGGGATCTCTTTAACACTACTCATTCGCCAGACCCACTGATCGACCTCGTGGCGGCGGTATGGCCGGAGTGCACGCGAATCCTCTCCGAGCTCGATGAAATGGCGGACCTCTCTTCGTCCGGGCTTTGGGAGGCGCATCGAGCCGTCACACGACTATCACGGCCTGGCGCCCGTGGTTCGATGAGTCAGCCGGCCGATTTGTCCATTGTTATTCCCACCTTGGATCAAGGAGTCTTGCTGATCGAAGCAATCGCCAGCGTCGAGCGAAATGCCCCTCCGAACTGCGAGTTGATAATCATCAATGACGGGTCGAGCCAGCCGAGAGCTCTCGAGATTCTACGCATACTTAAAGACATTGGGTATTTCGTACTCGATCAGGCAAACGCAGGCTTATCGGGGGCCCGCAACAACGGAATCGCCATTGCGAGCGGACGCTACATTCTTCCGCTGGACGATGACAACCGAATCTTAGCGGGATTCCTCGATGAGGCGATCAAGGTGCTCGATTCAGCGCCGGAAGTCGGCGTGGTGTACGGCGACCGGCGCGACTTCGGACTACGCCGCGTGCGTCAGCGGATTCCCGAGTTTGATCTCGACGCAATGCTCGAAGGCAACTATATCGACGCCTGCGCGGTCTTCCGCAAGCGGGTATGGGCCGATTGCGGAGGATACGATCCAGCCGCCTCGCCGGTCGAAGACTGGGAGATGTGGATTCACGCGGCTGAGAGAGGCTGGAAGTTCCACCGCATTCCTCGGGTCACATTCGAATACAGGGTCAGGCCCGGTTCATTGTTGTCGCGCATTCAATCAGCCGAGGCCGCGGAAGACCGCCGCAGAATTATCCGCGTCAAACACTCCGAATTGTATCGAAGCGCCTTCCTGAACCGGATCGAAGAGTTGACTCGCAAACTTGCCGCAAGCGATGCGCTTGGACTAGAACTGGCCGCGAAGGTGGCGGTGAAAGAAGATGAGAATGGGTTGCTGCGGCGGGAAGTGGAAAACAGTCTGGCGGTGCTTGCGGAGAGCGATCGCGCGCTGCAGGCTCTCAGGACGGAGACAGATCACGAGCTACTCGCTCTCAGGACCGAGGCAGATCGCGAGATGCGATCACTCAGATCGGAGGCCGATCATGAGCTGAGAGTTCTCAGATCGGAGGCCGGCCTGAAGCGGAGTGAGATCGAAGCCCTGTCCGCGCGGCTGGCGGAACGAGAGGCCGAAGTAGCCCGGATGAAAGGCACGTATGGCTGGCGCTTTCTGAGCATCTATGGCCGCATCAAGCACCGCTACCTGCTCAGGGTATATCGACTCCTTGGCCTTGACCACAATGACCGGTCGTCTCTCTAGCTAGTCTAGTGACGAGGCTGCGTTAGGCTTACATAAGTCTGTGATCGCAATGCCTCCACCGTTAACGGATCGACAAGGCCATCCGTGGCGGCAAGCAACACTTCGAATTGTCAGCCTGATACAGTTCCGGCCAATCCAGGTTTGATGCTGGAGAAAACAAGGGAAAAATATCATTGTCTTTTGGCCTGTGTTTTGCTCTAATTGGCCGTGGATTGACCCATCCCCTCACTTTTTCGGCCGAGTCTTCGGGTGAAGTTTTAAGAAGATCTCACTGCATGTGACCATTTCCGTGGGAGGAAGCGAAATGGATTGGCTGATTCCTGACATATCCATAATTCTCGCCACTCTTGTCATAATACTGGTCGTCTTCCTCATCGTGGGCAAGCGCCTCCAGGTCAAAGAGACATATTTCCATCTATGGGTCTTTGCGTGGTTGCTGTCGGTTATTCACTATTTGGGCCAGTTGGCGCAGGCGAGTCTCAATAGCCCGATAAAATGGGGGAGCCTCATCGACCGAGCTTTCCTGGCCTATTCGGCGATAGTATTCATTGCAGCCGCCGAGTCACTCCGCGGACGGGATGTAAAGAAAATGACACCCTGGATGATTGGAGCCGCCGTACTCTTTACCGCATGGGCGTCCGCGTCAGTTCTTGCGCCGGCCCCTTGGCTGAATGTCTATGCGCCATATGGAGCCGGGCTCGGAATAGCCTTCGGGCTCGCGGGGGTGTCACATAAGCTCAGATTGCGCGAGGAATATACTATCGGCGGATCGATTCTGGCGTATTCGTTCTTTTTTTGGGCTTTGTGCTTTTTCGCATTTACTATCCTGCGAAGCAGCCACTTTTTGACGGCGAACATTCAGTACATGTACCAGTTCTCGAACCTGCCGAAGCCTATTGCCGCCATCAGCATGGTGGTCTTCTTACTCGAGCGAGAGAGGCGGAGCGTGCAGCGACAACGCGATTTTTCGGAGAACCTTATTGAGAGCGCGCCCGAGGGCATTCTCCTCGTGGATCGTTCATTCAGGATCACGCGGATGAACAAGCGGCTGGAATCGATGGTGGGTTCCAAATCACCGAGTCTCGTTGGCGAGGAAATGTGGCCGCTTTTCGCCCAGACCGAGACCGAAACATTAAGAAGCGCTTCGGCCGAGGCCCTCGCCGGCAAGGAGAACACGCGTCAATCCAAACTAGCCGCCGAAGATGGCGGAGCTCGAGAGGTTCTGGTCACCACTTGTCCAATAACGACGGGCCATGAAGTGGCCGGCGTGATGGTGTTGATCAAGGATATGACCGATCGGCTGAACCTGGAAAGACAGCTTCATCAGGCGGAGAAGATGGCGTCGATTGGAATGCTGGTGTCCGGCGTAGCTCACGAGTTGAACAACCCGCTGACTTCAGTCATAGGTTTTACCGAGCTTTCGATGGATGAGGACAAGAGCATAAGCGAGACCACTCGCAATCGGCTCAAGATGGCGTTGTCCGAGGCGTATCGCACTCGAAACATCGTTCAGAAGATACTGAGGTCGGTGCGGCACGACGAACCGCAATGCCGTCCGGTGGAGATCAATCAGATCATCAAGGATACATTGGCGCTTCGCGAGCATGACCGTGCGGCGATGAACATCGACATAAGCACCGATCTATCACCCAAGGCGCCCATTCTGGCGGCGGACGCGGGAGACATTCAGCAGGTGTTGGTCAACCTGTTGCAGAATTCGTTCGACGCGCTTAGAGAAAATGGCGGCGGGCGCATCGCGATTTCCACTTATGTCAAAGAGGATAAGGTCATAATCGAGTTCCGGGACAACGGGCCGGGTCTCTCGGAACCGGACAGAGTCTTCGACCCGTTCTACACGACTAAGGAGGTTGGCAAGGGAACCGGCCTCGGCCTGTCGATTTGCTATCAGATCATCAAGAGCTTCGGCGGCGTCATCTCGGCGGAGAACACCGCGCGGGGGGCAAAGTTCGTAATAACAATGCCGGCTACGAACGCCCAGTCATTCCCGGCCGTATTCTCCGACGCCGAAGAGACTCAATTTGGCGACAACGGCGCGCCGCGAGTGCTCATAGTTGAAGATGAGCCGGCGATCGTCGCGCTGTTGAAAGATTCTCTTTCGAATGACGGAATCTCGGCCGAGAGCGCTTCAAATGGAGTCGAGGCGAAGAGCCGGATTTCACGGCGGACGTTCGACGCCATCATCACCGACTGCAAAATGCCGGGCAGCGTCAACGGCGTGCAGCTTTATGAATGGGTGCGTGACAATTTCCCCGGACTCGAAGCACGGATCTTATTCATGACCGGCAATGCAATGGAGCCCAACACCTTCGAATTTCTTCAAGCCGTGGACTCGCCGGTGTTCTACAAGCCCTTTAACACCAGGGAAGTCATAACCGAAATCAAGAGAGTCGTCGCGCAGCAGGAGCCGCGCAACGTAGTCCGGTTGGTTAGGCGCTCGTAGCGCGTCTGGAGTTTGGCGATTTGGTTGACTCTCTTGAGAGGCGCCGAGATCAAGGAGCTCGCCAAACATCAAAAAATCACAGGCCGGGAAGAAGGATTTATCCCCGCTCCTCCGCTCATGAATTCACTCAAACTTGCCAAGTGAGGAGGAGCGGGGATAAATCCCTCTTCCCGGCCTGTGATTTTTTGATGTTTGGCGAGAAAAACCGATTTCTTCCCGCCAAAAGCGCAGCCCAAAATGGCCAAACTCCAGAAGTGGGTTGGCAAAGCCAACCCACTTCTGGGCGACACAAACACAAAGACCTTGTGGTTAACGCCTTCGTTGGTTTCCAACGAAGAACAAAGCAAGAAGAGCGTCATTGCTGGCCGCGCCTGCCCCTCCCAAAACCGCCACGGCCGTTCCCGTTGTCCATCGGTTGGATAGCGTCTTCGCCCAACACCTCGGTCACAATAGCCAGCTTGACCATGATCCTCGGCTCCGGAAGCAGGAATCTATCGGCCGTCATCTGCGCCTGCTCGAAGTTCTTTTCGGCGAGAGCCGCAAGTTGCTCGCCGCAGCTCGTCACCATTTTCGTCAGCGTGCTGCCGTTCTGTATGGGCAACTCGCCGTCTTTGAAAATATTCACTTCAAATCCGTTCAGCACCGCGGCCGCGGCTAACAGTTCGTTGATCTGGTTAATGCCCGGCTCCATCAACTCGAAACTGCGCGCGGGATCGAGACCCGCGTATGCGTCTATGATGCTCAGTTGAGCTTCGAACTGAACAAAACTGTTCGCGCGCCGGGTGACGAAGCTCCTCGCCTCGTCCAGGAGTTGCAGCGCAAGCTTCGGGTTATCCGTTCGTATGACGTTGACGAATTGCAGCAGGAGCCTCGCGCGCTCCTCCTCCGACTGCACGCGGGAAAGATTTCGCCTGACGTCTTCCAAGAGTTTGGGCCCAGCCGACCGAGCGGCTTGCTTGACGTCGGCGGTCTGCAGTACGCCGGAGCGAGCCGTGGAGTCCAGATGCTCGCTCGCTATCTGGCGCGCGCGATCGGTGTTTCCTTCATCGAGGGCTTTGAGCGCGGCTTGCTGATATAGTCGCGCCTGCATTCCTTGCGGGGCCATACCCGCGGCGGCGGCCAGACTATCCGCGGTGCCTTTCTGCATCAGCGCGTTCATCTGCGCAAACGCCGCGCGAGGATTATTCCCCATGCCCAACTCGTTCAGCTTCTGGCGCACGGCGGCGCCGCGATCGGGGACATACTGATCGACTTGCGGAAGCATCTGTTGCAGCCCCATCAACAGAGTGCGGGCATTGGACTGTTCCATCTGGGCGTCGGTCGGCGGCGTATTCGCCGGTTGTCCGCCGAAGTTGTTAGGGCGGCCCCGAAAGCCGCCGGGCCCCCGCGCCGTATTGGCTCCCGCCGGATCGGGCGTGGCTCGCAGCGCGGCGGCAATCACTGCATCCATCAAATCGCGAAACGATGATTCGACAAGCATCTGATCGAGGTTCCCGCCGGCTTGGGCTCCATCGGCCGCTTTAGCTGATTGTGAATTGTCTTTGGACTTTTTGTCCGGACGCGGCCCGGGCCTCAACAGCGTTAGGGAGAGACGAGCCGCGTCTTGTTTTGAAAGCAACTCGTCCGACTGAAGCCGTTTTAGCAACTGGGTTGTAAGCTTTGCCGCGGATTCCGGGTCCTTGACTTGAAGCTGTCCGAGCACTTTTGCAATGGCGGCTGGGTACTGGCTTTTATCAAGCCAGTCCTGAGCGCTCTTGAGCGCCATCGCGGGATCCTTCGAGGCGATCAGCGCGACGAGATTCTGCTCCAGGGCCTCCTCCTGATCGGGCCGTCGTGGACCGTTCGAGGGCGGCGTGGGCATCTGCTGTAAGAACTGGTAAGCCATCGTGGCGTCCCGCTTGGCCACCGTCAGCAGCAGTTCCTGCCGCAACTGAATAGCGCTTCGCACTGGGCCAAAGCCCTGCCGATCGTTTGGATCGTTTTTTTGCAGCAACTCGGCGACGCCGGCCGCGGCCTGTGAAAACAAATTCCGCGCGCGCGCTTCGTCGCGATCCCACAAAAGGTCGCCAGCCGATATCTGGATGAAGATGCGATTCTCCGAGAGCCTGAGCGCAGCCGCGTCGGCGATGACCTGATCGAGCAAAAGCACCGCCTTCTCCTCAGGCGTGCTCTTCTCCTTTTGTTGTCGTCCGGTTGTCTGCTGTTGGTTGGAAGATTCCTGGGCTTTGTTGACCGGCGAAGCCCCAAATAAAACGGCCAGCCCGATTAAGATAGAAGCGGCCGAGTCTTTCGCTTTCATGACCTCACCCCCGAAACTGCGATGCGGCGTGGCTGGTTCAAGTGCGCCCGCCTACTTGCCTACTACTGATTCGCGGAGAAATTGGTTTCCGCGAACTTCATGGAGCGGAAAGGACGACGGAAGCGCCCGCAGCCCTTTTGCCGGCTGAAGTCCGCGTTACTTCGCCCTCTGGACGTTGTCCGCCCCGCGGTTATATGCTCTCAGCAATTCAATCGAAGAACAAGATGGAGATACTCAGTATGACTCTGATCAGCGGTGTCCGCGCCGCGGCGAAGGCGTCCGCGGAGAATCATCCCGCTTCTTTCCAGACCGTTGCCGGAAAACTGCGCCGACGTGTTCTTTTGCCGGCGTCGACAATTGCGCTGGTAATAATCGCGTCGATAACCGCCGGCGCGCAGACCTCTCAACGGCCTCAGCAGCCTCCGGAGAGTTTGTCGCCGGGTGAGTTTTCCCGGCTGGTCCGGGAGATGTCGGAAGAGGGCGGGTACTTCCGCTCGGATAACTTCACCTCCAACGAGACGTCTTATTTGCACGTGGTGGACAAGCTGCGCGAGTTGGGCGCTACCGGCGGCGCATATATTGGGGTGGGACCTGAACAGAATTTCACATACATAGCGAAGGTGCGTCCGCGCATCGCGTTCATTGTCGACATCAGGCGGCAGGCGATGATTCAGCACTTGATGTTCAAAGCAATATTTCATCTTGCGCAGAACCGGATTCAATATCTCTCGCTGCTGTTGAGCAAGCCCCTTCCCAAGGAGAAGGCCCCCCAGCCGGACGCTTCTGTCAGCGATATGTTGTCTTTTTTCAGTCAGGCGGCCGCGGATGACAAATCGTACGCCGCGAATCTCGGCGCGATCCGCAAGGCGATCCACGATGATTTTCAAGTTCAGCTCTCCGACGTCGATCAATCAAGCCTCGATTATGTCTACAGGAGTTTCCGAAGCGACGGCCTCGATATCGCGTATAGGATGGAAGGTTCGTGGGGCGGCTTCTTCCCAAGCTTGAAGGATCTGATAGCGCAGGCGGACCAACATGGCAAACTGGGAAATTTCCTGGCAAGCAAAGAAGACTATGACTTCGTTCGCGACTTGCATAGGCGAAACCTGATAATTCCTATAGTCGGTGATTTCGCCGGCAAAAAGGCTCTGGCCGTTGTGGGCGAGTATCTTCGCAAGAACGGCTTCACGGTTAGCGCGTTCTACACTTCGAATGTGGAGCAATACCTTTTTCAGAACGGCGTCTTCGGGGGCTTCGCCGAGAACATACGGAAGCTGCCGATCAACGATCGCAGTCTCTTCATTCGGGCCGTTCCCAACACCAGATTCTACCATCCGGCGCAGATGCCGGGGCACAGGTCCACTACCCTGCTCCAACAGATGGGCGTCTTCCTGCGAGACTTCGACGAAGGCCGCTATCGAACCTATTCCGACATGGTGACAACTCACTACATTGCCGGGGCCGGAACCGGCCCGGATGAACGCAAGTAATTCTTCGTTCTTTCTGCCGCGAAGACCGCGGTCACATCAACGCAGACTCCATGAAATGAAGGGCCAAGCCGGAGTTATGTAGCTCACGGACATAAGAAATCAAAGGTGAATCCGGTTTTCCGCGCCCGCGATTGTTGATATAGTTTCACCGGCATTGGCGGGTTCGCGAAGTTGCGCGAGGCCGTCCGAAGCAACGCCATCATAGGTCGCACCAGCAACAGCGTTTGGCTTTACCGAGACGGATCAAAGCCGAAGGTTGAAGCCCCCAAAAACTCAATGGAACCTTCCGGAGGGAATAATGCGGCACGACAAGATTCACCTTGATCTTCAACTCATACGAAGGCCATTCTTAGTGTTATCGATACTAGCAGCCGCTTTTACGGCATACGCGGTTCGTCCGCACTCGGCCGCCGGCCTCGTGGCCGCGACAGTCATACAATCGACGGGCGCGACAGGCGACACGCCGACCCCGACCGACAATGACTACACTCGAATCAACAATGCAATTCAAGGCGCGGCAAGCGGCGACACCATCCAGCTAATTGGCGATTTCGACTGGACGGAAGCGAACGCCGCCGCGAGCTGGGCTCTGGGATCAGACGGGATGGCGAGCACCACTGATGACTACAGCATCCTGGTTCCGCCCAGCCTCAACAACGTTACGTTAACCGCGCTGAGCTTTGGCGACGCCACTATTGAAGGCCCGGGTGATTTGTCCGGCGTTGATCTCGAAGCAGTGTTGATCTTCGACGGAGGTCCGAACCAGGGCTGGACCATTTCCAATCTCCGCTTTGTTAATTTTGACCTCACGATAGCAATGTTCGAGGGGGCCGGCGGGGCGGCCGCCTTCAACAACACCAAGATCACTAACAACTATATTCGGGTGGCGACCGACCTGAACGCCTCCGCCGCTCCGGCGGATGTCAGCCAGAATATCGGCGTCCATTTCTCATTCGGAATGAATCAGACGATCTCGAACAACACGATCGACATAGGCGGAAATGGAACGAGCGATTCAGGAGGAGGCGCCTTCGCAACCTCAGTGGGAATGCAGTCGAACGCCAGCAGCGGCGCCGTATATGATGGACTGCTTATCGACAACAATACGATTCAGGTCTTGAACGCGCAATCGAGCGATCCCGAAGTCGTCCTCGGAATTTGGGAGAACGGCGGCGCTCACACCAGCAACATAACCGTGAGCAACAACTTCTTCGTCAATGTGGATGACTCCAACGATGCATCATCGAACTTGCAGCGCGCTTTCAGAGTGACCTCGCACTCATCCAACACGACTACGGTGACCTATTCCGGCAGCTTCGTTTCAGGCGCCAATATCGGGTTTCAGTGGCTCAGTGGAAGCGACTTCAGCGGCAATCAGCCGGTGCAGTTGGTTTCAAATAATCTGACTAATTCCAATACCGACGTCTTGATTCAATCGAACGGCCTGGCTCATTTGACCGGGAACACGCTTGCCAACGCCGGCGGAGCCGGAACCGGCGTCAGCATCAAATCAGGATCGAGCGCAACGATCGATGACGCGAACGCCAGCAACAGCATAATGGGATGCCTGACCGGGATCGACGACGACGGCGGGACCGCTACAATCAAGAGCAACATCATCCTTGGCAACACCACGGGCGTGCTCATCCAGAACGGCGGCCTGGCCACTTTGCATTTCAACCGCATCGTCGGCAACACGACGGCCGGGGTGAACAATACAACAGGCGGTTCAATAGACGCCGAGAACAACTGGTGGGGCTGCAACAGCCCGCTCGGTTGTGGAGCCACTTCCGGCACGGTTGACGTGAATCCCGCACTCCAACTCACGATTACGGCTGCGCCGAATTCAGTAAGCATCGGCGGAACATCCCAGATTGCGGCTAGGCTCAGCGTTAACTCGGACCTCGTTTCCACTCTTGGCTTGGGTTACGTTCCAAACGGAACACCGGTTGCGTTTGGCTCTGCACGAGGGACGATCGCACCCGCCGGCGCTGGGACGATAAACGCGCTCGCGTCAGCGATCTTCACCGGCCAATGCGGCGTAGGTCCAGGCTCCGCGTCGGCCACCGTGGATAACCAGGCCGTCTCGGCGCCGATCACGGTCACGAACACGCAACCGCCTACTCTTACATGCCCCGGGAACATCGTCACGGGCGCGGCTCCGGGCCAGTGCTCGGCGGCCGTTGGATACACCGTCACCTTCACGGACAGTTGTCCTGGCGCGAACCTCTTCTGCAATCCCGCGGCTGGCTCTACATTTCCAATGGGCACGACCCTGGTAAGCTGCACGCTCACCGATCCATCCACCACGCTCCAATGCTCGTTCAACGTGACGGTGAATGATCTGACGCCGCCCACGATCGTTTGCTCTCAGAACATCTTTGCAATGCCGCCCAATCCCACCGACGGGAGCGTGGTCGTGAACTATGCGACTCCCGCGGCCGTGGATAATTGTTCCGGTGTCAACATCGTTTGCTCGCCGCCCTCGGGCTCCGCGTTTCCGCGCGGGGTCAGCCCGGTTACGTGCACCGCGACGGACTCTTCAAGCAATTCAGCCCAGTGCTCGTTCTCGGTCGCCGTGTTCAGTACATGCATCCAGGATGACGCGACCCACAACGTGCTTTTCTTCGACACGACGACGGGTCAGTATCTCTTTACTGAGTGCGGCGCGAAGGGACTGAAGCTTTCGGGGATAGGAAAACTGAGTAAGACGCTGTGCACCATCGACCTTTCGGACAACCGGGCCGATCGGAGAGTAACCGCGTCAATCAATTCATGTCAGAGGAGCGGGTCCGGCTCGGTCCAAATTGTCTCGCCCGCCAGGACGTTTACTCTTACGGATAGGAAAACGATTGACGACACGTGTTCGTGTCCGTGAGGAGAAGCGCCGCCAAGGGACGACTGACGCTGAAGCCGGAACTAGCTCTGCCGAGGTACTCGTGGCAACGCAGCCACGGCTTCGCCGGACGACAACGGTTGTACTGGTCCCGAAAGTTAGCAGAACTGGTTTTTGCCCTGTATACGGAAACGGGTTCGTCTTGATCGCGCGGCGTCGTATTCTCGTCTTCTTGTCCCTCATAGTTGGTCGTTTATGCCGATCGTTACGAGAATTCTGTTCGCGTTTCCCCTTGAGAAACACCGCGTGATCCGGCATTCCGCGGTCCGAACTCCGCATTCCGCACTCGCGATATCAAGGGCGGAGCCCTTGGCTAGTTGATCCAAACACCGTCCCCCCGATTGCGCCCCGTTCGCTCAATACCCGATCGGCTTTACGCCGTCTGTCTTCTCGGTGGTGGGGTCATAGAGTGTTGCTCTTCGGACAAGCTCCGTCCGCAGCCAAATCGGGAAAAAGAGTTTCTCGCAAAGACGCAAAGATCGGCGCAAAGGCCGCAAAGAAGCCGTCCGGGAAAAATGAGATTTCGGGTTTCCTTCGCCGGCGTCTTCTTCTTGTTGAGGCTCCGCCGCAAGTGGCCTTTAGGCGGTTCATCGCATCCGACTATTCTCTTTTCTTGCAAGGCTGCTTCCGGCCTTTGCGCCGATCTTTGCGTCTTTGCGAGAAACTCTTCTTTCCTGTCTCAGCAACACACAATTACTCCACCACCGTCTTCTCATCTCTGTCACCGCTGAGCCTTTTGTGGCTATGAAAACTTCAGCCAAGCACAACTAGTTCCGGGTCGGGCGCACGCTGACGACCCGATACCGCCAACACCATTCGTCTCCAGAGGGCAGTGGCCCTCGGTTAGTATCTGGCTTGCGCCTCGAGGCGGGCCGCTCAAGGCTCCTTTGCCGCCTGGCCTTCGATAAGCTCGATCCGAATTTTGTCGGGGCCTTCGATGAACGCGAACTTTATCTTGCCGATGCTCCTGATCTCGTCGGTCACCTTCACCCCTTGTTTGCGCAGCCGCTCGATCGCTTCGGGAAGATTGTCAAAGCTGAAGCCCACGTGATCGACGACTCGGCCCTTGGTCGGCGACATTTCGGTCTGTCCGTTCTTCCAATGCGCGGCGTAGTCCTTCTTCGAATACTGGATCGGAAAAATGATGATGTTTACGTTGTCCATCATCAGTGACGCGCTCGGGCCCACCTGAAACTCACGATAGAATCTCGGCTCGCGTGAAGGTGGGTTGGCGCCGCGCCGTGTTGCGCCCAGATACTTCACGTACCACTCGCCGGCGGCGACCGGATCTTCGCTGAACAAGTGCAGATGGCCGAAGTGATGATGATTCGCCGTGTTCAACTCGATCAGCGCGTGGTCGGGTCCTTCGACGTACGCGAAGAAAAAATTCGGTACGCGAGCCAGATCGCTGATGTCGGTTAGCGGCGTGAAAAACTTCGTACCGCCGTCGAGTTGCCTCTGATAAACCGCCTTCATGTCTTCCGCTCCCCATCCGAAGTGCCATATCGCCGAAGTCATCTCCCACGGCGGAGCGTCTTTGACCTTGTTGAAAAGAAGCCACGACTTCTGCGCCCACACCGCGTCCAGCAAACCCGCGAAACGAGCTTTCTCGCAGTCGAATTTGCCTGTGTAGAAGTTGATAGCCGCCGCGGGATCGGTTGTGTTCAGATGCAGATGATGAAAATGGGCGGCAGGCGCGGGCGTACTCTGGCCACCAGAAGCAGCGGCGCCGGCCAATACAAACGACATAAGAGTTGTTGCGATTAGAAGGCTTCTTGTTAATTTCACCATGTCACCTCACGCTATCCGGTCATTCCAGTCCTGCCGGAGCATGCGTTCCGCCATGCATTAAGCTCAGTCTGCTTCGCGTGTTAATCCGAAGCCAATTGGCGCCCGAGCCATTGGATTACTCCGGCTGCACGGTTTTTAACATGTCGAGCGTGGCTTGGCCAGCCCTTGCGTGATCCCAGTAATCCCAAAGCGTTGCGTCGGACCTGAGGTCACGGTCTCTTGATTGGACCTGGGGTGGGCAATATGCCGAGACTACAAGTCACGAACTCGCTCCCGGCTGGGTTTTCGCGACAACTACCATAAGAGCGTCCCCTCAATTTCAGACAAGTCACAGGCCGAGATTGAGGCAGTGTGAAAATCACAAATCCCCCACAGGGAAGTGGGTGAATCGTTCAAGCTCGACTTACCTAAAGGCCGCATTCTTCGCTCTCCCGACTCCCACCTACGGAAGTAGGTGGATAGTTCAAGCTCAACCTAGACACCAGGCGGCCTCTTCCCTTTTCCAAATCCCCCACACGGCAGAGACTGTGTGAAAACACGAAATCCCCCGCACGGCAGAGGCTGTGTGAAAAGTCCGAGAATCGTCCGATGATCGAAAAACAGGGGGATCAAAACGCATAGGGCTATTCCGACAAATCCGTTACGAGTCAACTGTGAAGCACGATTGTTCAGGTAGTGCTCTATTCTTGTCAATTTTTTTCTGGCCGGAACTCGGCGGTATGAGGTCGCTCGCTATCATTAGTTGCCTGCTGACATTGTTAGTGCGAATCACGTAGATAGTCGCTTATGGAAATA
>JAHFUG010000038.1:0-9780 GCA_023265195.1 Blastocatellia bacterium | reverse complement strand
GGGGCTCAAATCCGTGGATAGCGTGGTAGGGACGGTCGGCGATAAGTCCATCGTCCCGGCGTGGCGTTTCTCAGGTGCTTTGGCGGCTGCGCCGATCGACGCCTTACAAGCTTGACGGGTTTCGCGCTGATTGAAGATAAATAACCTGAAGGGACAACAATGGTGAAATCAACAAGGTTCGTGATTGCGGACGTTTTCACGGAGAAGCGATTTTGCGGAAATCAACTGGCGGTCTTCACTGGCGCCGCGGGCTTGGACACCGCGACCATGCAAGACATCGCAAGAGAGATGAACTATTCCGAGACGACGTTCGTCCTTCCGCCGGAATCCGAGGGAGATTTTCGGCTTCGCATATTCACGCCCGCTAGAGAGATGCCGTTCGCGGGACATCCAGTTGTTGGCTCGGCCTTCGTCGTAGTGTCCGAGCAATTGAAAGAGTGGGGCGGCGCGGTGACTCCAGTAGCGCTGGAAACTAAGGTCGGCGTCATTAACGTCGAAGTCTCTACCGAGGCCGGTCATGCGGGCCGAACGACTATGACACAGCCGCTCCCAAAAGTGATGAGCGGATTTAATGACATTAGCGCGCTGGCCAACGCGCTTGCTATCGATGAATCTGGAATCGCGGATACAGTGCTTCCAATTGAAGTAATATACAACGGGATCACGGTCATGATTGTACCGGCCAAATCGCTCGAAGTGATACGGAGTATCAGGCCCAAGACGAGCGAATTCGAGGACATCGCGGCTTCGGTGAACGCGGAGACCGTGCTGATCTTCACAACCGAAACCGTATTCCCGGCCAGCCACTCGCACAGTCGGGTCTTTGCGCCGGGCGCGGGAGTCGGAGAAGATCCGGCCACAGGTTCGGCTAACGGCCCATTGGGTTACTATCTGGCGAGACACGGACTTGTGAAGCCCAATAACGGTTCGTTTAGCATAGTCAGCGAGCAGGGCTTCGAAATGAAGCGCCCGAGTATGCTGTATGTCGAAGTGGGCTTCGAGGCTGACGGACGGCAAGTAAACAAGGTCCTCGTGGGAGGAGACGTGGTGATAGCCGGAAAAGGAGAGTTGCTCCTTGACTGAGGCGCTCGATTTGTTCGCCCCGGTTCGAAGCGATTGGCGCAAAGAGCGAGACGATTACTTGCGGCGCCGGTGAAGCACTGAACGAGCAGAGTTTTCTTCAAGCAGCGGTCCTTGGCGTTCGCCAATATCTTCTATCGTAGTAAGCGCGAATGGCGGCGGCCGCCTGGAGAAGCTTTTCCGCCACAACGTTCTGTTCCAGATTCGGCGCGGAGGCCTCGTGGCCGCCGTCGGGGCCCGGCCTCACGGAGATAGTCGCATCCGGCGTCAGTACTTCGACCAGTCCGTCCCACTTACTCTCGTCGAGCACGGCGACGTAACCCGCTCCACCCATTGCGTACACCTTGTCGTCGCCCGCTTTCACGAACGACGTGCCGTGTTTTGCCGAAATTTCATCCAGCGTAGCCGCCAACTCGGAGAGAGCCTTCTTGAAGGGCCCTTTGAATTCACTGGAACCAGATTCAGTCGTCATCCCGTCTTTTTACCTCGCGTCTTCTTACTGCGTCGAGCGACCGCTCGATCTAGTGAATGGTTCAGCCTCGGCCTTCCCATCCAATCTGTTTCAGATTGCCCGCCTCGGCGATCACCGGAACCGTCCGATCTCCACCCGTTAGCGCCATCATTTCTTTTCTAAAACGAGGATTGTCCTGTGCGTTTCTATCTTCAAAAGCGATCCCCGCGGCGGTGTAATGATCGCGAGCCTTCGCGCAATAGGGGCAGCCCGGTTTCGTATAGATTATCAGCATATCGCGCTCCAAGTTAGGCCATGTCGCCCAATCGCCGCAGCATACCAGAGTGAACCGTTACCGCGCAAAGTCGAAGGTCAGGATTCAGGATTCAGGACGCGATTGGCAGCCACGAGGTTCTCAATGCCGCCGGCGTATGCAGTTCGAGCCTGTGGCGCTCCGAGTCGGACTCTTTGCCCGCTTGAGAGCCAAGAGTCTTTACAGTTGCTCAACTCGTATCAAGAGCTGACAAGAGTCTTGTCATTCTTCCCGCAACCGCTCTTAACCGACCATCCGTGATTGATCGGTGATAAATGACCGTACCGTACTCCCTACGCCGGCTTGGGGTTGTCGTAATGGATATGACTCAAGGGGCGCTGTTAATCCGGTAATATTCTCTTGCTCGCAAACCAGAGATGGTGAGGATCGGCGAGTCGCGCCAGCCTGTTGCGCGCTCCAAGAGAACTCAACACCGGCTTTAGAGAACGATGAGTTAGCTCAAGGACAATGGCCGCCAATTCGTCGAATCCGCGTTTGACATTCGAGAAAATTGAATAGAGTCCGCAGAGTTTTGCGTGTAACATACTAGAGGAAAAAAAGACATCCCGGATTCAAGGAAACCCTAAATAAGTAGTACAGGGGTTAGCTTGACCCAAAAAGGAAGGACAGCCAACATGAGAGCTTCACGCATGAAAGGTCTGCTGCTCGTCCCGTTTCTCTTGTTTCTTTTCACCGTTAGCGCCTCGGCGCAGAACTTCGTCTATACCGATAACAACACCGTTGGTGCTAATTCAGTGACAGCCTTTTCGATAGGCTCAAACGGCGCGTTAACGAACATCGGAACCTTTGCGACCGGTGGGTCGGGCGCCGGTGCAGGGTTCACAGCCGCAAACCGCGCCAGAGTCTGTGCAACTGGAAACCGACTGTATGTGAGCAACGGCGGGAGTGGTGACGTTAGCGGCTTTGATATTAATACTATCACTGGCGCGCTCTCACTCGTTCCAGGGTCACCGTTTGCGACCGGCGGAACGGCGGGTGCAGGAATCTCGATAGACTGCACGCCCAATGGCCAGTTCTTGATCGCGGCTAACGCAGGCTCGAGTAACATCACTGTGTTTAGCATCGCCGCGAACGGAGCGCTTACACCAGTGGCAGGATCTCCTTTTGCCGCCGGTGGCGTCAACCCCGACGGTGTTAAGGTAGCCCCTAACGGCCGCTTCCTATCCGTGGCTCTTTTGAGCAGTGACGCGGTGGCAATGTTCAGCATTGCCTCGAACGGCATGCTTACACCGGTGGCAGGTTCGCCCTTCGCCTCGCCGGCTATCGGAGCGGCCGCTGGAGTGGATATAAACTGCGAGAGCAACCGCCTCTTTGTCTCTCAGAACAGTAATTTTGGGACTAATGTGGATGTCTATAGCATTGGTTCCAGCGGCGGGTTAACGCTTGTTCAAACATCCAGCAATTCAACCGCCGGTAAGAACTCCAACGTATGCGCGCTTAGTCCGAATCAGCAATTCCTGTTTGTCAGCAACCAAGAGATCGCTTCGGTTACGGTGTTCGTTGTGGCTTCCAACGGCACGCTGTCTCTGGTTCCTGGGTCGCCGTTCGGCGGCACCGGCGGAGACCCCTCCGGGCTGGCGACGAATGCTGCCGGAACATTTCTCTTCACGGCGAATTCCGACGAAAGCAATGTCACGTCCTTTAGTATCGCGGGCAATGGCGCATTAGCCCTTGTCGGAAATTTTGCAACAGGTCGACCGCTCTCCAGCGGGCTCGCGTCGCTTGCGGTATTTCCGGCCAAACCCGGCTTCGACGTCTGCCTGCAGGATGACGCCAACCCTGGGTTGCTCTTTCAGTTTAGCTCGACATCGGGGGCCTACCTATTCACGGATTGTGGCCCGAAGGGTTTCGCCTTATGCGGAAAGGGAACGGTCTCCACGAAGAACGTCTGCACGATCGAGCTGAGAGACAACCGGGTTGATCGATCCGTCACCGCCTCGTTGAATCAGTGTCAAAGAAGCGGCGCGGCCACTATACAGGTTGTCAGGAATTTGGTCAGAGTCACCTATGTCCTCACTGACAGGAAGACCGTGGACGACTCTTGCACCTGTCCGCCATAGATAGTGGAGCGTGGCCGAGTGATGGGGCGGCGCAATCAACTGAAACCAAGCAGGTATAGAGTCGGCTCCCGCTGGAGAGGACGCCGTGGCGCGCCAGTGTTCCTAACCGACGGCTTCCGAAAGCGCGACCTCGCGCCGGGAAGGATGGGAGTGCGGTTATCGTCTCGTTTTCGCCGCACTCACGGTGGCGATCGCTTCAACCGAGAGCGAATGTCCAAATTCCGAAACCTCGCAAGATAGCTACTGAGGCCCTCAGCGCAAGCGCGTGTTTTGCTCAGGTCCAATGCGCACGCCGGCGGTTGCTCCTCGAGCATACCCGGCGGCGTTTTCCCAGTCTTCTATTACCCTGAACTGAGAGATAGCGTCGTTGAGATGTTCGGAAAGTTCGGTCATTCCTTGTATCGTCTGAGCCGTTTGGTGGGCCCCGGCTGACGTCGCCACCGCTATGTTTGAAATAGTGTTGGTCATCTGAGCCAGATCTCTGCTTGCGCGCGCCTGTTCCTCGGACGCAGACGCTATCTCTTCTATGACGTCGGTCGATTGTTTCATCGCCAGGGAAATCTCTTGCAACGCTTTTCGGGCCTGGGCCGCCAGCTTGTTGCCTTCTCCAACTTCTCGCATGCCGTTTTCCATCGCGCCCAGCGCCTTGGATATGTCGGTTTGAATTCCTCTGGTCAGCTTGTCCACGTCCTTGGTCGCGCGAGACGACCGTTCGGCCAGCTTTCGTATCTCGTCGGCGACTACGCTGAATCCCGCGCCGGCGTCTCCCGCGTGAGCCGCTTCTATAGCGGCGTTCAACGCGAGGAGATTCGTCTGGGACGCGATCTCGTCGATCAAGTCGATCATCTCCGATATCTCCGAGCTGCGCTTCGCGAGAGCGCGCATCTCTTCCGCGGTGTCTTGAACGGCCTGATTGATTCTGGACATCGCCTCCGAAGTATTCTGCACGGCTCGATCCCCCTGCCCGGCCATGTCCAGCGAGCGATGAGCCTTCTCAGCGGCGGCGTTGGCATTGTTCGACATTTGGCTCATCGTTGCGGCCATCTGCTCGACCGAACTGGACGTGCCGGTGATCTCAGTGGTCTGTTTCCGAGAGCCCGCCGCCATTCCTTCCGCGGCCGCGAGCAGGTCTATGGCGCTCGAGGATACTGAGAACCCGAGTTGTTTGACCTCCACCAGCATCCCGCCGAACCGGTCGAGCATACCGTTCATCGCCCGGCCTATTCGCCCCAGCGTGTCCTCTCCTTCCGGCGCCCGCACGGTCAGGTCTCCGTTCGACACGGTTGACACGACACCGAGGACTTCTATCAGGCTGCGATCGAGCGCCTCCTCGGACAGCTTTCTGTTCGTGATGTCTCTTGCGATTCCGACGATCCCGGCGGCCTCGCCGCGCGCGTCCTTGATTGGAGCCTTGGTGGACGAAATCCACTGAAACCGGCCGTCCGTCTTTATGCATCTCTCGATCTTGTCGACTATTGGCTCGCCCGACTGGAGGAGTTTCTCTTCTCCAGCTTCCACCTCGCGCGCGTAGTCCCAATCGAAGAAGTCGGTCTCGGACTTTCCTACCGCGGCGTCAGGGTCGCTTATGCCCATTAGCTCGGCCTGAGCCTTGTTGATTCTGGTGAAACGGCCCCTGGAATCCTTGAAGTAGATGCCGTCCGGGATGTTGTCCATGAGGGCGAGCAATAAGTCGCTTTCGCGGGTGAGCGCCGCTTCCACGCGCTTGAGCGCGCTTATGTCCTGCAGGGTAGTCCGCAGTCCCAGGGTTTTTCCTTCCGCGTCACGAATCCGCCTGCTGTCAATCAGCACTGGAAGACGGCTGCCGTCCTTGCGTATGAAGTTCCGCTCGTACGATACGCGCGGGGCGGTCCCGGCCAACAAAGCCGCGACGGCCTCACGAGACGCTTTCTCCACGACAAACTCGGATGTGTGCCTGCCTATCATCTCCTCGGCCGTATAGCCGAGCATCTCAAGCTCCGTGCGGTTGACCCTGGTCAGGCGCCCTTCGCAATCGAGTTCTTGATAACCGACCGGGGCGTCGTCGAACATGTCCTTGAACCACATTATCTCGGCTTCAAGGGCCTCCAGTTTTTTTCGTTCAGCGATAGCGGCAGTCTCGGCGATCGATGGGCCGAGCTTTTCAGCGATCTTGCCGCGGCGGTCACCGGCGGAGTAGGGATCGCCTATTCCCGTGTCTCGGCCGCGAGCATCATCAACCGCTTCGAGGAGGTTGTGTGAAACCCGTTGAATGCTTGCCGAAAGCACGAACGCAAGTCCGATTGCGGCGCCGAGCGATAGAGTGAGCGACGCTACCAGCGCCCCTGATCCTAGCGCCGCGGAGAAACCGAACGCAATCATACAGGCGATCGAGTTAGTGAAGAACAGAATCGCGAACAGTTTCATTCGAAGGGTCTTGAGCCCCAGCTTGCCGACTAAGTAAAGCACGTCGAACGACTGAGAATCGAATCCACTGTTGCGCGCCGAGAAGTCGTGATTCGTGGCCATAGTGACCTCTGGAAGTACGCTTCGAACCTTAATTGTTGAGCGTGGGCCGATAGGAGGCGGGCTGAACGCCGCGGGAGCAGCGCGGAAGCGATATATTAAGCTAAGAGGAGGAGACGTTCAATACTAATCTTTGATCGACTTAGGAGCCCAATAGTACGCGCGGTCTCGCGCTAACACGCGGAACCTAAGCTCTGCCGCCGCTAGACTGGAACGGCGGTTTTTTGCATTGAGTTTTTCTTAGCTCAACGGATGGGGGCTTATGCTATGCTGTTCGCGCCTCGAGACCCGGCTCTGGACCAATCTCATTGAATTCCACTTATTCTTGAACTTCTTGGCATTCGCTGAGTCGAGGTTGCTCCTCAATATCCTTAAGCAATAGAACCTTAGATTTGGAACTTTACCTTAGATTTTAGCAGTCCAGGTGCATAATATTTTTATCCAACCTGGATAATGTTCAAGAAAGTGAATAAACAGCTCAAAGTTCTCCGTCTTATCTATGTGAGAGCATAACGACCAGTTCAACTTCAATGAAATTGCTCACGAAGCGGTACAGCGTAACTCGGACCAAGAAAAGAGGAGGAGAGAAACTAATGAGACCCCCATGCACGAGAAGTCTACTACTGCTATGTCCCTTTCTTTTGTTTTTCTTTGTCGTTAGTAGCGCCTCGGCTCAGAACTTCGTCTATACGGATAACAATACCTTTCCGACAAACTCAGTCACAGCTTTCTCGGTAGCTGCGAACGGGGCGTTGACTAACATCGGAACCTTTTTGACCGGCGGGTCGGGCAATGTTTTAGGGCAAGGAGCCCCAAACCGCGCAAGAATCTGTGCAGCTCGAAACCGTTTGTATGTCAGCAACGACTGGAGCGGTGACGTCAGCGGCTTTGAGATTAATCCTATGACTGGCGCGCTCTCGCTCATTCCCGGCTCGCCCTTTTCAGCGGGCGGGGTCGGAGTGTCCGGAATGTCGCTGGATTGCACGCCCAATGGTCAATTCTTAATCGCCGCTAATGCCGCTTCAAATAACATCGCTGTGTTTGGCATAGACGCCATCGGGGCGCTCACACCCATCCCGGGCTCTCCGTTTCCCGCCGGTGGCTCCAAGCCTGACAGCGTTAGGGTGTCCCCAAACGGACGGTTCCTGTCAGTGGCGCTTGTGGATAATGACGCTGTAGCGATGTTCGGCATTGGCTTAAACGGCGCGCTCACGCAGGCGCCAGGCTCACCCTTCGCTTCGCCGGCTAACGGAGCCGTCAGCGCAGTAGATATCAACTGCGCGGGAAACCTCCTGTATGCAGTTCAGGCGAGCGATGGCGCCAATGTGGACGCCTTCAGCATCGGTTCCAACGGAGCGTTAACCCTGGTTCAAACATTCAACAATTCGGCCGCTGACGACAATTCCAACGTTTGCGTGCTCAGCCCGAATGACCAGTTCTTGTTCGTCAGCAGCCGATTGAGCAATTCGGTTAATGTGTTTAGTGTGGCTCCCAACGGCACGCTATCGCTGATTCCAGATTCGCCGTTCGGCGGAACCGGCGGAGAACCCTTCGGATTGGCCACGGATGCTGGCGGAACGATTCTCTTCACGGCGAATTTTGACAACAGCACTGTCACATCCTTCAGCATAGCCGGCAACGGCGCTTTGAGCCCTGTCGGCGCCTTCTCGACGGGCCAACGGGATTTCAGCGGGCTCTTGTCGCTTGCTGTATTTCCGGGCAAGGGGTGCTCAAAAGCCTTCGACATCTGCCTGCAGGACGATTCAACCCCCGGGCTACTCCTCCGGTTCAACTCGGTAACCGGTGATTACCTGTTCACGAAGTGTGGCCCTAAGGGCTTCGCGCTCTCTGGCAAAGGCTCGGTCTCGAGGATGACGGTCTGCACGATCGACCTCAGGGACAGCCGGATGGATCGGTTCGTCACCGCCTCATTCAATCAGTGTCAAAGGAGCGGCACGGCCTCGCTGCAGATTAATGGTACGTTCACCACCACGACTTACCCGATCACTGATAGGAAGACGGTGGACGATTCCTGTGCGTGTTCACCATAGCGATACTGGGGAATGTGGGGATTGTTCGAGCACAACCTAATCGCTGAAGGCCCCAAACCCGCCCTCGCAGAGCGGGGAACAGGGAAAGAGATCGACGCCGTCCGCGTTTGTAGGCAAGCTTCAATCCCCACACTTCCCGTGCAGGGTTACGCACGAAGGCCGCCCCACCCTCCGTCTCATCGTCTCATCCACGACAGTTTGAGCCAACGTTGCCTTCATGCTAGGATGCTGCTTTCAAACCACTAACCTGTTCAAGAAGTAAATCGACAAGCAAGCAGCAGGAGGATAATGGGAATCACGTTTCGACAGGCCGTTAAAGTAGGCGGTTACGTCATGGGAAAGCGGCTCAGTGGAGTCAATCGATACCCTTTAGTTCTGATGCTGGAGCCACTCTTTCGCTGTAATCTGGCTTGCGCGGGCTGCGGAAAGATTCAATATCCGCAGGAGATCCTCCGTAAAAACCTATCGCCTGAAGAGTGCTTCGACGCCGTCGATCAATGCGGCGCTCCGGTAGTCACCGTAGCTGGAGGGGAGCCTCTGCTTCATCCTCAGATAGGCGAAATCATCGGCGGTCTCATCGAGCGCAAGAAGTTTGTTTATCTCTGCTCGAACGCGATCCTTATCGAGAAACACCTGGAGCGGTTCAAGCCCTCGCCATACCTCACGTTCAGCATTCACATTGACGGATTGAAGGAGAGGCATGACGAACTCGTCTGTCTCGACGGCGTGTTCGAAAAAGCGGTGAAAGCAATCAAAACGGCCAAGGCAGCCGGTTTCAGGGTTACGACCAACACCACGGTCTTTGACGGCGAGTCGCCCGCCGAGTTGCATAAGATGTTCGATTTTCTTGCCGAAGTCGGGGTCGACGGAATGATGGTGTCTCCCGGTTATAGTTATGCGTGGGCTCCGGACCAGGATCATTTTCTAAAACGGGAGCAGACAAAGGCGTTGTTTAGAGAAGTGCTCGCGCCGATGTCAACCAGCCGCGGCAAGAAGTGGAAATTCAATCATTCGCCATTCTATCTTCAGTTTCTTACCGGCAATCGCGACTACGACTGCACGCCGTGGGGCAATCCCAGTTATTCAGTCCTGGGTTGGCAGAAACCCTGCTACTTGCTCAACGAGGGGTATGCTTCGACTTTTAAGGAGTTGCTGGAGACGACTGAATGGGAGCGCTATGGGCACAAGAGCGGGAACCCTCGATGCGCCGACTGCATGGTGCACTGTGGTTTCGAGCCCAGCGCGGTCCTCGATGCAACCAGCAGCTTAAGCAACATGGTCGCCTCGGTGCGCGGGCTTAGA
>JAHFUG010000275.1 GCA_023265195.1 Blastocatellia bacterium | reverse complement strand
GGGAAACGCGAACAAAATCCTCGTAACGATCGGCATAAACGGCTAGCGCACGCGTCTAAGAAGCCGAATTGCCTTACTTGTGCTTGCGAGTCGTAAGTCTGGCGGCCGGTTTTCGGTAGTATATCTTGGGCCCTAGCCGCTTGACTCTCAGGTGAGCCGCGTCCACTCTCACAGCTTCATATTCGATCGGCACGATTTTGCCGTTCTCGTCCAGTTCTCGAATCGTGAATCCTTTACGGCCGGAAGCCAAGCCCAGGCTGACCGGCAGCACTCCGTGCAATCCATCTTCAATGTAGGGCCCGCCGTACCGGCCCTCATCGCGAGAGTAGTTCAGTACCCAGATGCGAGTGAAATCGATGGGCCCGGCGGTGCTGAGGCTCTTCATCAAACCGACGTAATTGTTCTTCATCTCGCCGTTCTTGGCCCTGGTTTGATCCAGCACAACCCACCCGGTAAACCTGCGGCCGTCTCCCTCGAGGTGCATTATTTCCTCCGGCACGTCGAGTTCCACTTGTTGGGCGCCCACCCATCCGGCGCGAAGGACTTCCGAGTCGGGGAGCCGGATTTGATACCACAACACCGTGCGCGTCTCGGGTTCTTCAGTCGTCTCGTCGGCGTCTTCGGATGTTTGTTGCTTCTCCGGCTTGATCGTTGTTCTGGCCTTGCCCACTATGTCAACCGTCGTCCCGCGGCTCAGCATCGTGACAATGTCCCCGGCCGGGTCGACTCGGAGCTTGGTTTGAACCTTGAGCCGGCCCTTGCCCTGCGGTACGACGTCCTTCGCCTTCTCGTATAGCTCGGTTATTTTATCGACGACGGCTTGATTGATGACCGATCTGGACTCGACCCAGCCCACGACGGGCGGCTCGGTCTTGGTTCGCACCTTGTACCACTCTTCGATCCGGGTGGGTGTTTTGACCTCGGAATGGTCGAGAATCTCGAGCCTGTCCCCTCGCTTGACCTCGGCGCGCGGGAGCGCGACCGCCGCTGTCGATGACCGCACGACCAGCTTGTTCGAGATCACGACGCCTTCGCCGATCTTCGTTTCACCCCCAAGGAAAGCGCACCCCGCGCTCGACAACGCCAGGAACGCGCCGGCGATCGCCGCTGAATAGCTTTTGCGGAAAGAATGATTGTTCAGGTGGTGTTGCTCACGCATGAGAAGAACAAATAAGCTGTCACAGCCTAATTGAGCGTTGGGCGGCGTGTCAAGCAATGCTGCCCGTAATCAGCCTTGCTTGCCGTTGTGCTAGCGGATAATGTTAAGCCTTCGAAAAAAGCCCGCGGCCAACACTGAATGATCGGACGAACCATACAACACTACGCGATTGAAGAGCAGATTGGCTCCGGTGGAATGGGAGAGGTTTACCGCGCCGAAGACACGCGCTTGGGCCGGCAAGTCGCCCTTAAGTTCCTTCCCGCGTCCTATCAATATGACGCCGATCGCCGAGCCCGCTTTATGAAAGAAGCGCGAGCCGCGTCGTCTTTAAGTTCGCCCAACATCGCCGCGATCTATGACATCGGCGAGCACGAAGGGACGCACTTCATTGTGATGGAGTACGTCGAAGGCGATTTGCTTTCATTCAAGATCGCCAGCGGGCAGATGACCGTGCTTCAGTCAGTGGACATTTGCATGCAGGTCGCCGACGCGCTTCACGAAGCCCATTCACGGGGTGTTGTCCACCGCGACGTCAAGAGTTCCAACATAATCATAACCGACCGCGGCCTCGCCAAGGTGCTCGATTTCGGCATCGCCAAGTTCACCTGGACGCCACGGGGCAATGGGGGCGACGAGGAAAAAACGGAGACGCTTCCGTTAGCTACCGTAGCCGGCGTCGTCATGGGAACCGTGTCGTACATGTCGCCCGAGCAGGCTCTGGGCCGTTTGGTCGACCACCGATCCGACATTTTTTCGCTCGGAGTGGTGCTCTACGAGTCAATAACCATGCGGTTGCCGTTTGAAGGCGAAAGCTCAACCGAAGTCATAGACAAGATCGTTCACCAGGAAGCTCCAGCAATAGCCAGGTTCAACCATCAGGCGCCGCAAGAGGTGGAACGAATTCTGCGGAAGGCTCTCGAGAAGAATCTCAACTTTCGCTACCAGACCGTCCGCGAGTTCTATATCGATTTATACAACTTGCGGCGCGACCTCGAGACGAGGGAGCGTGACGCCGGAAACCGTCCCCTTGGCGACGACAGCGGGCCAACCGCGATATTAACCGCGGCCGGTTCGGAGGCCCCATCGGACGATGAGCAGACGCGGCTGACGAACGGCGTCGCCGTCTTGAACTTTTCGAACATTACGAGGGAGCGCGGAGATGACTGGATCGGGTCCGGCATCGCGGAGACCGTCACCGCGGATCTAAAGAACATTCGCGGCATCTCGGTAATCGGAAGCGAGCGAGTCTATGAGATTCTCAAGAGCCTCGGCCGCGAGCGATCCGTCGACGGCGACGAGAAATTCGCGATCGAGACCGGGAAACGGCTCGGCGCGTCGTGGATTGTCACGGGCGGATACCAACGCCTCGGCGACTCGATTCGAATCACCGCGCGAATAGTGGTGGTCTCGTCGGGAGCGCTCGTCAGGACGGTCAAGATCGATGGGAAGATGGCGGACATATTCGAACTGCAGGATCGGATCGTTTACGAGTTGACCCAGGGGTTGCACCTGGACGTCGGAACCTCCGAGATCAGCGAAATTGAACGGCGTGAAACGAAGTCCGTCGAAGCGTATGAGAATTTCTCGCGCGGTATGATCGATGTCAGACAAGGCGGCCGTAGCGCGCTGGACCGCGCAATTGCTCAATTCGAGAAGGCCACTGAATTGGACCCCGGCTACGCGCTGGCCTGGGCCGCGCTGGGTGCGGCCTGTGACTTGAAGGGCTCGTACTTCTCTATTCCCGAGCTTTCTTACAAGGCGATCGAATATGAGAAGAAGGCGATACAACTGAATGCAAAGCTGCCCCACGCGCATCTATGGCTTGGCTCTTCTTACACTGGACTTGGCTTTTACGATGCCGCGATCGACGCGATAAAGGAGGCGATTCGGCTCGAGCCGAGCAATTCACAGGGTCATTCGGCGCTTGGGCGCGTGTATTGGCTGGGGAAGGGAATGATTGACGAAGGGATCACCGAGTTCGAGCACGCGGTGGCGCTTAATCCGGAGGCCGGCTACTCGTTTTTGCAGCTTGGATTTCTCCGCACGCTGAAAGGCGAATATGAGCAGGCTGAAAAAGTGTTGCGGCGCGCAATCGAGCTTCAGGAGAAATACATTTCGGGCAAGGAAGGACTCCAAATCGTTGGGGCGCATACGAGGCTCGGATACTCATACTACCGGCAGGGCCGTTATCAAGAAGCGATCGAAGAATACAATAAAGAGATGAGTTTTCTCTCGGCGAGCGATCACGGGTTGCGAGAGCGAACGATGATCGAGCTGAATCAGAAACTGGGTGCCGCGTATTTGAGGCTTGGCGATACGGTCGAAGCCGAGAAACGCTTCGGCGCCGCAATGGAAGCGTTCGAGCTACGCATCGCCACGGGCGCCGACGACCCATTCACTAAATACTATATGGCGGCCTTGTACGCCCTCCGGGGCGACAGGGATCAGTCGATTAAGTACTTCGAGGAGACGTTGGGACTGCTCGGGGCCTTGAACAAGACGCGAGGCCGCATCGATCCCGACTTCGACGGTATTCGCGACGATCCCAGATTCATCGAACTCCTGTCGAGACCAACCGCGGCCGAACATTAAAAACATCGCGCGGCTCTAGCTCGCGTGCTTCAAGAGGCCAAGCATATCTTGATCCTTGCCATAGATAATGTTCGAAATCTTCCAACTCTCGGATAGTTTGATGAGTTCAACTACGTAGGTCCTCGTTTCAACCGTCTTGCCCTTAGCCGTCCATCGAAAGACGATCTCAACACTCGATTTCGAGTCCGAGGTCCTGGTCTTTCCCAGAACAAACGACGCGGGGTATTCCTGAGAGTAGGTGAATGGATCCCCGTTGATGTCGGGAACGGTGTCCGGAGGGTATTTCCTGTTGACTTCGGCGACCAACAGATCGTAAAGCTCGGGCGCGAGCCACTCGCGCTTCCTTTTGATCTCGCGCAAGGTAAACCGCTTGTTGCTTGAAAAATGAATAGTGTAGAAGCGCTTGACCGTCTCGGCCGGCGTCACCGAATACTGTTTGGTTTGGCTTGCCTCGATCGCGGCGGAACTGACCGCCATCGTAACTAAGAGCAATGACGAAGCAACGGCTGCTCTCATTGAAAAGGGCCTTCTCATACGGTGATTGGTCTTCACGCTTGTGTTTCCCTCGCCGTGGAACTAACGCGGCTATTCAACCGGAAATTTGGAACATAGAGGCGGACCTTGAATAGCGCGGCCGATCGCGAAGAGCTAATCGATCGGGCGCACCGTAGGGTCCGCACGGCCCAGAGTCTTCTGCTCGGCCGATTCCGGTTTTGTGGGCTCGATCGGCTCGGCTGGCGCATCCGTCTTTTCACCAAGAGAGGCGTTTTGCGCCGGTTGAACCACGGGCTCATCGGGCTCAACAATCGTGCGCTTGTAGGATGCAAGCAACTCGTCGACTTTTGAACGCTTGCGTTCGGCTTCGATGTGCCGGTCCGCTTCCTGGAGTCTCAGATCGTTTTCAGAGGCGCCCGAACCGCCGATGCGCGCCCGCATTTCATCGATAACCGCCGCCGGGTCGTTGACGCCGAATCCCGAGTGAACGCTGGATACGGTCTCCTGAATTGAGGACAACTGGGATTGGACGGCGAGATCCTCGCCCTCGAATCGGCGTTGTTCGCGAAGGGCCTTAGCTTTCTCGGCGGACGCCGTTGCTTCCGCAATTTGCTTTCGTAGAAGATCGCGATGAGCCGTTAGGTTTTGGATTTCAGAGCCGGCCGTGGAAGCCGAGGAAGCGACGTCGAGTCTTGCGCGCTCGGAAGCGCCTAACAGCTTCAACTCCACTTCGGCCAATTCTTTCTCCAGCAGCTTGACCGAAGCTCGAGCTTGAACTTCGATCTCGCCAAGCCGGGCGATCTCTCCTCGAGTGACGGCGCGGACGTCCGAGCCGGGATTGCTGGATTTTTCGATCAACCCATCCAGATAGGAATTAATCAACCGTTTGGTCCTATTCCACATAGCGCACCTTGTTTCCTCGCCTCGGATACCGACCGCGAGATTCTAACGCCATTCCGGGTGGGAAGCTAAGGACTAACGACGTTCAGAGTTCAGCCTTTAGGCTGCGGCACGCTGAAGCGTGAACTCTGAACGATGCGGCGGCACGCTGAAGCGTGAACTCTGAACGAGTAAGGGCGCACTCTTTTTACGTGCGCCCTTGTCTCCAATTTCATTCGCAGTCGGCTCTCACTTCGCGGGTGGCTTTTCGGGTTTTTCATCCTGCTGGATGGGTCTGGGTGTCGCGCCCGCCTGCTGGATTACTGGAAGAGTCAGCGGTTTGACAAACTTGACGCGGAAGATCGTTCCTGGCTGGAGTCGAACGTCCGCGCCCTTCGTTAGCAGCAGTCCCGCAAGCATGCTGCCTCCAAGAACGGCTGCTCCTCCTCCATAAACTCCCGCTCCTCCTCCCGCGGCCTCCCCTGCCAGAATTACGGTTCCCGCGGCTCCACCTCCGATTCTTGCGCCACGCTCGACGTTATGAGCCGCCTTCTCCCCGTTGTGCCCGCCTTTGACCTTTCCCTCGTCGTCGGCCTTGAGCTTCTCATCTCTGGCCCAATCGTCGATCGACGTCATGACGATGCCGATTGGCTCTTCGCCCCAAGGCATCGCGACCTTCTCGAACACTATGGTCATTTCAGCGCCTTTTTGGCCGCGCCTGGCCGGCTTCACCGAAGCTACTCGTCCGTGGAATTCGGTCCCGCGCGGCAGGACCAACTGTCCATCGACGTAGACCGGCTCGTAGAGCACTGCCGTGATTGTGTCGTTGACTTCGTTGAGCTTCGAGCTGATGTGAGATTGAAGGACTATTCTAGCTTTCGTTTCCGGTTGAATAGTCGCCACACGCGCTTCCTGCGCGATCGCGCCGGTAAGCCCGATTGAAATGAGCATTAGGACAAGAGACATCACAAGAATTCGTTTCATTATTGACCTCCGATGCCGGCTGAGGCAGAACTCCTGCGAGCGATCTTATTTCAATGGAGTTGGTAGGGTCAAGACGGAAAAAACGTTGTCCACAGATTACGCAGATTACGCAGATGAAGAAGGGGAAAAGAAAAAACAAGAAAAGAAAACAGGAAGAAAAGAGGGAAAAAGGAAGGAAAGGAAAAGGAAGGAAAGCGAAAAACAAGAAAGAAGAAGAAGAAAGAGAGAAACAAAGGGAACAAAGGGAACAAAGGGAACAAAGGGAACAAAGGGTGAAGAGTGAAGAGTCAAGGAGAATAGTGAAAGTGAAGGGAGAAGAGTGAAAGGAGAAGGGTGAAGGAAAAGCGGGAATGGAAGCAGGAACAGAAGCCAGGAACAGAAGCCAGGAATAGAAGACCAAACCATATTCGCTTTGTTCCTTCGTGCGCTTTGTTCCCTTGTTCCCTTGTTCCCTTCGTTTCACTCTTCACTCTCTTCACTCTCTTCACTCTTCACTCTTCACTCTTCACTCTTCACGTTTCATCCTTCTCCTTTCATCTTCATTTTTCGCTCTTGTCCGTTCCCGTTTGTCCATTCCTCTTTTTCTATTTTCTATTCCTATTCTGCGTCATCTGCGTCATCTGTGGATTAACCCAGTTCCTGCCTTATCAACTCAGCCAATCCATTGGCTTGCGCTTCGATCTCGGCCTGCCGCTCGCCTTCGATCATCACTCGCGCGAGATTCTCGGTGCCGGAGTATCGAACCAGCAAGCGCCCCTGTTTTCCCAACTCCTTTTCCAAGCGCGCAATTTCTCTTCTGATCATCGGAATGGAGTCGATGCCGGGTTTGCTCTTAACGCGGACGTTGACCAGTACCTGAGGGTACTTAGTCAATCCGGAAGCGAGTTCTCCCAGCGTACGTCCTGAACTCGCGGTGGCGCGAAGCATTTCGATCGCGGTTATGATCCCATCGCCCGCAAGAGAAACGGCGGGAATGATGATGTGGCCGGATTGCTCGCCTCCCAGGCTTGCATCGCGCCGCCGGATCTCTTCGAGCACGTAGCGGTCGCCTACCGGCACACGCGCCATTTCGATTTTTCGATCCGCCAGGGCCAACTCGAGTCCGAGGTTAGCCATTACGGTCGTGACGACCACATCGCCGTTTAGCTGTCCGCGCGACTTCAGGTAGTCCGCCAGGATTAGCAATTCGTGATCGCCATCGACAATGCATCCGTTTTCGGCGACCAGCAACGCTCGGTCGGCGTCTCCGTCGAAGGCGATCCCGACGTCGAGCTTGTTGTTGAGTACGCACTCTTGCAACGGACCCATGTAAAGCGACCCGCATCCGTCGTTGATGTTGCGCCCATCGGGATTCGCCGACAGCACGGTTAAGTCCGCGCCAAGCCGCGTGAACACTTCCGGGGCGATGGCCGACGCCGCTCCGTTCGCGCAATCCAGGGCCAATCGCAAACCGTCGAGCCTAATATCGAAAGCGGAGCAAAGAAAATCAATGTAGCTCGAGACGTATTCCTCGGAGGAGTCAAGGTCGATCTGTTCAGGCGTGTCGCCTTTGACTCCAATCCTCACCCTCTTCTCGATAGCTCGCTCAATTTCGTCGCTAATCTTGAGGCCGGACGGAGTAAAGATCTTGACGCCGTTGTCTCGATATGGATTGTGAGACGCCGACACAACCACTCCCGCGTCGAATGGAACCGTACGCGCAAGGTAGGCGACGCCAGGGGTCGTGATCACTCCAGCGGACTCGACGTGCGCTCCTTCCGCGCGCGCACCTTTAGCAAACTCACGCTCGATCGACGTTCCGGATTCGCGGGTGTCTCTGCCAATGATGAATCGAGGAGCCCGCCCAACCTCTTCTCTCATGATAGCCGTGACCGCGCCGCCAATAAGCGCAATCGTATCCGAATCCAGCGGATACTCGCCGGCGATCCCGCGAATTCCATCGGTTCCAAACAGTCTTGGCGCCGTCGTGTCAGTCATTCGATGAAGTGTGGAAAGAGTACAGATTGTACCGCGAAGCCCTCTTCGGCTGAAGGCGCGGAGAGCAGTTCAACGAATCGAGACGGTCTTCGGTTCGATGGCTTTAATAAAGACCTTGTCCTGAAATCTCGAGACCGCGGCGGTGAGAGTATTGACTTGCTTTCTTCCGGAGTACTCGACCGAAACCGAGAGGTCGTCAGACGTGAGCGCGGCGATGACCGACCGCGCGCCGCGGAGCACCACTCTCACGAACTGTGGCGAGGGCCGCGCCGCGCCCGGCGCATTGATCACGGAAACCGGCACATGATCGAAGGCTCGCTCCGTTTGTACTTCACTGATGTCGATCTTCAGAAGCACTTTTCTCCGGTCTTCCCCGCTGACGGTTATGTTGGGCGAACCGAGGTCGATGGCCACCTGCTCGCTTAGCGAGGCGGTCAGATTCGACAGAATAACCGTCTCGGTCGAGACATCCGTAACGTCGCGCAGCAGACTGGCTCCACCCGCGATCCTTATCTTATCGGGCACGACCTCCAATCGAACGATCTCGTAGCCGGGAGCAGGTTCGCCTTCGAACCGAGGCCTTACCGGAACCTCCTTTTCGACTACGCGCTCGACGGTGACCCGAATACTACGCGGCTCGATGCTGATCTCTTCAACCGAGTTAGGAAGGCTAATGCGGTCGAGCTTCAACTGTATCACTCGAATGCCTTGCTCGATGCCGCTCATTTCGGCCACAAGAGAAAGATCGCTGGCCCGAATTGGATCAAGGACGTCTCTCGGCCCTCTAAGCGTGACTCGCGCCAACTGAGTGTCGTACTTTGTGATAGTGAGATTGTTAGGCACGTCGGGAAACTTCACCGGAACCTCTTGGAGCGTCGCCTCGCGAACCGGACGCGACGCTACCGAAAGCCACATCACAACCGTGATCATTAGCGCGAGTATCTTCAGACCAGTGTTCTCCAACACGTAATCCCTCAGGTACGCCTTCACTTGGTTGAACCAGTAGAAGATTCTGCTCATAGGCGGTTACTTTATGAACGTTTCAGACACGCGACCCGCCGCTGGAACGCCGTCGACGTCCGCGGCGCCGGCGGCCTTTGGACGAACGGGCCTGAGAATGTCGCTCACACGGGGCCGGAGTTCGAGCGCTTCACGGATTTGTTCTCGCAGGCCCGCGCTACTCAAATTTCGAATGATCTTGCCTTCCCTCACGAACGAAATTATTCCGGTCTCCTCGCTGACTACCACAGTGACGGCGTCAGTGTCCTCGGTTATGCCAATCGCCGCGCGGTGCCTGGTTCCCAGTTCCTTCGAAAGTCTGGGGTTCAGGGTGAGTGGAAGGAAGCAGCCGGCCGCCAGGATTTTGTAGTTATGAACGATGGCCGCGCCGTCGTGCAGGGGCGTGTGTTCGTCGAAAACCGTCACGAGCAAATCGTAAGAAAGGGCGGCGTCAAGCAGCACCCCGGTGTCAACGTAATTCTGAAGCCCGACATTTCGTTCGATTACGATGAGCGCGCCGGTTCTTCGCGAGGCGAGAGTGGTGGCCGCGAGCACGATCTCCTCGTAGGCTTCCTGTCCAGCCCTCCGTCCGAGTCTCAACGGGCGGCGAAGATTCGAGCCGAATCTCATCAAAGCGGATCTGATCTCCGGCGCGAAGATAACCAACAATGCGAATCCGAAATACAGAAGCGTATTTCGCATGACGAACTGGAGGGTCTCCAGGCCGAAGATGACGGAAAGCTGATAGAGTAATCCGACTCCAAGCAGTCCGACCGCGATTTGAACGGCTCGCGTGCCGCGGACCAGCTTCAGCAAACCGTAGATGATCGCCCACACGACAAGGAAGTCGATAAGGTCGATTAGCCTTAGTTGTGTAAGAAGCCTCCAGAACTCAAGAGACCGCGTCATTGCCGGTTCACCCTCTGGCTAGAACTGTAAAGGGCACGGGACTGAGAAGCACATCCTGCTAATGTCACTCGTTCTTGCCGCTCGTTATCCGTCTAACGGGCGTCAATCTCTCCGCGCTTTGCGCGTCTTCCGTTGCGGCGGGGTCATCCTTGGCGCAAAGCCTAAAAAAGTAGAGCAGACCCGAGAGAGCAGAGCGTCAGTCAAGAAGCCACCATCTAGTATTCAATCTGACCGTGGTCTTCAGACGCCTCCCCTATGGTAATGAGTGATTGGATTTGGATCAAGCGTTATCTTCGAAGTTGGCTGATATCAATCGCGTCCTTCGTGGCGCCGGCCGCTACAGAAGGATATTGGTTCAACTAGCAGCCCGT
>JAHFUG010000274.1:6408-10366 GCA_023265195.1 Blastocatellia bacterium | reverse complement strand
GGACGCGATGTCGCGCGAAGCGCAAGCGGCGCGAGAGAAGCAGGCCCGCATAATCCTCGGCCAGGCTGAGGTTGAGATCGCGCAGCTCTTCGATAAGGCGTCCGAGTCGTATCGGGATAACCCTACCGCACTGCACTTGCGCGCCATGAACATGCTTTACGAGGGCCTGAAAGAAAAAGGCGCGTTGATGCTGGTTCCCAGCTCGGCCGTGGAATCGATGGGAATGGGCGGCTTGTTGGGCGCGGCGGCCTATCGCCAGCAACAGCTCACCGAAAAGTTGCCCGATTCGGAGGTCTCGCGAGGCGCGAAAAGATGACGCGGGCGTAAAAACTCACAGCATTTTGAGAGACGATCCGGGGCTGGAGCTTCCCAACGTGTTCGCTCATCTCAGTGGTGATCCGGGTCCGCGTCCAAGTCATCGCGGGCCCGCATCGCCCCGTTGCTAACGCGCACATGGTGATTGTGGCGGCCGTCGGTCTTTATGATTTCGTCCAAATGGGAATCAAGCTCTATGAACTGATCGGCCACGTCAATCAGCCTGGGGCTCGTGTTGCTGCGGAATCCGGCCAACTCGACTCGCACGCCTTTGTAAGCAATTGCGTTGATGGCGTAGGCGAAGTCTTCGTCGCCTGAAACAAGCACCGCCGTTTCGTACTTGTCGGCGAGCGACAGCATGTCGACCGCGATCTCGACGTCCAGATTCGCTTTCTTGGTTCCGTCGGCGAACGTCTTCAGTTCTTTCTCGACCACGCGGTAGCCGTTTCTTCTCATCCAGAGAAGAAAGCCTTGCTGACGTTCCGCCTTTTCGTCGACGCCCGTATAAAAGAACGCGCGGAGGAGAGGCGATTCCTTCCGCAGAAATGTCAGGAACTTCGCGTAGTCAATCTCAACCCCCGCCGCCTTCGCCGCGTGAAACAGATTATTCCCATCGATGAATATAGCTATCTTGCCCCTCATGTGTCTCCCCGATAACACCGAATAAAGAACCGTATTTCGCCTTAGCGCATGTCTAACACAGCGATGAACGCCATGCAAGCACGCCTTTGGCTCAGCATCGATTTGGAGCCTGACTCGCGCCGGATTTCAACGGATAATTATTAGCCGCGCCCGTCGAGTGAATAGCAAAGCCGTCGAGATTGACGCGCTTCTCTCAAAACAAAATCCGCCAGTTTAGCCGGCAAGAACAGCCGGACTTTCAGGCTTATTCCAGCCCCGGGTAAAAACGCGCGGCGAAGTTCTTCTCACCGTCTGCAATCAGGGAGCCGGCAGCTTGGCAGCGGTGTGATTGACCGGCGAGGCCACGATAGGAGTCTCGAGTTTTTAGTCTGTTCCTGGCATCCTTTCCGGCCCGTCACGTCTCAAAATACCTGCGACGCCCGAGACCGCATCAACCCAGGACCGGCGCCGCATAAACTTGCAGCTAATCCGACAGGAGACAATCAATGAGATCCAGAACAGTCGTGGGCGTCTCGATAGCCTTGATGTCGTTGACGCTAACTGCCTGCCCAGAGCGAATCAAGATCGGCGATATAACACGGGACCCCGCCCGCTTCTATCACAAGGAAGTAACCATCGCCGGCCGGGTCAATCGCTCTTATGGAGCGCTCGATAAAGGCGTGTATGAAATCGACGATGGCACGGGGACAATCTGGATCTTCACCGAGAAGTATGGCGTGCCTAGCAAAGACGGCTACATTGGCGTAACTGGAAAGTTGATTCCCGGGCTTACCTACGCCGGGAAGAACTACGCCACCGTAGTGCACGAGACCAGGCGGCGCACGCATCCGGGCAATTGACCCACCCCGGTACGCCGCGGGCTCTAGCCCGTCCGGATGCGATGCGCTCAACCCCAAGCGTCACCGCGCACATTGATCTGGGCGACGCAATTGATCGCGGAATGAAGTCCGCGGTTCTTCTATCCGTGGGTGCGTTGAAACTCCTTCATGAAAGAGGTGAGCGCCTCTACGCCTTCCCGAGGGAATGCGTTGTAAATCGAAGCTCGGCAGCCTCCGACGGACCGGTGGCCCTTCAAACCGTCAAACCCCGCTTTTGTGGCCTCGTTGACAAACTGTTTTTCCAATTCCTCGCTGGGCAGGCGGAAGGTGATGTTCATCAGCGAACGGCTGTCTGGTAATGCATGGCCGCGGTAGAATCCGGACGAGTCAATGGCGTCGTAGAGCAGACCGGCCTTCGCCTGGTTACGCCGCTCCATCTCTTCCAGCCCCCCTTGTTCGATTAGCCACGACAGCACAAGCCGCATTATGTAGATCGCGAACACAGGGGGCGTGTTGTAAAGCGACCTTTCTTTCGCGTGCGTGTTGTAGTCCAGCATCGTGTGCAGGCCCTTTGGAATTCGTGGCAGGAGGTCGTCGCGAAGGATCACAAGGGTCAACCCCGCCGGAGCAAGGTTCTTCTGCGCTCCCGCGTATATCAACGCATACTTGCTAACGTCGATTGGCCGGCTGAAGATGTCCGATGACGCATCGGCTATCAGCGGAGCGCCGCCGGCATCAGGCTCGCGATTCCATTCCGTCCCGAAAATCGTGTTGTTCGTCGTGAAGTGAAGATAAACGGCGCTGGGATCCAATGTGATTTCTTCGGAGCGCGGCACGCGGTTGAAGTTGTCGGGCTCGGTCGTCGCCGCCACTTTAACCTGTCCAACCCGTTGGGCTTCTTTCAGGGCCTTCTTCGACCAGGCCCCGGTAATTATGTAGTCGGCCGAGCCGTTTTGAGGAAGAAGATTCATGGGGACCATCGAGAACTGCAAGGATGCGCCGCCTTGCAAAAACAGGACGCGATAGTTATCGGGAATGCGGGCCAGCTTTCGGATGTCAGCCTCCGCGCCGAGAATGATTTCATCGAACGTCTTTGAGCGATGGCTGATCTCGAGCACCGACATGCCTGCGCCGGGCAATGAAAGCAGATTTCGCTGCGCCTCTTCCAGAACCGGGAGGGGCAAGACCGCCGGCCCAGCCGAGAAATTGAATATTCGCTCAGTCATAATATTCGCTCCTTTGCATGTTATCTATGATGTGCTCAAACGAACCTTCAATGGTAATTAGGAAGCCGGGAAAAAACAAAAAGAAATCAACGAGAGATTCCGAAAAAGGCTGCGATTGAAAGTGAGCGCCACCGGCTTTGGAAAGCGCGAAGAATCGAAAACCACGAAGTTCACGAAGACCACGAAGCAAACAAGCAATGATTGGCCATTGTTGGCGATTTGATTGCGCAAAGCAGCGCCAAGCAATGGATGAGTATTCCAGTTGGACGCCGACAAAAGATGCGTTCGCGCTCCGGGGAGCCGGCGACATCGTATGGCAATGCGCGATCTCGGCTTGAGTTTGATACACGGAATGTTGAGAATCAATCCAACGAGATGCGAGGCCGACCAGTTCTCACGCATCTCTCTGAAGAGACATTGTTACGAAGGGGAAACGCGGGCAGGGAAATTCAGATGTCTAATTTCGAAATGCGCTCAATCGGCGTCGTTCACAGTCGGTACTCGGAAACCAGCCAGATTCCAAAAGGCTGTGGCGCGACTCACGAGGCCGAAGGCGTCCTCGAAATTGAGCCCGAATTCGAAGCTGGTCTTACAGACATAGAGGGCTTCTCTCATCTGTTTGTCTTATGGGTGTTTCATCAAGCCGATGGGTACTCACTACTGGGCAAGCCACCGACCGACGATCGGCCCCACGGAGTATTCGCGACGCGTTCGCCTCGGCGGCCCAACCCGATTGGACTTACCGTAGTCGAGTTGCTCCGCCGCGACGGTTTGCGTCTGCACGTTCGTGGCGTCGATATGCTCGACGGCGCTCCGATACTCGACATCAAGCCCTACCTCTCGAGCATACCAGCGGACAAACTGAGACGCGGCTGGCTCGCCGAAGCGGAAGAGCGAAGGAAAGCAGCGCTTCAAAAGCAGCCACAGGCGTGAGTTGATCCTTAACGCGAAATGCAT
>JAHFUG010000274.1:0-6308 GCA_023265195.1 Blastocatellia bacterium | reverse complement strand
TCTTAGAATCTCAGTGTTGCAAGTAACCGTAATGCTGACGCCGCGATGCTGTATTAAGAGGTGTTACAGTGAGAGGGCTAAGTCCAAATCACGGGCAGCAGTCGCCGCGTGGAATGGGTTTGTTGTGAGGGCAGGCGCTCGGATGGCCGAGGAACGCGCAAACTGAATCGGTTACTTCGTTGCTCAAAATGTGTTCGAGCTGGCACGCGTTTGCGTCAGCTTGTTGCTCGTTCATATCGAACTTCTCAAAGAATAGTTTTTGCGCCAGTCGATGCCGCCGGATGATCGCTCGCGCCCGCGTTTCGCCCTTGGGAGTGTATGCGATCGGGCCGCTCAGGCCGGCTTCAGTGGCGGCTTTAATCATACCCAACTCGAGCATTGAGACAAGCGCGCTGCTGCTGTCGACTACATCGGGAACGACCAGGGTTTCGGCGGACGGCTCGACCTTTTGCTCGCCCAGAAGCCACATTTGCTCGAGTATCTCGTCGAAGACTTCCGCCGCTTCGTGAGTCGTCAGGCTCAGATCGACGAGCACCCCGTGGTGAAGCTCGACGCGGCGGTCGGCCATTCGTCCGATTGCGTGGTCGTGAGTCACCATTATGATGGTGTGACCTTCGCGATGCAGATCTCGGAACAACTGCATCACTATGCGCTCGTTTTCTTCGTCGAGATTGCCGGTCGGTTCGTCCGCTAGAATTATTCCGGGATGATTGATCAACGCCCGGGCTATGCATACGCGCTGTTGCTCGCCGCCGGACAACTCCGAGGGCAGATGGGTAAGACGCTCCGAAAGACCGACTCGCGCTAACGCCTCGCGCGCCTCGTTTTCGTCGGTCATCGAGTGATAATACTGCGCGAGCATAACGTTCTCGAGCGCCGTCAGGTAAGGGATCAAGTGAAACTGTTGAAACACCAGCCCGATCTGTTCGCGGCGGAACGTCGTCTGTTCCGATTGAGACAGCGTAGCTAGATCGACATCGTTCACCCGCGCTGAACCGGAAGTTGGGCTATCCATGCAACCCAGTATGTTGATCAGGGTCGTCTTGCCGGAGCCGGACGGCCCCATTACCGCGACCCACTCGCCATGGTCCGCCGAGAAATTGACGTCCTTGAGAGCGTAGAGGCCGTCGCCGTACTGCTTCGTTAGCTTGAATGTCTCAATCAGCTTCATACCAGCGGGATTCAATCGCCTTTTAGTATAACAGCCGGTTTGATCTCTCTCATCCGATGGATTGGCGCGAGTCCGGACAGCATCGAAATCGAGATCGAAAGCACGATCACGGATAGCAGCACCGCAAAGCTTGGAGCCACCGCCCGATTGAACAGACTGTGGCCGATCAATTGCGCTAGCGCAAGCCCGACCCCATAACCGGTTAGTCCTCCCAACAGACCCAAGCCTCCAAGCTCGCAGAGGAAGAGTTGAAGAAGACGGGAGTCCGGCGCGCCGAGCGCTTTCATCGTTCCGATCTCGATTCGCCTTTCGATCACCAATTCGGAAAGTGTGGTCGCGACCGACAGCGCCGCTCCCGCAATCACCAGAACCGTAACCAGTATCATCATCAATCTGAGCTTGCCGAGAATCGCGCCTTCGCTCTCCGCGATCTGTCTGATTGGCTTTGCCTCCACGTCGCTGAACCGCGCCGAAACGCTCGCCGCGAAATGCTCGACTTGCTTGACCGTTCCAACCACGCTGATTGCAATCGCCGTGAGCCTGTTCGGATGAACCGAAACGCTCTGCACAGCGCCGAGAGGAGCAAAGACCTGATCATCCTCTTCGGAGCCGGTCGTGACAATTCCGCGAACCGTGAAGGCCGTGCTCTTAGGCTCGAGCTTCGAACCGTCTCTCGCATCATCGGTCACGATACTAATCAAAATCAAAGAGCCTTGGACGAGCCCAAGCTCACGAGCTACATTGACGCCGATCATGCAGCCGGCCTTTTCGGTCTCGCCGTCAACCCACTCACCGGCCACTTCCCACCAGGGACTGGCTTTCTTGATCTGCTCGAAATCAGCGCCCGCCAGAACCAGTGTAACGGGGCGGCGATTCTTATCCGCCGTTCGAGCCTCCGCCACTACATAGAGGTAAGGCGCGGCTCCGACTATTTCCGATGACGGCAATGAGGTCTGAATCCAGCGAAGAACAGTTTCGTCGATGAGACCGCCCTGTTCTTTGTGGGTGACCATCACATTAGCGCCGTAGGCGCGCAGTTCGCGAGTCATCTTCTGATTAGCGTCATAGTAGACCGAGATCATTGCCGCGGCCATGCCGGCTCCGACCAACAACGCCAGCAAGGCGACCCCCGCTCTCCCCCGCCTGTGGAGCAGTGATTTTCCAACCAACCGAAGGAACACTGATTATCTTCCTCTCAGTACAATGGAAGGTTCAAACGTGAGCGCTTTGCGAAGGGGAAAGGCGCTTCCCACAAGCGCGACCACAACCGACAATGTCAACATTAACGGAACCAGGAGCGTGCTGAACTCGATCGGCGAGCCGAACACCGTTCGCGCGACCAGTTGCGACAAAAGCGCTCCAGCTCCAACTCCGGCGATTCCTCCCGCGAGCCCGATCGCCGCGGCCTCGAGCAGGAAGATCGCCGTAATGCCTCCGTTGCCCGCGCCGATCGCTTTCATTAGTCCTATTTCCGATCTTCGTTGAATCACCGTCGTCATCATCGTGCTCGACACTCCCAACACCGCGGCTGTAACCGACGCCACGAGCACCAGGAGCAGGAGAAGATTCACCTTATTCAGCAGCAGGCCTTCCGATTGAGCGATCTTGAGTACGGGATGCGCCTCGGAACCGGCGATTGCCTTTTCGACGTCGCGGGCGATGGACCGCGCGTACGGGGTGCAGCTCCATCTCTCCAGATCATCGGGGGCCAGCTTTTCGGGATCGCGCCTCGCGAATTCGTCGTCGGGCCGGGTTAGCGCGCTCACCTCGAGCCGGTCAAAGCGGCCGGCAAGGCCCGCGAGCTTCTGCGCGTCCTCCAGCCGAGCAACAATGCCGTCGTCCTCCATTGATCCCGTCGTCACGATGCCGGAAATAACGAATGAGGCCGCGGCCGGCTCCCGTCCCAAACGGCTATGATTGACTACGAATGTGTCGCCCGCCTTCGCGCTCGTTCTCCGCGCCAGAGAAGCCCCGGCAAGGCATTCGCCTTCGTCAGGCCATCGGCCGTCGATTCTCCAAAACGGGTTTAGCTGTTTGACGCCAGTGACCGAGGTTTCGGAGAACTCGGTCTTTGACTCGTGATCGATCCACGCGCCGATCAGGCTGCACTCTACGCTTGAAGCATTCGGACGAGAAACGCTGACTTTGAGATTCAAGAACGGGGAAAAGGCGAGCAGGTTATTCGACCAGAAAATCGATTTTAGATTCGCGAGGTCCTTTTCGTTGAGGAAGGTCGCGGACGACGAAGCCTGAAGTTGAACGCCGCCCGCCACGACGGGCAAGCTTCGCTGGCGCGGCAGGACTTCTATATTGGCTCCGTAAGAGCGCAGCTCGCGATTCACCTTATCACCGATTCCAAGCGCCACTGCGAGCATTGCGGTCGCGACGGCTGAGCCTAGCGCGACGGCGGCGGCGGCGATCAGACTCCTTCGCCGGCCCCTTGTAAGAGAGTTCTTGATAAGAGTCAAAATCATACGCGGTTGAGAGTTACGAATTTCTCGAACGTAAAGCGGCGCCGAACATGATTGCCGGCGGTCCCTTCGCGGCCGTTGAGTGTGATTGAAGGCTCATCGATCAAGAGCTGAATTGTAGCACGCGATAGCCGGCGCGCCCTCTACACCTTCGCCAGCGTCAGCCCCGACTGATCCTGATATTTTCCGCCGCGGTCGCTGTAGCTTGTTTCGCAGTCCTCGTCCGATTCGAAGAACAGTATCTGAATGAAGCCTTCTTCCGCATACAATCGCACCGGTAGATTAGCCGCGTTATACAGCTCGACCACCAGCCGTCCGCGCCAGTTGGCTTCAAGCGGAGTCGTATTCGCTATCAAACCGCATCTTGCGTAAGTCGACTTGCCGATTGCAAGCGCCGTCACTCTGCGAGGCATGTTGAAACGCTCGATGGTGACCCCAAGGGCGTATGAGTGCGGCGGCAATAACCAGTAGTCCGAACGGTCGGCGGCCTTGCGCAACGGAACCGCCAGCAAGCTGTTCGGGTCGAAGTTCTTCGGGTCTATTTCGGTCCCGGTTACGGGAGAGAAAACCTTGAATTCGTCGCGTGCGAGCCGGCAATCATAACCATAACTGGACAGCCCGCAGCTTATGATCTTTCTGTCGTCAACCGACCGCACCAGACGTTCCTCGAAAGGCTCGATCAAGCCCTGCTCGCGGCACATGCGCTTAATCCATACATCGGACTTTATTGACATCAAATCTCCGTGGCTTGGGGCAATGTAAAATAGCGGAGAACTCTAGCGAGGCGCTCCATGTGAAGTCAACCGGCCGAGTTCGGTCTCGGCTGGTTTGAGGCGCGACGACGAATCACTATCGCATCGAAGGGCTGATTCGACGGTGCGGCGTAAGCCAACGGCACAAGTCAACCTGGCTTTGTGGGCTTCATCCGAGTAGTGATGATTCGAGATAGGTAGTATCTGAATCAAGCAGTAGTTCAGCTTGGCGCGGCAGAACTCCCACTCCTGAATTACCGCGGATCACACTGTCTTTGGGCCGCTGATCCGCGCGGATCAGCGTTACGCAGTCAGCGCCAATCAGCGGTTTCCCTGGCCGGCGGCGTCGATGGCTTCAAACTGAACCCTAACCACCCTCTTTCCCCCGAAGGAACTCTCTGCCTTTACCAACATCGGTATTTACCCGTATCCCTTGCCGACACAGCGGGCACGCTTCCTCGTCCCACGACTCGAAGGAAAACGAGGTCAAAGAAAAAAACTCGGGTGGGTTCCCGATCTCTCCAGCCGTTACTGCGCCGCGGTTGCATAGCGCGGCGGCCCCAACAACGACGCCGCCGACGGACCTCACCGCGCGTATTACCTCTCTCAAGGAAGCACCCGTTGTGACTACGTCTTCGACTACTAACACGCGTTTCTGAGCTACAATCGCTCCATAACCTCGACGAAACGAAAACGAACCCGCTTCATCTTTTTCAGCGTACACAGCCAGAGCTTCGGATCCCAGGACGGTCAAGTGGTGCGCCACCCACTGTGATAGTATTACGCCTCCAACAGCCGGTCCCGCGACTACTTGTATCCCAGCGTTTGCGAAGTGCTTGGCGATCGGCGCGCACAACGTGGAGACGGCGCGAGTGTCCGGATAGATCGCGTCCTTGTTTATGTAGACACCGCCATGCCGCCCGGACGTATAGACTATATGGCTGTTCCGAATGACGGCCCCGTGATCCTCCAGGATCTTGATGACGTCTGCCTCGTCCATTTGATCACCTCGGTTCTTTTCCGATCTCTCTCCGCCTTGAGCCGTAAAGCCACATCATCTCACACGCCGGCGGCTGCCGCTGCCCGTTGTTGGTATCGGTCGCCCTCAAGCTGCGGGCGCGGTCCGATCACTGCTCAAGGATGAGTTCCGAAGACTGCAGCATACAGCCAACGTGCCGCCCCAAGTTACTTCGAACAGTGTGACACCAATAAGCCAGCTCGGTTATTCCGTAGCGCCATGCTGACTCACTCAGGGCGCATTATTATACGAATCAACCTCGAATTCGCAAACGCGTGTACGAAATTCCAGATAAGAGAGAGCGGCCCAGACCCAGTCCTTCCTCGGAGATTGTGAGAATTGAGAGAAGTTGAGGCCGGCAGGGACTCGGTGTAGGCCGGCATTATTGCGGCGACCCAAGGTCCGAGCGATGACACTCTCGCTATCGCCTTGATGTGAGTCGTTGAAAATGGAGTTCGCCTCGCCCCGCGATTCGCGTAGCAACCCGCCATGAGAGTTCTTTGAACCTTTGAGCTTCGTCCGAGATGGGTGCTTAACGGTTTTGGGCACGCGGCGCCGAAAGATGCTTGGACAAGTAAGAAGCAAGGCAGGCATGACGAGGCATGGATATCGGGACGGATCTTTGGGCTCGTCTCATTCTCACCCGGCGTTAGCAGGGTCCGCGGTTTGGCCACTTCTTCCGCCCCTCCGTAGGGGGGTCATGTTTATAGTACATTTGGTGGGACGCTCCGCCCTCCGTAGGAGGGCCATGTGTTCTCTGAAATGGAGTCAGCCTCTTTGTTCGCTTGAAGCACAGATGGACATGGCCCTCCTAGCGGAGGGCGGATGTTGCGGCCGATCCTTGCTATAAACATTGCCCTCCTAACGGAGGGCGCGGGAATGGAATGGCCCAAACT
>JAHFUG010000628.1 GCA_023265195.1 Blastocatellia bacterium | reverse complement strand
GACGCGAAAGGCCTCTTCCATGGTCGCGGCCAAGCGGGCCCGCAAACAGTTCCTGAGAGACTTTCTCGCGGCGAAGTTCTCGCCCGAGATAACCGGAAAGCTCGCTGAAGATATAGACATGGCGCTGGACCCGCCCGATCAGTATCTGAACTCCTTCAACGTCGTCACCGAACGCGTGAACGATGATGAAACTCAGGTCACGTTGACCGTGGAAGGCGACGTCGATCTCGCCGCGATTGTCTCCGCGCTCGTTCAAAACAAGGTCTTGAGTTTCGGCAAGGACGCGCCGAAAATCATGGTGCTGCCCTCATCCAGGTTCGAGAATCCCAAGTCGGCGAAGACCCTCCGCGCGCTGATATTCGATAAGATCAGACAGGCGGGACTGCGTCCGGTCGCCTACGAGGGCGCAACCCAGTCGATCAGCTTTCGAGTCAAGACAAAGATCACGCCAACCGAGTTCGAGCGCAAAGCGATGATCCGCGAGGCGACCCAGTACGGAGCGGATTATCTGGTCTACATCGACACCGAGGTAGAAACCAAGCCGTTCAGTCAGGGCGGCTACATCAGCGACGCCAATTTCATCTACACGATCCTGAGACCGAACGCGCAGTTGATCCTGGGCGAATCGATCGTGAGCGAACGCGGAAGCGGGTCGTCTCCCATGCTTGCATTCGACCGCGCGCTCGACTCGGTTGCGCCGGTGATCGCTCAGACGGCGGTGGGCCAGTTGTTTCAGGCGATCTATTCCGACAGCGACGTCATATACGACACGCCTCAACTCAAGCAGGAGAAAACTCTGATCGTTCATTGGGCCGACGCGAAATTGGTTCAAGCGATAGCCGAGAGACTTCAAAATGCGGGAGCACGCGCCACGCTCGGAACCGGAATGAGCGAGGTGGCCGCGAGGCTGAAGCTGGAGACCGGCATGGACGACCTCGAGCTTTTCGAGTGGTTCAATGGACAGTCATTCACGCTGGGAAACAAGATATTCAAGACCCCGGTTGTGGCTTATTCGGAGAACGTGATCGAGGTTGAATCGGTTGCGGCCGGCGCGGTTCCCCGCAAGACCGCTGTGGCTAAGGCGCCGGTTAGAAAGGCCAGGCCAAACGTAAACCGAACCGCCGCGGGAGACACCGGAGGCCCGGAAATAGCAAGGGTGACCCTCAAGCTGAGGCCGCCGCAGTTCAATAAGTAATTCGACCAAGCGGGAGTCCCTGCACGATCAACAGGTGACCATGAAAAAACGGCCGATTGTGAATTGCCTTCGAGCCATTTCGATTCCGCCGTTTGCTGGGTTGCTTCATTCCGCTCAGTCACGCGGACACCGAATGGCTGAGAAGTTATTTCCCGGGAGAGAGTACCGTGAGCGAATGGGAGTTCACGGCGGAGGCGCAGAGAACGCCGAGACAGCGCAGAGACGGGCAACTCTCCGCGCTGTCTCGGCGTTCTCTGCGCCTCCGCGGTGAAGCATTTCCGGTAACCGAGAGACGAATTCTCAACGCCCCCAGTTGACCTCGGCCTATGACAATAAGTCTCCGGCCGGCCAGCCCGGCTGACGAACCTCTTCTATATGATCTCTATCGCGCCTCTCGCGCCGAAGAAGTCGCGTCATTTGGATGGCAGCCGGCGCAACAAGAAGCTTTCCTCAGAATGCAATTCAACGCCAGGCAGCGGCAATATGGCTTTCAGTATGCGGACGCCGCCGATGACATTATTACGCTCGATGGCCGCGCCATTGGCAGGATGCTCGTGCTCAGAGGCAAAGAAGAGAATCGGCTTGTAGATATTGCTCTCTTGCCTGAGCACCGAAACGCGGGTATAGGGACGGGATTACTTCGCGGCTTGATTGACGAGGCGGCGCGAGCAGCGAAATCGGTGACGCTTCACGTAGAGCGAACGAATCCGGCGGCTGGACTCTACGAACGGCTGGGATTTATCAAGACGCGGGAAACCGGCTCGCACTTCTTCATGGAAAAGCTCCCGGACCGATCGAATGAAAGAAACGAGGTCGAATGAGAGACATCATAACGCGAGAAGAGTTTTCGAACAGCGTCAATACCAGGTTCAAGCTCGAGATTGATGAGGCGAACTTCCTCGAGATGGAACTGGTGACGGTCGACGATCTAGGCTCGACCCCCAGACAGGAACAGTTTTCCCTGGTGTTCCGCGGCCCGGCGGCGCCCATTCTTCCGCAGACGATTTATCAACTCGAGCACGCTGTAATTGGGCTGTTCAACATCTTCCTGGTGCCGATCGGCCGCGACAATCTTGGCGTTAACTACGAGGCGGTTTTCAATCGTTTCGTGGAGCAAGAGCCTTGACCTCGGTGACGCTACGACCGGCAGCGCCGGAAGACGAGCCGATTCTCATCAGGAGTTACGCGGCGGCGCGCGCGGCCGAGATGGCTCTCGTACCCTGGGACGACGCCCAAAAGGAGAGCTTCATCCGGGCGCAATTCTTCGCCCAGCGCGGCCACTACCAACAACATTTTCCAGGCGCCGAGTGTCAGATCGTTCTTGTCGGAGGCGAGCCAGCCGGCCGCCATTACATCTACCGTGGAGATGGAGAGATCCGAATATTGGACCTCACCATTCTTCCGGAGTATCGCAATCGCGGCGCGGGCGGCCGCCTGGTCGACGCGCTAATCGCCGAAGCGGCGCAATCGAACAAGCGGCTCCGCATATACGTCGAGACCTTCAACCCCTCCGCCGAGTTCTTCGAGCGACGGGGTTTCGTCAAGACCGAGAACGACGGAATAAACTTCCTTATGATCCGGAGTCCGTAGCGCCGGCATGCAGGCGATCTACGAAGTCCGCCGATTTATTATCGCCTCATAGTAGTAAAACGACGCATCTCTTCCATGCGGGACGATGAATAGGTCGAAGTCGCCGAGCTTGGTGTTGTTCATCGTATAAGTATGCTGTGGCAAGAATATGCTCAGCGGACCTTTGAAGGTCAGCGAGAAGCACTCGCGTCCGGGGACCGGCTTTATGAGATCCGTGAGTCCGCTCAACAGCACCTTCACGAACTTGCCCTTGGCGTAGGTGACCGAAAAGTATTCGCCAACGCGGGCGTAGAATGTGTTGCGCGTGAGAGTTGATAATGCATCGATTGGATAGTCCGGAACCGGCGTCACTCCCCATTGGGCGGACTGGGTTGCAGGTTCTTGCACGCCGATGCTGGCGAGAGCTTTGAGAGGAATCGCGGCCGAGATACCGGCGAGGGTCCCCGTTCGCAGAAAACTGCGCCGAGAGATAGACATTAGATCTTCTCCTTTTTCTTTCGAGTATTCGATTGGAATAAAATCCCGGAGC
>JAHFUG010000273.1 GCA_023265195.1 Blastocatellia bacterium | reverse complement strand
GTGGCGCGCGTCGGCTCCATCGGGTCCGTGATTGCAGAACCAGCATGTCAGGTCGGCCCCGGTGAAGAAGGTGTTCAAGCTGGACAGGGCGTAAGACGCCGTGAACTGGAACCGGCGCGAAAACCTCTTGTCCACTTTCACCAGGAGCGCCTTGTACGAATTGCGCCCGCTGCTGGTAATGATGCTGATCGGCCCGTTCGAGCACTGCACCGCCGGGTTGATGGCTTCGGCCGCCGTGCACTTGCGGATGTTCGGGCCGCCTAGCGCCGAAACCCTGTTCGAGAGGTTGTAATCATTCTGGAAAAGAGTGTGCAGCCTGTTTCGTAAAACGAAATCGGCCGTGATCGTCATATTGTGAGGCAACTGGCGCTGCAGCCCTATGCTGAATTGCTCGGAATACGGGGTCTGGTTGCCAGAGTCCAGTATATCCGTACCGGTCTTGAAGAAGTCGAGACTGGTCACGCCCTTTGCTCCGAGCGCCGAAAACTGGCCCAGCAGCAGCGGCACCTGCGCGTTGAGAAGGTCGAGAAAGTTCTGGCCGGTGAACTTGGTTGGGATCGTCGTGAAGTTGATCGACGCGCCAACCACCGGATTGATCAAGTTCAGCGGGGCCGGCAGGCCGGGAATCTGCGGAAACGAGAGCGTGTTCCGGAAGAAGTCGCCGGTCAACTGCGAACGTCCGTTGCCGAGCGGCCCAATCGCGGCTCGCTCGCGCAACCTGGTTACGAACAGGGCCGTGTCGAAATAGATTCCAGCGCCGCCGCGAATGACGGTCTTGCCTTTATTGCCAACGTCCCACGCAAAACCAAGCGAAGGCGCGATGTTGTTCTTGTCTTTCTGAGACGGCGCGATATCGCCGACCAGCGGCTGTATCAACGCGGGCTTGGCCAGGTCATGATTGAACAGGTTCGTCTCGTACAGATAGGAGGCTCCGAATGTGAAAGTGAAGCCCGGCTTGATCTGCCACTGATCTTGTCCATAGAAGCGGACTCGATTGCTCTGCCTCGCCTTATCGACATTGAACGGCGGCGGCTGAGACGGGTCGCCGATTCCGACGAACGCTACCGCTATTGGAAGGCCAAGCAGGTCGTTCAGTGTGATCGTCGCGCCCGGAGTCGTGAAGTTCGCCGGCAGCGGAAGCAGCAACGCGGCCCTTACGGGAGCCGGCAATGCGGTATTCGACTGTATCTGCGCATTCAAGCCCAGCACGGTCCGTGGATCGTGCGTTACTACCAGCGCGGGGTCGAGGAACGCCCATCCGCCTTTGCCGTAATCGTGCTCGAGTTCGCCGCCGAATCTCACCCGGTGGGACCCCTTCTGCCAATCCACGTTGTCGGTGTACTGGTAGCGGTGGAGAATCCGGTTTTGCGGCGCATTGACGTTGTTCCCAAGCCTCAGCGAGCTGCCATTGACTCGCACCTGAGCGCCGCCAAGCCCGATACAACCGGGATTGGACGCCGGACAGTCGGCGGCTGTCGGAATCAAGCTGTCGTTGACTATGCTCTGAAAGTTGAAGCGAAAATCGTTGACGAGGTTCTGTTTGAGAATCGACGTGACGCCGGCCTGCAGATTCTGGTCGTCATTGCTGTTGACGCGCCAATTAGAAGGCAACGTGTTGTTGTCCACCGGCGCGAAGGTGTTGTTGTCGTCGTGGCTGAAGCGAACAAGCAGATTGTGTTTGTTGCTGAGCTTGACGTCCCCGCGGATGTTGTAAACAAGTCCGTCATATGGACTCGGGGTTACCGCGTCAAACTGGCCAACGGGGTTCAGAGCGGGGAGTCCGGGAATCACCACGCCCCCAAAACCGGTATTGATGGTCGAGAACACCGAGGCTTGATTGAGCCACTCGACGTTGCCGAAGAAGAAGGCCCTGTCCTTCTTGATCGGCCCTCCGAAGGATCCGCCGTACTGTTTCCGGCGGAAGAACGGATCCGGATCCTGCTTGCTGCGGTTCAACGTGGGCAAGGCTGAAAGACTGTGATCCCTGTAGAACACGAAGCTGTTGCCATGAAACTGATTCGTGCCGCCCCTCGATACGATGTTGACGGCGCCTACCGAGGTGACGCCCGTCGAAAGGTCGAAGTTGAACGTTGAGATCTGGAATTCCTGAATCGTCTCGGTCGAGAAATTCTGAGCGGCTCCGCCCGTTACATAATCGAGCACGCTGCCGCCGTCAACGGTGATTCGGGTCAAGGCCGAATCCGCGCCGCCGATGGAAACGTTGAACAGGTTGTTGGCGTTTCCGGGAGTTGAAACCGAAACGCCGACGCCCGGCTCGAGCAATGCCAGTTGGAGAAAATTGCGGCCGTTGAGAGGCAACGCGTCTATCTTCTGGCGCGTGATGACGCCGTCGATCTTATAGTTGCTCTTATCAATGACCGGCGCCCCTTCCGCAACGACGTCGACGACCTGATCGGCCGCTCCCGCCCTGAGAGTCACGTCTCCGTTGGTGGTGCCTCCGACCTGCACGGTCATCTTCTGCAGTTGAGTTGAAAACCCTTTTGCCTCGACCTTGACTTCATATTCACCAGGCAATAGGCCGTCAACCGCGTAAATTCCGTCGTCACCGCCGTTGGCTTTTCTCGTATCGCCAGTTGCTTTATTGGTGACGCTGATTGTGGCGCTTTGAATTATTGCGCCTTGCTGATCCCGCACGGTTCCGTGGATCGAACCGGTTGGGTTCTGGGCAAGGACAGGGAGGGTCATCCTAGCTACCATCACGAAGACCGTGACCGCCAGCAGCCGGCGCCTGAAGGTGTAATGCATTGACTTCGTCCTCCTTTCGACGATTCTTTCCTGAGAGCGGATTAAGGCCTGCGTTGCCCCAGGGGAAGCACGCAGACTCTCATTCAAACAAAATGATCTGAGCGGATAGATCCGGCCATGCAAAGGATCCTCGCATGGCTCATAGCGAGAGAGCCCTTCCTGCCATCGCTGGCGGGAACCGGGCTCTGTTCGCTTAGCCGAGTTACTCGACCCATACCAACGAACTGAAAACTTCAAAACCTTGAAACCCTACGGAATTATTAAGGCTAATATGATGGTTGAAACACTCTGAACGCGCCTATATTCCTTTCTTTGGGCGGCATTGTCAAGCCATTCCGTTGATTGAGTTCCGGCTCAGGTTTTGAGCTAGCGCACGTAGATAGGGTTGGAATAGACCCACGGCCGGCTTTCTCCATCGATCGTGAGCCAGGCCTCGAGCGCCTGGGCGGATGCATCTCAAGCTGTGTAATAAAGACATCTCACCTCAGATTTCGTCTTGTTTTCAATCGCCTTCGATCGAAGTCTTTCTGTTCGGCTGCACAGTTCGCGGGAAGACGTTGGATCAGTCCGCCAAACATCAGACAATCACAGGTTGGGAAGAGGGATTAATCCCCGCGCCTCTCCTGCCGCCAAGTTGATTGAATCGCAAGCCGAGGAGCGGGGATTAATCCCTCTTCCCAACCTGTGATTTGCCTGAAGTCGAACGCGGAATTCGGATTTGGCGCTCACTAAAAACATAACGTCCACAGTACAAACGCGGACTTCAGCCTGCACCCAACGTGCGTCAAACCGAATTGAAGAGGAACCGGTGACGATGAATTCCGTGTTCAACGGGCGTCAACCAAAAGGGCGTCAACCAAAACTGAGAGCTACACCGGCGGCGAATTCCTTAATGATTCTTTGCTTCCACCTTGGCGTCCCAAATCAAGTCGCCTGGTCAATGATTCGCAGTCAGAAAATTCAAATAGTCCTTCTGGCCTTTCAGATAATACCCAAGGAAAGCGACACTGTAGGAGTTGATGATCTTGTAGGTGACCTCCATCGAAGTAAAGTCGAAAGGCTCGCCGCTAGCGCGTCTCTTACCCTGGCCCGCGCCGTCACCGAAGTTTTTGTTGATCTTGAAAATGTCCGTGAAGGAAAAGTGGCCGCCGTTCTTGAAACCAGTGGCCAGTGCCCAGTGGCCAGTAGCAGTCCGCAGTCAGGATCAAAGAGCGCACTGACTACCATCTGATTTCTGGCCACTGACCACTGCCTTCTGGCCACTCCCTTCTGGCCACTGACCACTGGCCACTGCCTTCTAGCTTCTCCCTTCTGGCCACTGGCCACTGGCCACTGCATCTTCACACCAATCGAAAGTCCGGATTGCTCTTACGCCGCCACACGAATCCATCGAGGACGTAATGAACCAATTGAGGCAGCGCCAATAGCGGAACAAGCAAGAGCTTGAACGTTCCTACATCCCATTGAGATCCGAAGAACCAACTCCGGTCGTGCCATACTCCGCGATCCCAGAACATTTCTTCCACGTATGCAAGCGCCCAAAGCAATCCCAGAAAAACATATGGGTCATGACTTAAGAAGCGATATGACTTCGAGGCCTTAGGCCGGCGGCTGCGCGCGTACCAATAAACAAGCGCCAGATACGGCACGCCGTGTATTACGACGTTCGTCACCGTGAACGCATAATCCGAGTTGAAGCTTATGATCCCGGCGTACCAGCACACCGCCGTCGTCGCAACAATGATGTCTTTCCCCGGATTCGTCCTTCGCTTGGAGAGCCGTTGATAAATCGACCTGCCCGCATAAAGAAGCAGGGCGGCCCAATACACCGGCTCAGTAACCGCGGCGGCCACCGTTGGAATCCCCGCGAAGTCATTCGCCAAGAACCACCAGAACCTGCGCGGCAGATGCGCGTGCCAATAGATCAATGGATAAATCGTGGCTAGATACACCGCCGCGGAGTCTATGAGCCATCCCACGCGGTCCCGCTCGCCGAGCTTGGCGCGATATAGAACAACCCATCCGTACTGCTGTCGAACGAAATGGAACACGGCAAGATAAGCCAGCGCCCGCCAAAAGACAAGCTCGCCTCTCGAATATAAGAACATGCCGATTACCAGACCCGCGGCTGGAACCAGCCCGTAAAGCCACGGCCTCCGTTTCAACTCGCCGGCGTCCAGATACACTCGGAAGCCGGTCGAGTACACATGGGCGACGTCTATGAGAAGGACCGCCGGTATCCATGCCCAGTCGGGAGCATCTCGATTGAGAACTCCGGCTCGCGAGCCCAGCCACAACGCAATGAGAGAGACGAGTGCGCTCCCGAGAAACACGCTGAGATCAACCGGCGCCGAAAAAAGCCATCGGTCAACGGGTTTTGTTGATGCGTCAGGCCGTGACCCGCCCGCGGCGATTGCATCGACATTAATAGAGCGTGCCGTCATCCTTGTGTCCAATCGCTCCAGCTCGCCTGTCTATTGGCGGCTCGTGACTGCGCTAATAACCTCGTCGGCGGCGCGAAGGCCGTGATAAAAAGCCTCTTCGAATAACGCGATGCCGCTCAAATCGGAATGAGCGAAGTGAATTCCTCGAAAGGCGTTGGCTGCCGCTTTTCGCGCCGCGCCCCAAACGAAACCCGGGTGAGGTCGAATCATAGCGTGACCCCAACGCATCACGTCCAGCCGGTCCGCAAGCGATCGTATATCGGGATGAGCCCTCGAGAGGTCGGCCAGAGTCACGTCAGCCCAGCCGCCTCGATCGGTGGAGAGCAGCTTCGTCCTGGCTGCTTTCGGATCGCCGTCGCACAGCGGATAGTAATAAGTGAATACGGTTGGGCCGCGATCGAGCCCGCGCTGGTGCGTAGCCACCACGTATCCAAGCGACTCGCTCTCGTACAAGACGTTGTCCCAAGCCAGCGGGAAACCCCTGCCGTCGGGCCGGTCCCGTAACGAAAGATTGGCGACCATCCACGCGCCGTATTGAAACTCGGCCAGGTGCTCGGGAGGATTCTCTCGATAGGGCCGAATCAGATATCTCGAAAGGAAGTGGGGCGCGGCGAAGATCACCCGGCGCGCGTGGAATCCGGCGGCTTGCCGGGCGTCGCTTGTAATCGCCACGACGTCGACGCCGGAGCGTCCGCCTGTTTCGACTGGAATTATTTCGGCCGCCGCCAGACCGAGCCGCACGTTGGATCTGACTTTGGAATACAAGTGAGACACGAGTCTTCCGTTTCCTTCCGGCCATGTCATCAACGGACGAGCTTCTTCGCCGGGCTTGCGGACGCGCGACGCAAAGTAAAACAATCCGGCCCAGGCGCTGGCTTGATCCGGCCTGACGCCGTAGTCGTCCCGGCACGCGTAGTCGACAAGCCAACGCAGTCTCGGAGACGTAAGACCGCGTTGCCGCATCCACTCGGCCATTGTGATCTTGTCGAGCGAGGCCGGCTCGGAATCGGGCGAACTTGCGGCTATCGGAATAGCGAAGGCGCGCCTTCCTCGCGCGTCACGCCAGCCAACCCAACGACTCACCTCCGCGTGAAAGCGGTCAAGCTGCGCGAGATCGTCTTCGCTTGCGCCGGCGTGCAGGTAGAGACCTTCATACCACTTCCCTTTGAAAAAGACTCGCTCTTCCGGATCGCGGCAAAGAATCTGTTCGGCGATTATCGGATCGCCCTCAGGGTCGCGGCCTTCGATAACACCCATTTCATCCAGTAGTGAGATCAGGTCTCGATTCTCTTTCAACGGCGCCGGAATGTAGTGCGCTCCCCAGGGGTAAGAAACAATCGGGGAGACGCCGCTCCGGGCGGTGCCGCCGGGGGCCGGCTCCAGTTCTATGAGGACGAAGTCGTCGAATCCGGATTTCAACAACCGCCATGCCGCCGAGAGGCCGGCCACTCCGCCTCCGACGATGACCACGCCGGCCTGCCGCCATTGATCTGCTGCGGGCGTGACTATCAAACCGTCGCGCAGCCGGTGGCCTATCGCGTCCGACGCTCCTACGATCTCACCGGGAGGCAGTTGAGGAGCCTCGCCTGACCTGCACGCCGCGAGCGCGGCAGGCATTCCTAAGAAGGCGGCGAGTACTTCTCTTCTCGAGAGACGCATCGATTCCTGTTACCTCTGATTAGTATCGTTAGTATCGCTCGTGAATATAATCCGTTTCGCAAGGGAATGCTACGGACGCGCCGGTTGGCTGGCAAAGGTCAACCGTAGCCGCGGTTTTTCGAGCGGCAGGATACGCGCAACGATGAACCACGCGTAAGACCGGGGTAAGCCCGCCTTAGGGGTGACGCCGTGGCGTTCGCTCTGATAATGCGGGTGGCGGTGTAGTGTCCAAATCTGTGTTGCTGCGTCCAAGTGGATCGGGAATCGGCTTGGTTTCGGTTGTGGGCTGTCTCGGTAGGACACCTGGAGTTTGGCCATTTCTTCCGCCCTCCGTAGGAGGGTCATGTTTATAGTACGTGTGGTGAGATGCTCCGCCCTCCGTAGGAGGGCCATGTTTATAGTACGTGTGGTGAGATGCTCCGCCCTCCGTAGGAGGGCCATGTGTTCTCCGAAATGGAGGCAGCCTTATTGTCCGCTTGAAACACAGATGCACATGGCCCTCCTAACGGAGGGCGGACGTTGCGGCCGATCATTGGTATAAACATGGCCCTGCTCACGGAGGGCGGACGTTTGTGGCCTGCTCCGATAGCAACACACTTTGGGACACTACCGATTAGAGCCTTGCCTTGTTTTGGCGGTTCATGATTCAGTAGCGGCGTTATTCTCGAACGCTCGCAGCAAACGGGAGCCCTCGCTCCGCCTGAAGAGAGCGCTACTAAACGGTGATTTCCGCGTAGTGGTTCAGTTTGGCGCAACGAGAACTCCTACTTAACTGGCTCCAAAATTACAGCGGGCTCCGCTGCATTTGGTTCGCGCGGATCAGCGTTAAGCAGTCCGCGCCAATCAGCGATTTCCCAGGCTGGCGGCGTTGATGGCTTCGAACTGAACTACTACCGATTGCCGGCGTGACTTGATCAATCGCCCAGCGTTCGAGACCACAAGGAGATATTAGCTTGAACAACTCGATCAACGAGCCGGTCAACATATCGGACTGGTTCGAGCGGCTGCGGGCTTCCGAACGCGGTCTGGACGGCGTCGATGCAAAAAGGCGCTTGGCGAAGTTCGGCCGGAATCAGATGACGGCAGGCGGGCGCGCGGGACCCACGGTTCAGGTACTTCTGTTATTCGCCAATCCGCTGGTCATCATCCTGCTGATCGCAAGCCTGGTCTCGGCTCTGCTTGGCGAAAGGATCAACGCCGGGATAATCGTGGTGATGGTGCTCCTCAGCATCGCCCTGAACTTCGCGCAGACCTTTCGGTCGCAACGGGCGGCCGAACGGCTCCGCCGGCAAGTCGCGCCCACCGCGAAAGTGTTGCGCGACGGAGTCTGGACTGACATCGGCGCCATCGATGTTGCGCCGGGCGACGTCATTCGACTTCTCGCGGGGAATCTCGTGCCCGCCGACGCGGTTCTCATCGAAGCGAAGGACCTCCACGTTAATCAGGCCGCCCTCACCGGCGAATCACTGCCGGCGGAAAAGGAAGCCGGACACGCCGCGCATGATGACGGAGAAAATCGCGATCGAGTATTCATGGGCACTTCGGTCGTAAGCGGGTCGGCGACCGCGCTGGTTATCGCGACCGGACCGGCGACCCAGTTCGGAGACGTGGCCGCGCGGCTGGCGGCGCGCGCGCCCGAGACCGAGTTCGAGCGAGGCGCGCGGCGGTTCGGCTTTCTGATAATGGAGACCGTGTTCGTTCTGGTCGTATTCGTCTTCCTGGTGAGCGCGGCGCTGCGGCGCGACCCGTTCGAGTCGTTGCTGTTCGGCATTGCGCTGGCGGTTGGATTGACCCCTGAGTTTCTCCCGATGATTACGACGGTCACGCTCGGACGCGGCGCGGTGCACATGGCTCGTCAAAAAGTGATTGTTAAGCACCTGTCCGCGATTCAGAACTTCGGCAGCATGGACGTTCTTTGCACCGACAAGACCGGTACGTTGACGGCCGGCGAAACGACTCTGGAGCAACATCTGGATCCGTTTGGCGATCCCGCCGAAAGGACTTTTCTCTTAGCATATCTGAACAGTTACTACGAGACCGGAGTTGAGAACCAGTTGAATGCGGCCATTCTAAAGAAGGCCGGCGCCAACCCGCTCGACGTGGCGATACTCGAGCACGATCATCCGGACGTGAAACCTTACCGCAAGCTGGACGAAATCCCATTCGACTTTGAAAGAAGGTGTCTATCGGTCGTGGTCGAGAGCGAAGGAACGCGCTTGCTCATCACGAAGGGCGCGCCGGAGCGGGTGCTGGCGAACTGCTCCGAATGCGAGATAAACGGCGTGCGCCAGGCCTTTGACGACGAAGCTCGGCGGCGGTCGCAGGCCGCCTATGAAAGCTTGAGCGCTCGGGGATATCGAGTGTTGGCCGTTGCTACCAAGACGGCGCCGCAACAAGATCGCTACAGCGCCGCCGATGAGCGAGACCTGGTGCTCGCGGGCTTTCTCACGTTCGAGGATCCTCCGCTTGAGGACGCCGCCGAAATGATCGACGCGCTCCGGCGAGACGGCGTCGAGATCAAGATTTTGACGGGTGACAACGAGCTGGTGGCCGGGCACGTTTGCTCGCGGGTAGGGCTCGACGCCGGCGAGATCGTGCGAGGCGTGGATTTGGATCGAATGACCGACACGGCGCTGGCTCGAGTGGCTAAGCGAACCACGGTGTTCGCCCGCATATCGCCGGCCCAGAAGAATCGCATCATACTTGCGCTGAAGGCGGGAGGCCACGTAGTCGGCTACATGGGCGATGGCATCAATGACGCTCCCGCGCTTCACGTGGCCGACGTCGGTATATCGGTCGCCACGGCGGTTGACGTGGCGAAGGACGCCGCCGAAATCATCCTGCTGGAACCCGGCCTTCGCGTGTTGCACAGCGGCATCGGAGAGGGCCGAAAAGCGTTTGGCAACGTGATGAAGTATCTACTGATGGGGACCAGTTCGAATTTCGGGAATATGTTCAGCATGGCCGGAGCCTCGGTGTTCCTGCCTTTTCTGCCAATGTTGCCGACGCAGATACTGCTGAACAATTTTCTTTACGACCTTGCGCAGGTGACGATTCCGACGGACAACGTTGATCAAAGCTTCATTCGGAAACCGCACCGTTGGGACATCGGCTTGATACGAAGGTTCATGCTGTACATCGGGCCTATCAGCTCGGCTTATGACTTCCTAACCTTTGTCGTCTTGCTCAAGGTCTTTCATGCTTCGGAAGGTCTCTTTCACACGGGTTGGTTTGTTGAATCGCTGGCTACTCAGACGCTCGTGCTATTCGTGATTCGCACGGGAGGCAATCCGTTGAAGAGCCGTCCCAGCATTCCATTGACGGTGACTACGCTTGTCGTCGTGCTAATCGGCGCCGTGCTTCCCTTTACGCCGTTAGGAGCCGTCCTTGGCTTCACCTCGCTTCCAGTAGCCTACTTTGGATTCCTGGCCATTATGACCGCGAGCTATCTGGCGCTGGTTGAATTAGTGAAACGGCGGCTAATAGGGGGGAGGGGGAATTGATGATTGATGATTGATGATTGCAGATTGGGGAAATGGGGGGAGGGGGAATTGATGATTGATGATTGATGATTGATGATTGATGATTGCAGATTGGGGAAATGGGGAGAGGGG
>JAHFUG010000037.1:7852-27263 GCA_023265195.1 Blastocatellia bacterium | reverse complement strand
GTTCAAGCCGAGTACCGGGAGCCGAGCCGAGCGCTTTATGTTTCTGTTTGAGCAGCGCTTCGATATGGCTGGCGTCCTCGATTCGGGCTCCCCGATCATACGAGCGGCGGTGACGAGCTAGCTCGGTGGCGCCATCCAGAATGCGAACGACGTCCGGCGACGCAGCCAGGGTCAGTGATCGGCCGACGGCGTTGGGTGGAATCGAATAGTCATTCAGGTCAAACCTGACGTAGATGGTCTTGCCGGAGCGAACGGCTCGGATCAAGCCGGTGTCAAACTGGTGAGCCGGCAGCGGGAGCAACCTCGACTTCTCTTCGTCAAACACCGAAACCACTTTGCGTGAGGGATCGCCGGGCCAGGGGCGCTGATGGGCCACTTCATCCCGCCAGAGTTTCGCCTGGCGATTCAAATCCTCGAACTCCGCACTCCGAACTCCGCGCTCCGCCCTCGGGCTCGCTCGCATTCCCGAATCTAATTCACTGGGATCCATCCGCCCGCGGGAGTCAGCCGTTTCTTCTCCGGATCCATAGTTACGACGTAGGCGCCCATTGCGCCAATCCGCCTGTTGGGTCCGTAGCTCAGCGGCGGCATCAATCCGGTGTCGAAGTCATACAATCCTTCCAGCGTCGCAACCAGCTTCTCGCGGCTCAAATCTCTTCCCGCCCGTTGCAGTCCCTCGATCAGCACTCTGAACGCGCAGTACGCCGCGATCTGAGAGGGCCCGGGCTGCGCGGGCAGGTTGTATTTCGCCGCAAGCGAGCGGAAGTCGATCGTACCCGTGCTGCCTTGACCGGGAATAATCGGAAACGAGAAGAAGATTCGTCCCTTGAATCCGGCCGCCACTTCCAGCATCCGGCGGCTCGCCGCGGCTCCGGGAATCAGAACTCGCGGCGGCCACTGTCTCTTCTCGGCTTCCTCGAGCAGTGAGATCACGTCAGGCTCGGGATTCAAAAGGACCAGCAGGTTTGTCCCATTTTGAATTAGATCGGCCACGACTTTCGAGGGCGCGGTCCGAGGATCGAATTTGACTCTGACCACGGCGCTCCAGCCCATGTTCTTCGCTTGTTGCTCGGCGCCCTCGGCCGCTTCCTCCGACGCTGGATCTCCCGAGTACAAAATGGCGGCTTTCGGGGAAGCGAGATCCAGCTTCGTCTTCGCGAACGTGACTAGCGCGCGCGCCTGGTCTCGTGCTCCCGGCTGCAAATAAAAGACGTATCGGTTGAGCGGGTATCCTGTCTGAGGAAACAGCGTGAGAGGCCCGATGAGTGGTGTTTGCTCGCGTTCCGCGATGGCCGCGGTTTCCTTGTCGATCCCCGCGACAAAGGCGCCGAGCGTCGCGAAGATTTTCTCTCCTTGGAAGAACTGTTCGATGTTGCCCAAAGTGTTCGCCGAGCCGTCGCCCCCGTCAGCGACCCGCAGCTCGAGCTTCCGATTATAGACGCCGCCCTGGCTGTTGATTTCGGCCACGCAGGCCTCGAGCATGGTTCTAACGGATTGCCCGACGGCGGCGAATTGTCCTTGTGACGGAAGAACCGTTCCCACGGTTATGGTTGTGTCGCCAAGGCCGGGGTCCGGGTCCTTGCCGAGTTGTTTCAGGTAGGCGGTCAAGTCCGCCATATCCTCGCGTGACAGGCGATACCGCGGCATGGGCGACGATAATTTGTTTCCGGCCGGATCGAGTCCAGCGCTGACCGCGAGCGCCATCGAGCGCTCGGTGTATGGTGGGTGCACTCGTCCTTCCGAGTTGGCGACGCCATAGGGTTTGGTTAGCTCTCCCCATGTAATGTTCGAGGGGATCGCTCCGCCTTCTTGATTTCCCTGGCCGTCAAAACCGTGACAACCAACACAGGCAAGAGTGCTGGCCGGAACCTCCACTGAATCCTCCGCCAACGTTGCGGTGATCTCACGGCCTGAGGAAGCGGTTCCTTTGAGATATATCCGCTTGCCTCGTTTTTCTTGTGGGCCAAGTTGTCCCGCTGATACAACCCACACCGCGAGCAGCATTACCGCGGCGGCCGATAACATTGATTTCTTCCTCATTCTCGGCCACCCCCAATGGCCTTTCAACTTCAGTTTAGTTCAGGTCAGTTCAGGTCAGTTCAGTTCAGCGGCCGGAAACAGGGAGCGCTCCCGTGGTCTTTCGCGCCTATAAATTTCGCCCGGTGCGGCGCGGCTCCAAATGCGGAGCGGCGTTCTACGCTCATGCTCTTCGACTCGGCGCGCGCTTATTTCGGGTCCTCTCCTTTGTCATTCAGCACGCCCTCCGCCGCCTTTATCAGATCCTCCGCCGCCGCCATTCCCATGACTTTCTTCCATAGCCCGGTGCGGACGTTGCCCATGATGATCACGGTGGTATGGTCATCCTTCGCTTCAACGTACTGGCCAAGCTTGCGCAAGGTAAACTCAACATCCTGCTTCTTGCCCGTAAGGAAATACCACCCGGGCCTGGCGTTGAACCTGTCGGCGAACTCCTTGAGCCGCGGCGGCGTGTCTGTTTCGGGGTCAACGCTGATCGAGATGATATGCACGTCCTTGCCGAGGCGGTCACCCAACCTCTCTTGAATCTTCGCGATGCTGCGAGCCATCATCGGGCACACGCTGACGCATGTTGTAAAAAAGGAGTTGATGATGACGACCTTGTCCTTAAGCAGATCGCTGTAGACTTTCATTGGCTGGCCGTTCTGGTTTATCAGCGAGACGTCGGTGAAGTAGTTTCGCAGCGCATCTTCATTTTCGGACCGAGCCGGGTTGTCTTTGGCCTGCCACCCGGCCACCGCCTGCTGAGACGTCACGCTCCAAAGAAACACGCCGGTCAGAATCGACAGACAGCCTCGGAGCAGCAGCGAAAAGAAATGTTCCGGCGGCAGGATTGTTAGAAGGTTAGTGCGCCTTGCTCCCGGTTCGTAGTGTATTGTCATTGCACCCTCCTCGAATAGTCGGACTCGATTCATGAGAAATGATCGGTTACGAAAAGCGGTCAGTGGCTCAGTTTCGGAATTCGCCGCGCCGCCTTTGGTTCGCTGATCAGGGCCATGAAGTCAGCGCGAGTCCTCGGTTCCAATTCGTCCATCCATTCAAACTGAAGCAGTACTCAAAAGCGCGGAGCGCAACCCTTCAGCTCGGGGCCGCGCTCCGCGAAGAACGGAGAAGGTATTATGGAGTCACTCGGAAGATTCCCCACAGACCTCCGTCAAAACCGAAGGACTGCATGGTTCGGTACAGGTAGTCGCCTGTGATCCTGAACTTTCCACCTGCTCCATTTCTTGGGACTGCGTTGAAGTGATAAGACGGACCGAAGCCCATCTCAGCCCCTTTGTACTCCGAAAGGGGATTATTGCCGATCACGGTCGAGTTGCTTGTGAACGGCTCTTCCTGCCATACGTGGCCATGCACGGCGAAGATATTGTTCCGCTGATGGCCGCCCGGATGAAGAACGCGGAATCGCACGGCCGTACCGGCAGTCGCCGTAAAGATCGGAGTAACCGGTTCGCCGCTGACCTGAATATTGCTGACCGCATTCGTGAAGTCGAACGTGCGCGTGGTTGTCAGCGGAGTGTTGACGGCGAACCCCAGGCGCGTCCACATCGGCTCGGTCCGATAGTTGAACGCCTTTTGGCCGGAGTCCTCCGGGTCCTCTTCCTCGGCGAGATTTGGAATGGCCGTTCCATTGCCGAATCTCAGATTGAGATCGTTCTGGAACAGAAGCACAAACTCCCTGAACGTGTTATTCGCGCCCGGCGGGTCGATGCTTGCCGAGGCTCTCGTGCCGGTATCGGTCGTCCACGTCGAGCCGGCCGGCTCGATGATCAGCGCTCCGATGGCTCCCTTGCTGCTATGCTTGATCGGGTCCGTCGAAATCAGATTGATCGCGCCAAACTCGATGGGGGTGGCGACCTGGGCTCCGCTCGAGTTCAAGTTCAATTCCCCCGCATACCACCGATAGGTGATCGTCTCACCTACGTTCGCGGTTTGGAGTGGGTTGAACCCAACGTCGGCTCCATCGCCTTTTGTTGCGTTGGTGGAGTCACTCGTCCCGCTCATATCATAGGTGACCAGTTGTGGATGCAACCCCACGCGCCTTCCAGGACTGATCTGATTGGCGTTGAAGTTGTCCACAAGCATTGGCAGCGTGCTGAATCCGTCCAGGTCGGGCATATCGAACGACAGCTTGTTGCGCAGCGTAACGGTGATACAGTCGCCCGCGTTTGCCCTCAGCACCAACGGCTCGATTGGGACTCCCGTCTTGAGCTTGCCATTCGCGCCGATGTCGTTGGTTTGGACAAAAAGAATTGCCGTGGGATCGTTGAGCGGCCCCGCGGGATTGGCGCCGAGGTTCGTGCGCGGATTGTAGACGAGCCTTCCTCCCGTGAGCACGTCGGCTGCCAGCACCGCGCTGATGTCATGGTTTCTGACGGTCGCGGTGTCGGGACAGACTCCGTTGAATCTCGAGAGATTGTTCGGCGTCGGCGCCTTTCCGTCCGTGTTGTTTGGCAACGTGAGCAGGTCGTTTCGGGCGCCCTGGTAGATGCGCATCAGGCCCCACAGACCGTTCCACAAGTCGTCAACCGACGAACCGTTCTTGTAGAGGAAGTCGGCGGACGAGTCTTGCGCATTCGGGATGCTGAGCCTTGGCACGATGAACTCGAAGTGTTCCGAGATACCCATGATCTGATCGTTGCGGTATCCGGAGTTCGAATCCGAAGGCTCGAACAGCCACTTCATTCCGTGCACCGAGAAGTTGTGGCCTTCTTCCGTAGCGCCAACCAGCACGCGAACCTGAACCTTGTCGTCCTCATACGCCCTTAGAAGCGGCGTATAGGGATCCGCGGGCTGGATGCCGTTGGTCAACGGCGGATAGAAGTTCGGTTGGACCCTCACTCGCGGATCGGCTCTAGTGAACAGATCCGTGCGCGAGAGGAACACGCCCGACATTTCGCCCGCGCTGCTGGGCGCTTGCGCGTTCGTTTGCGGGTCGCGTACGCGGAACGGGATCGGCTCGTTGCGGTAATTCACGACCATCGTTCCGACGTCGGCCGATGCGATCGCCTCCGGGCAGGGAGGCGGTACGCCGCCTGGGCAAACGTTGGGTTTGGCAACTATGAATGGCAAGCCGACCTCGATCCTTCCTGGCGGATTAACTACGTGGGCCGGATCCGGAACCGGCTGCCCTTGCCCATTGACGCCGCCGCCGGCCTCGTATGCATGTTGGAAGTCCGCGAACTCCATCATGAACTCCCGATAGCTGTCCGAAGTGTTGGCGGTCAGGATGTCCACCCTCCAACTCGTCGGGCCGCCGTCAAAGCGTCCTCCGAGAATTTCGCCGGTCTCCGAGTTTCTCCAGCGTGAACCCTGCGGCTCGATCACGAGACCCGCGTAAAGCCCCACTTGCTGGTGCGTCGACGGACCAAAGTGATCGTGGGTGAACACGGTTCGGAGAGTTCGATCCTGACCCGCGTTATTCAGAGTGGCGTCGGCATACCACCTCTGAACCGTAGTCTGCGCGCCTGGCGTCCCGAAGAACGGGTGAGCCCTGGCGGCCAGACCTGTTTTCGTTCCTCCGCCGAACGGAGTGAGTCCGCCGGCGGCGTTGATGGCGTTGATTCGCTCGATCACTTCATCCGGACTGAATGTTCCATCCTCATAGTTCCAGCCGTTCCCGCTTCCATCCGACGAGGTCACGTCGAACTTCACCAGATGGATGTGCTGGCCGAGGATGTCGGTCGGCGTCCGCACCTGAAAGTCATCAAGCTTGTACTCGTTGGGCACGAGGTTGGTGTGGTAGTAGCTGATGCAGTCGTTCGTGTTGGCTCTGAAGAAGAACGGCTCCGGTGGACGAGTCCCGGCTCGAGTGGCGGCTACGTCGCCCCATAGAGTCAGGATTCGCTGTTGCGGAAAATGCCAGCCGACCTTGTTGAGCTTCACGTCAAGCTGGATGGCCGCCGCTTTGTAGGTGCGAGCCACGCCCGCGGCGTTTCCAGCGTCGTCCTCGCATGGATCGGCGTAAGGCGCGCCGGAAACCGCCGGCCGGCCATTGGTAAGAAAGTTGGCGGCCGCGCCGCTCGGGGTGAAACTCGCGTGGGTGCGCGCGGCGTGATAAGCCATCGCCGCCAGCTCGACCGGCGCTCCGGTCTCCGGAACCGCCGTAGCATTGGCGGTGATGAGGCTCTTGTGAAAGTCCAGCCGCGTTTCGACGTGTTCGGTCGTGCCGCCGGTGATGATGTGGCGCGGCAAGCCGCCGTCGTCAATCGTGTCCAGCGGAGGATGCGGAGGCCGATGCCCGGCGGTGGCCGGCACGAAGAAGGGATAGCCAGGGTTTCCGGCTCCGGCCAACTGGACCTGGCCATTCACGATACTGACCTGGGCCGCCGGCATCGGCGCCATCGCCAACCCTGGAAGCGGAACGAGAGCGGGAATCGGAGTCCCAGCCAGTATCTCGGCATCGGGATAGGCGCGCGTGCCCGCCGCCGGACGGCCGTTTGCATCCAACGGCGTGCCCGCTTCGAAGACGTCGTGAACGCGATAGAGCTCCCACATGCCTTGAGCGAAATGCGGATAGAAGTGACAGTGGAAGATCGAATCGCCAACCGCCATATTGCGATTGCCGGCGCCGCGGTAGGTCATCTCCAAAGTGAAGGAGCTGCCCGGCCCAAGCGCCTGGCTGTCGAGATATGTCGAGTTGTCGCTATCAGGGGTGTGAACCCACTGATGCGTGTGTTGATGGTGAATGTGATGCTCCTTGGCTCCACCATGGACGATCCTGAAACGTGTATGGTCGCCGATGTAGGAGTGGTGCACGTTTGAAGGGTCGTCCGGGTATAGAGCCTTGGTTGCTTTGCGGCCGGGAGCCGGAGTGCAGACGCCGGTCGCGATCTGAGCCGGCGTGCAAGGCGCATTAGCCGGCACGTCGACTACCATGGCCGGATCGCCTATCGTCCACGAAGACAGGAAAAACTCTTCGTACTTGCACTCCGTGCACGCGAACATCGGGCCTACCCCGATTCGATTAGCGATTATCTCGGCGCCGATTCCACCGGTTCCGTAGTTGACTGCAAACCCGTCTCTGACACTGTGCAGCGTGTGTTTGAGAACCGGGTCTTCGAACTGTGGAAACGCTTGAACCGCGCCGATCTCATCGTGATAAATCACGGTGAATTCCCGATATGGTTGATCGCGGTTAGGGTTGACCGGAGTGGCGCGGAATGTCCCGGCTGGAAACGCGCCGCGACTGGTTCCCATCGGATCCGATCCGGCTATCACCGCGTTGATGTCGGTGTAGACTATGTTGTTGCCGGCGTCGAGCATCTTGAGTATAGGCTGCCCGGCGCGCGGATTGCCGGCCGGATACACCGCGTTGTAGTTGATTATGGGATGGCCGTCGGCGGTCTGGCCCGTCTTCGCCAGATTGAGGTCGTCGGCGGTGACTTGGCTGCGGAACCACTGCGCTCCCGCCGCCTGAACGTTGACCGAACCAAACATCCCCGCGTCAAGCTGGCCGCCGTCACCTTCGCCGCCCGTGTTGGCGCCGGTGCTGCGGAGCATGTATCCGCCCTCGCGTTCGGCGTAGAAGGTGTAGTTAGCCGTGGCGCCTGGGATCGCCAGGCTGCTTGGATTGCGGCCGACGTTCGAGCCGTCAGACGCGACGCCTCCAAACAATTGCATCCCAATCACGTTGATCCCCGCGCTTCGCGTAGCGGGTTGTTCCGCGTCCACGGGAACGGAATTCAACAGGTTTTGAAAGCTGATATGCAGACAATCGCCCACATTCATGCGCAAGATGATTGGGCGCGGACGCTTGTCCGGCCTAAGCCGGACGTTGCCGGCGACAATGCCTCTCGCCGGATCGATAGGGATGACGTCGCGCCGCAACGCGAAGATCATGCCTTGCGGCTGAACCGCTCCGAGGCGATTCCAAAAGAAGACTTGATCGAGCGCTACGACGTCGGCGTTGACGGTTCTGCTGCAGGTCTGCGCTGCTCCCCTCTCCGGAATCAACAGCAGCAGGAGAGCGGCGCAGCCAAGCGGAATTCCCCTCGCCCCCTTTCTCAAAATAGAAGTTAATAACATAGGTTTCTCCTTTCGAGCGTTTGCGGCAACCAGTCTGTTCCAGCCGGCGATTGAGGCATGTTTCACCAGCCTCAGCGCTCCACTGAAGCCGGGGATTTCCAGACCCGGCTGTTGCGCTTTGTTAGCCTCATTCGCGGCGGATAAGAGCCTGCACCGGCCGAACAAGCTGGGAAGGCTGGTAACGAGCCGGGCGCGGCGGTGCGCCCGCAACTGATAATGCGAGTGATTCGGCGGCTTCGCATCGGGCCTGCCGGCGCCGGGCGCCGGTCTCGACGAAGACTCGCTAACCGCCAGACAGGCTGAACGATTCGCCTGCGCCATTCCACAATCACTAGGATGTTGAGATGTACTCATCACGGTTTCGCTTACCGCCCGTCCCGCCCGCGGTTGGCGATGCTCAATTCCTGGCCACGGGGCCGGCCGCCTCCCTGATGATGTTGATGAGCGTGGCCGGAGACGAGAGCCCGTAGGCTCGCGTCCAAAAGCCGGTCTTGTCATTCACGATGACAACGGCGGGGCTGTGTTCGTTCTTGTCGCCGACATAGGCGCCGAGCGCCCGCAGCAACGAGTCGATCTCGGGTTTCTCGCCCGTTACGAAAGTCCATCCCGGGCCGGCGTTGAATTTCGCGAGAAAGCTCTTGAGCCGGTCGGGCACGTCCGTCACCGGATCAACGCTTATGGATATCAGCTCGACGCCGCTCCCGATCTCCGTCTGGACCTTGCGAAATGTCGCTGCAAGCGGCGGGCAGATCGTCGTGCAGGTGGTGAAGAGGAAGTTGATGGCGACCGTCTTTCCCTTCACGAGATCCGAATAGAAGTTGAGCTTCCGCCGATTTTGATCGTAGACGACCGAGTCCGGGATCAGCAGCGGCTTCCGTGTTGAATCGTAATTGCCGGAAGCAGTTTCCCTTTCATTCCCGGTTGGCGCCGCCGATTGTCTCAAAGTCATTCCGCACCTGGGACACTTGCCCGGCGATGCGGATTTAACCTCCGGGTCCATCGGACATATATATTCGACCGCGGGATTCTGAACCTTCCGAACCGGCGTTGCCGGAGCGCACACGCAACTGAAAGTGGTTAGAACCAAGGCCAGCAGCGCCGCCGTCGCCGTTGATGGGAGTCTATTCGTCACCTCTCCTCCAGTGCTGGGCAAAGCTCCAGCCTCGCGGGGCGAAGCGCGCCCCGCGGCTTTCGATGTGTTGTCTTCACTCGTGTAAATTACCTGTGTCCGGATTGCCTCGGACTTGTTTGACCCCTCGAGGTTCGCCCTTCCACCGCGGACCCCTTTGATCGTTGCGCGAGGACGGTTTCGATCTCGCTCTTCAATGCTTCGTAGCTTCTCTCCGTCATGAAGCGGCCATTGACGAACACAGCCGGCGTGCCGCTGACTCCCAGCCGCATGCCTTCCTGGAGATCTCGTTGAACCTTATCCGCGAAGCGACCGCTCTCCAGGCCTTGATCGAACTTCTCGCGGTCCAGACCCAGCCGCGTTGCGTAGCCCTTCAGGCTTTCCACTCCGAGCGAGGACTGGTTTTGAAACAGCATCTCGACAAAGGGCCAGTACTTTCCCTGCTCGCGCGCGGCTTCGGCCGCCTCCGCCGCCTTGAACGCATTCTTATGTTTCTCGAGCGGGAAGTCTCGAACGACGACCTTTACCCTGTCGCCGTATTCGGCGAATAACCGCTCGATGATCGGTTGAGTCTGAGCGCAGCTCGGACACTCGAAGTCGGTAAACTCGACAATGATGACCGGAGCATCGGCTCGGCCCTTGTACGGCTGGTCATCCGCCGCGATGTTGTAGACGGGAGGCTCCGGAGCAGTCAGGAACACCTCTATCGCGGCGGCCTTTCGCAACCGGGCGGCGAACGCTCCCTGAGCATCGTACTCTTCCTTCTCTCGCAGATACTGAATGATCTGGTCCTTCACCTGGTCGTAGCCGCCGGTGATCTTCTCTTTGTTCTCGTCGTAGAACTTCCTTGGGTCCTCCCGGCTCAGGGGCTTCACTTTCGGCGTCACCTCGGCTTCGAGCAACGCCCTGGCGGTCACCTTTCTTCTTTGAGCTTCTTGCTCGAGCAGCAAGCTGTTGATGGCCATGTCCATCTGACCCTTGCGTAGCTTATACATCTGCTCTTGCGCGTCGAAAACAAGAGGCTTCAGAGCGTCTTCCACGTCTGCGGACTTGATCTCGGCCCCATTCACGGCCGCCAGCGCCCGCGTCCGATCAGACTCCCGGCTTGGGGCCGCCACTTTTTCAACGAACACCTTCACGTCCGCGCCCGCTCTCAATCGGTCGGCGAACTTCTTTGCTTCCTCGCCCTGGCGCTGGTTTCGGAGATGTTCGGCAAGCTGACTCTTGACGTCCTTGAACTCGCCTTGAATCCGACTCTTGTTCCGATCGTAGAAGGACTGCAACTCCGATTCGTCCGGGTCCTTCACCTTCGAGATAACTTCTTGTTCAAGCAGCTTCGGCGAGTTGATCCCTCGCTTCTTCGCCTCGGCATCCAGCAGTCTCGAGTTGATCTGCAGGTAGAGCTCACGGCCGCGCGCTTCGATGACCTGGTTTCGCACGCCGTCCAGCGATTTCCTGATTGGTTCGTCAACATCGCCCGCGGTTATTTTCACGCCGTTGACTATGGCGAACAGATCGGCCGGGACCTTTGCGTCGCAGCCGCAATCTTCCGTTTTCGTCGCGGCCTGCGCCGGCGGCGGAGCCTGGCCGGCGGCCTTGGTTTGCGCCGCGGCGGGGCTTCCGATAAGCGCGATAAGAGCAATCGAGAATAGCCGTTTCATGAGATCCTCCATTCACCATATTAGAATCAGTTTTGTTGGGCGGTCTTTGACGGAGAGTTCCCCGTTTCACGCGCGTCAAAAATGATGTAAGGGAGTTGGTTGTAGCTTACCCGCAACGACGGGCATTGCACGAAGACGTAATACACTCCTGTTTCGGGCGGTGAGAACGATACTTCGTAACCTTCGCCCACGGCCGCCGCCCATTGCCGTTTTTGCCAGGTTCCGGGCGCGAGGAATACAAGAACGTTGACGTCTTTCAGTCCAGCCTTGGGCTCGCCTGTCTTGCTGTCGAGCAGCTTGAACTGGTACTTGACGTTTTCTCCAACTCCGATTTTTGTTTCCTTGATCGACGATTCGATCCTGACCGGCGGCCCTTGCCTCTTCGCCAGCGCCGGGTTCGACTTCCAGGAGGCGTCAAAGCAATGCATGATTCTCGGCGAATCGAGAAGGAACGCGGCGTCGTAGCTTCCGCCGCCGGTGAGCCTGATGCTGGTTGAATAGACGCCCGGCCGAATTTCGCGCAGGCTCTTGTCCAGCACCGTCACCGCCCTTGGCGCGCGGCCATAGTTGTTGAAGCTTCCCATCGGAGCCGCCATTCCTTCAGAGTAGTAATAGATAATCTTGTCCACCGGGTTCGCCACCAGCACGGCTCCGTTCTCCGGCGCGGCCACCACGGAATCAGCGATCGACGTGTTTGGCGATTGCTCAGGCGCCGCTTGACCTCCGGGAAAGTCGATAGTCGGAGGATTTCCGCTCTTGCCGATGGAGTCGAGCCGGATCATCGTTACCTGTTCGGTCCCGCGTGACCACACGTAAGCGAAGTCTCTTGTAAAGGAAATCTTCTCGGGTTTGGCTCCGGCCTCCAGCCTGTGAATGATCCGATTACCGGCCGAATCGATGATCAGTACCGAGTCCTCCTTTTGACTGGCCACGAATCCGTACCGGCCGTCGGGAGTGAACCGAATCGTTTTCAACCCCGGCGCGCTAGGTATGCGAACAAGCACTTCAGGATCCGCCCCGCCCACTACGGTGACGCCGCCGTCTTCATTGGCGATGTAGACCGCCTTGCCCAACGGCGAGTATGCGAGCGAACCGGGCATGCCTCCACTTTTCAGATCCTTAATCTTGCTCAGCTTCCGCACGTCGATCACCGAGATCGTGCCAGCGCTTTTGTTGGTCACAAAGGCGTCGCGGTCGCCGCCGTCAAGCGCAATCTCATGATGACCCGGCCCTGTTTCTATTCGAGCGACCGCTTTGAGATCGCCCGTGTCCACGATCGTCACGCCGCTCGATGCTCCGTCGGCGTCGTTTCCAACCCACAAGTACTTTTGGTCCTGTTGCAGAACGATGCGGTTGGGATTCGGCCCGGCGTCTATGTTCGCTTCGATTTTCCAAGAAGCGGTATCGATGACGGCCACCTGATTGACCTTTGGCATGGAGACGAAGAGTCTCCTCCGGTCGCGGCTCAGCACCCAGTCTTCACCCTGGCTCTTGAGGAACACCAGAGTGAGCAATTTGCTGCCTCCGTAACCAAGCAGCGGATCGATTACGGAGATCGTGGCCTCCTCGTTCAGAGCTAGAATGTAATAGGAGTTCAGGTCGATATCCGGGCGGGAGCCGAGGCTTGCCTGAAGAAATGACCGGACCTTCTCACGGCAACTGGTTGGCTCGGCCGTCTTGCCTTCAGGCCTGAAGTCCATCCACGCCGAAGGGCGCAGTCCGTTCAAAGGCAGGTTCGTTCTCGCGTCGGTTATGGTGAAGCTCACCCGCGCGTCCTCACCCTCCAGCAACTCGCCGCCGTAGATGGGTTCAATGGCGAATTCTATCGAGACGCCTTCCTGGACGATTGTCCGTGTCTTCCTGGCCGGGGTCCGCGTCTCACTCTTCACTTCGCCTTGATTGCCGCGCGTTTCCTCACCGGACTGGCGCGGCGCCGCGAAGCTCACCGCGAATGAAAGCAGCAGCGGCGCGAAAGGAAGCAGCAGCCGAGCCGATTTGAACGGGTTCCCTCCGGCCCTCGCGGATTCGTATCTGGTTCTCATGTTCGTTCCTTAAGCACGCTCAGCGTGCGATGGCTTTCATGTCTCTCAACGTATTGCAGAACGAGCGCACTCCGACGTCGCCGTCGTTGGCGAAGTCCAGGATGGCCGAGTGCAATGCGGGCGTCTCCTGAAATACAAAATGACTCTTGCCGTTTACGCGCTTTATCTCTTGAATCTTGAAACCACGGCAACGAAGAAAACTCGCAAGGTTGAGGTCGGATGTGTCGAGCGCCGGGCTGATCTGCCGTGAGGGTTCGAGGGTCTTCATCGTCTCTTCATCCTTGCTTCGTCTTCCGTTCATCGGTTGTATTCATCGGGTCAGGAAAGGGCGCACTCATCCCAAGGCGCCCTCGGCGAGCGCGACAGTGTAAATCTCACGCCGCTCTGGTCCTCGTTAGAGCAGCGCCCTTTCTTCTTTTTGAGCCTTGTTCCCAGGAGCCGGTCGGTGTTGCTGACAGCAGTCGCAAGAGGATTACTCTCGCTGCATAGCTGCTGTGACTCCTGGAAACCGCTTGGGCAAGCAGCGTGCCGGACGCCGCAAGAGACGAGAAGGCGAGATATGTGAGTGGTTAGCTTGATTGACGCGGTCGAGCATGGCTTCGCCAGTGTTTCGCGATGAGTCACAAAGCCCGTCGCCGTGATTCAAAGTAGAACACGCGGGATTCGTCGCCGTCTTGTCTTGCGCCCGAATGCGAGCATTGATGATTTCATAAGGCGAGTATGCGTCACACGGAATCAGGTGGTTCCGAAGTTTGAACGATCGCTTGAAACTGACTGCGCTGGGGACGCTGGATAGGGAGCCGTTAGTTGAAAGCGATGTTCTATTTTGCGACAGCATCGCTTGTCTTTATGCCGTACTTTTTGAGTTTTCGGTAAAGCGTCGGACGATGGAGCCTGAGAATTTGAGCGGCTTTCTTGACATTGCCGCCCGTTCGCTCGACGGTCTGCTGGATCGCTTCGCGTTCAATTTGTTCCAGCGTCAGGAATGGCGCTATCACGCATTTGTAATCGCCCGGCCGGAGATCGTGGACCTGTTCGGGGAGGCACCTCTCGGTAATCAAATGTCCCTCGCAGAAAAGAACCGCGTGCTCGATCACGCTTTCGAATTCGCGCACGTTTCCCGGCCACTGGTAGCGCGCCAGCACTGAATAAGCCGTCTCGGACAGGCCGCGGATTGACTTGTGATACCTCTCGCAATACCGAGCGAGAAACTCTTCCGCCAGCAGTGGAAGGTCGCCCAGCCGCTCGCGCAGCGGGGGCGCCGAGATTTTTATGGTGCTGATGCGATAGTACAAATCATCCCGCAGAACACCCTCATGAATCGCCTGCAGCGTGTCCCGATTCGTCGCCGCGATCAGCCTGAAGTCGACGCTGGTTTCCTGCTCGTCGCCGATGCGGCGCAACGTATGCTCCTGAAGCGATCTCAGCAGCTTCGCCTGAAGGTGGGAAGGCATTTCGGCGACCTCATCCAACAGCAGCGTGCCGGCGGAAGCCGCTTCGATCAATCCACGCTTGTCACGCAAAGCGCCGGTGAACGCGCCCCTGCGATAACCGAAGAGTTCAGACTCGATGAGCTCACGCGGAATGGCCGCGCAGTTGATGCGAACGAAGGGCCGCCGGGCCCTCTTGCTGTTGAGGTGGAGCGCCGTCGCTATCATCTCCTTGCCGGTGCCGCTCTCGCCCTCTATCAACACTGACGCGTCGGAGTCCGCGGCCGTGCGTATGGTCTCGTATATCTGAAGCATCGGCTGGCTTCGGCCGATCATCCCAAACGCTCCGCCTTTCACGGTCATTGAGAGCTTCAACGTTTGATTCTCTCGCTTGATCGCGCCACGCTCCAATGCGCGCTCCGCAAGAGCGACAACTTGATCCGGAGTAAACGGCTTTTCGATGTAGTAGAAGGCCCCCCTCTTGATCGCTTCGATGGCCACGTCGGTTGAGCCATGCGCGGTCATCAGAATGAATTCAATCTCAGGCTCGTCGCTTTTTATTCGAGAGAGTAACTCCAGGCCGGTTGCGTCGGGCAATCTCAGGTCGGTGAACACCAGGTTGAACTGGCGGCCGCTCAGAATACGCCTGGCCTCGCTAACGGTGCCGGCGGTTTCCACTGCGTAGCCATGATCGGCGAGGATAACCCGCAAGGCGTCGGTTATCGCGCGCTCGTCGTCCACCACCAGAATTCTCTCACTTGGCTGCGCCAACTTCCTGGTCCTCCCCTGGCAGAGCGATTTCCACTGTGACTCCGTGGCCGCCCGTCACCACGATCCTTCCGCCATGTTCGTCGATGATTTTTTTCGCGTAAGACATTCCAAGTCCCAGGCCGCTTCCCTTGGTCGAGCGAAACGGCTCAAATACGTGCTTAAGATCCTCGGCGCTCATCCCGCGGCCGGTGTCGGAGATCGTCACATGAAATGCGCTCTCGCGCTTCTCCGTAACAACCGTTATCCGGCCCCCGCCCGGCATTGCTTCGACGGCGTTCAACATCAAGTTGATGAAAGCCGAGCGGAGCGACACCTCGTCAAACAGTCCGGCCATTCCGCCGCGCGGCTCGGACAGACGAATCTCCGCCTGAATTCCACTCGCCGCAATCTGGGGTTCAAGAACCTGGGCCGCGCCGGCTACGATGAGGTTAAGGTCGGACCATCGGCGCGCGAGGCTTATCGGGCGGGCAAAGTCCAGCACCCTCTCCACCGTACTAGAGAGATGGTCGACGCCATCGATGATCTTGTCCAGCAGAGTGGTTTCCTGCGCGGCCAGCTTCCCGGTGACCTTTGCCTTCAAATGCAGAGCGAACAGGCGCAATCCGGTGAGCGGATTCTTTACTTCGTGCGCGACTTGCGCCGCCACCCGGCCCAGAGCCGCGATCTTTTCGTTGTGGGCGAGACGAGCCTGCATCTCACGCATCTCGCTTTCAGCCAGCTTTCGGGCAGTGACGTCGTTAACTATGAACAGGTAGCCCAGGGCCCGGCCGTCCGCTTCTCGCAATGGATTAGCCGCGATCGACGCGATAAACCTGTTCCCGCCGGATCGGCCGAGCGGCGCTTCGCTTTGGAGACGGCCGGTTGCGCAGGCTTTGCGGCATAACGCCAAGAGGACGCTTTCATCGCCGCCGTTCCCGTCGCCGTCTCCGCTCAATTCCGCGGCGGATTTCCCAAGTATCTCGCCGGGCTGAAAGCCAAAAAGCAACTCGGCGCCCCGATTGAAGAGAATCACGCGGCCGGCGAGATCGGTCGCGATAATGGCGTACTCCATCGAGCTGTCTAGGACCGTATTCAAGAAACTGTGGGCGTCCGCCAACTCTCGCGTGCGTTCGGCGACCATGGTCTCGAGTTGTTCCGTGTGCCTTTTTACCTCCATCTCGAGCCTGCGCTTCTCGTCGACTAGCCGCTTGTTTTCCACCGCATTGGTGACGGTCTGGATCAAGACCTCCTTCACCAGTGGTTTTGCGAGAAAGTCATACGCCCCCGCGCGCACGATTTCCGGCAGGTCGGTTAGGCTCGGCTCTCCGGTCATCATGACCACTGGAGTATAGGAGTCTCTCTTTGCGAACTCCTTGAGAAGTTCGATTCCGCTCAGGCGCGGCAGAATTATGTCAACCAGGGCGGCGTCGAAATCGTTGATTCTGGCCAAAGCGAGGGCGCTATCGAAGTCCTCGGCGGCCAGCGTCTCAAACCCCTCCCGCTTCAACAACTCCGCGGTCGTCCAGCGTATATTAGGCTCGTCGTCCACCAACAGAACCTTCGGCATACGGCGCCTCCTCCGCGGCTTTGGCCGGCAGCTCCACGATGAATCGGGTAAAGCCGCCCGGCTCGCTCTCCACGGTTATCCTTCCTCCATAGTCATGAATGATGGCGAAGCTAAGGCTCAACCCCAGTCCGGTTCCCCCGCTGTTCCGCCGGGTGGTGAAGAAGGGATCGAACACTTTGTCGATATTCTCTTCCGGTATTCCTACTCCGTTGTCGAAGAACTCGATATGAACATGCCGCCGGCCCTGGGACTCAACCTGCCGAACGGTGATCCTTAGTATTTTGGATTGGCGCGGGTCCGCTCTCAGGGCGTGACGGGCGTTGCTTATCAGGTTGACGATTACCTGGCGAAGCCTGGATGCGCTCGCGAGGATCGGCCCAACGCCGCCGTCTATATCAATGACCGCGGAAATGCCGTCTCTTTTGAGTTGATGGCCAAACAGCGACATGGCGTCGGCGATCACCCGGCCAATCTCGACTTGCTCCGACGCCGCGTATGAATCCTGACGCGCGAAGGTCAGCAGATTGGTCACGATCGCCGCGATCCGCCTGCCTTCGTCAATTATGCCGTTCACCATCATCTGATTGGTTTCGCCGCGGGCGTCGCCGTCGTCTTTCAGCAACTGCGCGAAGTTGATGACTGCGCTGAGCGGGTTGTTGATCTCGTGCGCGACGCCCGCCGACAACTCGCCGAGTGACGCCAGCTTCGAGGTCTGAAACAACTGAGCTCTCATCTGATCTTGCTGCCGCTCCAGACGCCTTCGCTCAGTCAGATCGCGAATGATCAGTATGAGGAAGGTTTCCTTGCCGGTAGTGAGCGTGCTGCACGAGGCCGACAAGGGCAATAACGAGCCCGCCGCCGAGTTGACCGTGATTTCGGCTTCGGCGGGAAATGGGGCTGGCGCTCGGCCGCCGCGGTTCCGCGGACCGCAAAGCATCAACTCCGAGAGCGTTCCGGAGCCGGATTCCGCGCCGCCGCTCTCCAACAACTCGCAGATGTGTTTCCCCTGCAGGTCATTCGGTTGATAACCGAGAATGTCGCCGAATTTTTTATTGACCTCCACAACCAGATGATTAGTGGCTCTGACGACGCCGATGCCGTCACCGGCTTGTTCGAAGACCGCGCGATAGCGCTCCTCGCTCTCACGTAACTCGCGCTGCTGTCTGCGGACCAGCAAAAGCAGCGCGGTGACCACGATGGCGTCAACGGTGGAAGAGATAAAGAAGTGTTCGATCCGTTGAGCTACTCTCCACCGGTAGTCACTGTTTTCCGGGCCGGGATACAGGCTCTCAACGTAAGAATAGAGAGGCTTCATCAGTAGCCCCTCCCACGTGTAGATCACAACCAGAGTGAGCACAAAGGTCAGGATGACAAAGAAAAGTATGAGCCTGGCTCCCCCAAACTTCTTCATACCCATGTCCGCTCGCTGTCCGGCTTATCAATCAATCGATCACGGATTCGTGACGAGTCTTCAAACCTTCCAGGCAGGTGAATGCCGGCGAAAGACTCGCTGAGCGGGCGAGTCATTCAACGCCGGTTGCACACACGCCACCTGGAGTGCTCGTTGGACGACGCCAAGTTGATCGGTGTTCGAGGAATTTCGAAGTCGCGCTCCGCCGGCCGCACTCAGGAAGAAAATGACGCCGCCGCGGTAGACACGAAACGCGGGCTAATTCTCGAACCCTACAGTCAGCATCGCTCCACTGTTGATTTCGGCCTGCGAAGAAGTTGGGGTACGAAAGCCATACCCATGCCTTCTCGAAGGAAGAAGGGGTGCATAACGCACTTCACTGGTCGGTCCTATGAACCCAGCCGCGTGCCGGCCAGGGTGAAGCAACTTCGTCGGGGCCTCTTTAGCTCAATTTACCGGCGCCAAATCTATAGCCCAAAACGTCCCTTGTCAAGCTTCGTCAAGCGGAAGCGCACCAAGAGGACGGAAGGGGCCGGCCCCGCATCTTCTCTTGGCCGTGTGTCAGACGCCTTGGTCCTCCAATGCGTCAACGCCAGCGCGCGCTGGCGCGCCCAGCGACAGTGTTTTGTCTGGGGCGCGCGATTGTCTGGGCGGCGGAAGTTCAGAGTTCAGCCTTTAGGCTGCATCGCGCGGAAGCGTGAACTCTAAGGAGGCGCAAAAAGTGACTTCCCGTTTCACTGTCTGGCGCGGAATGAATGTGCGGGCGGCTCTCCGTGGCCGCCCGTCCTTCCGGCGCGTATTCTTCTTGCGAAGAACCGATCCCTCAGGAGGGGCGGCCACCCAGCGCCGCCGGTACATTCATTCCGCGCCAAACGATCGGGATAGAAAATGGGCGCACTTTAAGACACTACCCAAACGAGCGAGAAGCGAAGGGATCGACTGGGTCAGTTCTCTGCTTTCGGTTTCGCCAGCGAGATAATCTTTTTTCCTGGCAAACAGATCGCCCACTCGCGCCTCAAGGGCCGCGGCTAACTCGTCGGCGGTGGGATCGGGGATTCGTTTCGTTCGCTTGCATCCGCGAATCACCCCTCTGATTGTTTCTTCCAGACGCTCTTTGGTTAAGTATGACGCTTCGTTACTGACGAGCGGGACCTGCTATCCGTGAGTATCGCATGCGCAGCCAAGTTTCTCAGGTCATTGGCGCTCACGAATCGGGCCAGCGGGAATCTCTATCCCAGCGATCGCATGCGCAGCCAAGTTTCTCAGGCCATTGGCGCAGGTCCTATGAGGAGCGCAAACGTCAACAATATCAAGCCTGACACCTCCTGCGTGATTGGACACCTCCTGCGTGATTGGA
>JAHFUG010000037.1:0-7752 GCA_023265195.1 Blastocatellia bacterium | reverse complement strand
TTCGGGTTTCCACCCCGGGCTCGCGGACTTATCCGCGGCTCTATTCCGCCATCCGTCGGAATTCAAACTCAAGCCCGTAGCTGACGGCTCTAACAGCATTTTCAGACTGCGGCGTTCGTTGCTAGCCAGCGCAGACCTTCACGTGCGACGTCAGCCGGTATCTCGTGATCTCCGTTAAATTCTCGGAAAGTAACTTCGTACCCACGCGCCTTCAAGTCGGTGGCGATTCCGCGGCCGCATCCGTCGATCGGTAGGATGTGGTCTCGCGTTCCATGCGAGATGAAGAAACGCGGCTTTCCCTGCGGCGTGCCGTTAACGACGAAACCCGGTGAAAAGCCAACGACGTGGTTGAAGAGATCGCCGTTGATTAATCCCAGCGAGATTGCGTAGGTCGCGCCATCGGAGAATCCTCCCACGGCAATTCGTGTGGCGTCGACCGGCACAGTTTCGAAAACCCGTTCCAGCGCGCGATTCAAAAATTCCACATCAGCCCCAAAACCGTCGATGAGCGCATCCCAGGTTTGTCCGCGAGAATTCGGAGCAAGAACGGCCACACCCGCCTCCTCGGGCGCCGAACCGAGATACCAAAACATGTCCTCCGCGCTTTGACCGGCGCCATGTAAGAGCACTAACAGCGGAAAAGTTGACTGAGTTTCGGATCGAGGCGCTTGAAGGATCGCGTCGCGCTTGCTCTCCAGTCCGAGCTTAACCTGTCCGCTGACGGATGACTTGCCTGTGTAGTGCGGTCGCGCGGTAAGCCTTCCATCATTCGGCAGGTTGGACCAACTACGACGGCGGCAAGCAGGGCTTAGCGCAAACGAGACGACGGCTCCACTCGCAATCGTGCAGAAAGAGCGCCTGCTGAAGTGTGTGCGACTGTCTTTCATCGTTCGATTGCCGCTTTCAAAATGCTACTGGAGCGGGATGCCCATCTGGCGAGCTTGTGAGGCTGCGTCGCGCGCGCCCCAGCGGCGACAGATTTTGCCGTCCCTGACTTCGAACCACTCCATTGCAACAAGCTCGTACGACCTGCCGGTTGGTTGTTGGCCAAAGGCGGGCGCCCGAAATGTTCCGCGTTCGGTGTAACGCGCAGCCACCACGTTACCTTCGGCCACGAGGTCTTCAAGGGTCATCTGGATACCGTAGCCTTCAATCAGTTGTCGCCAAATCGGAAGGACTTTGTCCATCAAGCCTTTGCCCAAGACACCCTGAATCTCCGCGTCTTCTGAGAACAGCTCTTGAAGCGCGACAAGATCGCCGCGATTGAACGCTTCGACGTATTGCCGCACAACACTCTTGTTTACTTCCTCGGTCGAAGACATTGGACCTCCTGGCGGCGTCTGTCGATTGCGATCATCCATTCGAGTCCGACAACCGGAGAATGCCTCGTTCTCAACGGCCCGCACCTGCCGTCACTTTGCGTGCCGTTCGAGCAACTCGTCAACCTCAGGATAACCCGAAGGCAAAACGACGCCATCCAAAGTCGCTCCCGCCTCGAGCAACGCCGCCACAGACTCCGGCGAGCGCTTGCGAGTCCAGTACGAATCGACGCAGGCGCGCACCGCAAGCACAAGCGGAGTTCGCCCCTTGCCGTCCGTCTCGTTGACCGGCGTTCCCCGCTCGATGAGCAGCTTCACAGTCGAGTGGCTTGCGCGCCAGGCGGCCGAGTGAATCGCCATGCTGTTGGTGGCCACGCCAAAGTATCCGTCGCCCTCTTTGGACACGGCGCTGACCTCGACGCCGAGATCGAGAAGCCGTTCAACGCCATCCTTATTATCATTGCCCGCGAACTCGGCGAGCAGCTTGCCTCCTTCGGCGACGATTGCGCGAACCAGATCGGGTTCGCTATCGGCGATGGAACGAACCGTTGCGGCATCGTTCCTGGCGCAGGGGGCCAGCAATCGCTCGACTCCTTCAAGCTCGATTGCAAAGCCGCGTCGTTCCAAGAGCTCGAGCACGTCGCCTCGTCCTCTTCGCGCCGCGATCCCCGCGACCGATTTTCCGTCGGCCACGAGACCGGGGTCGGCTCCGTAATCCAGCAGCAGCTCAAAGACCTTGATCCAATTGTCTCGCCGCGCGGCCTGATGAAGAGCGGCCACACCCCACCGCAAAATCCGATTCGGATCGGCGCCTGATTCAAGCAGCAGCTGGATGCCGTCGTAGTCGTGCCAATCACACTTTCGCAGCAGGATCGTCGCCAGACTATCCTCATTGAGCTTGCCGCTCTCGACGAGGACCTTCACGGCTCGATTGTCGTATGTTTCGGGCGCGTGATAAGGCGTCTCGCCGTCGTTCGGGTCGGCGCCATGCTCGAGCAGCAAGCGAGTCAGCTCCGCGTGATGGGCCACCCCGGCAGCGCCGTAGATCGCGCTCTCCAACTGTGGTGGTTGATAATCGTGAGAATAGAATCCGGTGTTAACGCTTGCCCCGTTGTCGAGCAGAACGGTCGCGGCCCGCACCAGACCTTCCGAGCGGGCCGGATCAAGCCGGAGATATTTTGAGAAGCAAAGATAGGTGAGCGCGTCCCAACCGCGCGGACCTCCCTTTGCGGTGGCGCTCGATGGGTCGTCGGCAATGAAGCGATTGACGGTCTCGGGGTGACCCAGGATGGCGGCGGTGTAGACATTGGCGGTTGCGACTTCAGGGTGAGCCGCGAGGATTGCTTCAGCTTCCTGAAGCTGCCAGGAAGCGTGAGACTCGTCGATTGGAACACACGTGGCTTCGATGAACGCGGCGATGGGGTCCTTGACTTTGGTCACAATAGGACTCTCTCAAAGCGCATCGAACTCGTCCGAATTGATTCCGGCCTGCCGCAATATGCTTCGAATAGTTCCGGCGGCAACATTCTGATGTTTAGGAACAACTGCCGTGCGTGTACCGGAGGCTGTCACTCTGACGAACTTAATGTGACTGCCAGTCTGTCCGGCCTCGGAAAAACCAGCCGCTTCTAGTTTGCGCTTTACTTCGCGAAACGGTAGCGGCTTCATGCGGCTCTGATGTCTATCTCGATATGGCGAACGCGCGGCATTTCGGTCGCGATGGGCTGTGTAAAATGGAGTTCAAGTGCGTCGCACAGATTTGCGAGGGCCTCGTCTTCGTTCGATCCCTGACTGGCGACGTCCACTTGCGTGCATTGCGCGATGTAGCATTCGCCTTCCTGCCAAAGACTAGCGGTGAAAGATTGTTTCATCTTCTCGCCTCCTGAAAACGTAATCAGTTGAGGTTCAGCTTAGCGCAACCATTTGTGATTTCACAATGGACAGGCTCAATCCGCATATTCGTCGCGGTGTGTCCGGAGGCATTCAGCCTCGCGGGGACGGTCTCTAATTGGAAGATTGCTAGCAAGAACACGCGGCAAACCAGACGAGCCATTCTGGTCTTCGAGTCGTAGTTTCTCTTCCAACTTCCTCTTCCAATATCTTCCGCGCCAGCGCATCTGTGCTGATGCCTTGTCGTTTGGCTTCTGCTTTAAGTCTTCGTTCGAGTTCGCTCGGGAAATCGATGAAACACTCATCGTCCGTGACCTCGTACCGAAAGCGTCATCATGACTATTGAGTAAGCATAACCTTCTAGCACTGATCCTGATCGCGAGGCCTTCTGCCTTCAGACTCTCGCCTCTGACCTCTGTTCTCTGATGTCCGTCGTGCTCAATTCGGAATGCGACACTCGTGATTCACAGTAGGGGCTTCCTGCTTCTTTGGAATGGTCGTCGGAATCTCTCGCCAACGCTGCGCGAATGTCATCATGTAAAGCCTGACACCTCCCTGCCTATCCCTGCATGGGTTGCCGTGCATCGAACGTATCGTCAATAGGTGACTTCTGATAGAATCGCGATCAGTCTAACAGACGGCGGTAAGATCGATGTACATTGATGATTTCATCTGGTTGCCGGACATCATTGAAAAGCTGGCCGCCAAACATCAGGTCACCCAAGATGAAGCCGAGGAAATCTTCTTCGATGCGCCGCGGTTTCGTTTCATCGAGTCAGGGCACACGCCAGGTCAAGATGTCTATTCAGCGAGTGGGCAGACGGATGCTGGCAGGTACGTCATCGCGTTCTTCATTTACAAGCCTGGGAACATTGCCCTTATCTTGAGCGCGCGAAACATGGATAATAAGGAGCGAAAACGTTATGAACGAAAATGAGAATCGTGATGCACAACTAACGACTCTCTCCAAGGCACGAACATTGGAAGAGGTCGGCGAGTTCTGGGACGCGCATAGTCTGGCGGATTACTGGGATCAAACCCATGAAGTCGAATTCGAGGTAAGGGCACAACGCACACGGCGAATAACAGTCGACCCGCAGGTCTACGCCGAGCTTGAGCTTCAGGCGCGGGTACGAGGAGTCTTACCTGAAACCTTGGTGAACTTGTGGCTAGCCGAACGGCTACATAACGAACCCGCGGTCAAACCCGACTGACCTGTCATTGTGGCAGTTGGGGGATCGTTCATTCCAACCTACAAGGAAAGGGTCCGCGCATTCTCTGTGTGTTCCCTCTCTCGCACGCCCCTCGCGGCGCGAGGGGCGCGCGAGAGAGGGAACAGGGGTCGCAGGTGGCTGGCGTGTAGGCTGGAATGAACAATCCACCCACTGCCGTGGTTGGTATTCAAGCCCCGGTTCCCATCACACTTCCTCCAAACATTTTCCGCGCCACGGCATCCGTGCTGATGTCTTGTCGTTTGGATTCTGCTTCAAGTCTTCGCTCGAGTTCGCTTGGGAGATCGACGGTAAACTCATCGTCCGTCCCTTCGTACCTGAATCTTTTCATGACTATTGAGTGAGCATAACCTTCTAGCACTGATCCTGATCGTGACGCCTTCTGCCTTCAGACTCTCGCCTCTGACCTCTGTTCTCTGATGTCCGTCGTGCTCAATTCGGAATGCGACACTCGTGATTTACAGTATGGGCTTACTGCCTCTCTGTAATGGTTGGCGGAATCTCTCGCCGACGCTGGGCGAATGTCATCTGTGTCAAGCCTGACATCTCTCAGCGCTGACTGTTGTGTGCTGCTGGGCCTGACCAGACACAGGGCGTATAATTGTCTTTGATTTCAATCTGAGTATTTGTCTTTTCTAACCGCGAGACGGATCTTACAGAAGGAGGTTGTTTCTTGCTATGCCAAACAAGGTCTCCCAGCCAAAGAAACGAGAAGATCCTATTACCCGCGCTGCCTGGATCAGTGTCAGAGGGTCAGTCATTGTGGGGATTTGTACTTTAGTAGCAGCCACGATCGCGGCTGGGTGGTGGAGACTATCTAGATCTCCAAAATCTCTGGTCGTCAGCGTGAGAAACACGGTTACCGAGTCGGTAATAAGAGGCGCTAACGTCAGACTCGAAAGCGAAGGTGTACCGCCAACGACTCAGTCGAGCGATACAAACGGGATTGTTCAGTTCCGACTTGATGAACCGAAGAAAGAAGTTCACATCTGGATTGAGGCTGACGGTTTTGAGAAAGGGGACTGGCAAATCGTCCCGGCTGATACTGGTAATTTCAACGCACGCCTCATCCCGACAAGCAATTCAGTTGCGCCCTCTCCCCCACCCAATGCAGTCTCCCGAGCGCTTATGCCACCGTCGACACCGTCTCTCGAGGAAAGGCAGGCTGCACGTCGATATACCACAGATTGTCGCACTTTGTTTGAAAAGGGAGAATTCCAATCGGCACTCTCGGAATGCAACAAAGCTTTGAGAGTTTCTCCCTCGAACAAGGAGGCATTGGAGTTGAAGAGAAAGGTCCAGAACACAATCAAGATACTCGACAAATAGCAATTCCGAGAGAGTTACCTATGAAATGTGGTGTTGTGCCATCCTATCTGATCTTTCTTTTCTTGCTTTCCACTATTCCCTTTTTTTCCCCGTTTATTTGGGTCCCTCAATCTGTTCATGACCAACGCCCATTGAGCTTGTTACAAATCGAACAACTTATCAGAAATCGAACACCCGACAATGCGATTGCCGTTCAAATAAGAAAGAGGGGAGTCGAATTTCAGTTGAACGACAGGGTGCTCGATCGATTGCAGAAAGAGGGAGCTGGACCAAGGACCATTCACGCACTCAAAACGGTTCAGGGAGAAACAGACTCAATGACTACGAGCAACGCCTCAAAACCGAAATTATGGATAACATACGCCTGGAAGAACAATGCCGGGGGCGATTTTGATTTTATCGTCCGGGAGTTAAGCAAGGCGGGCATTGATGTGATTTTTGATAAGATTGCCCTAGTTGCAGGTCAGCGTTTGTGGGAACAAATAGCCGCCCGAATTGAGGACCCTCAGCTACATGGCTGGGCCATCCTTCTTACTAAGGAAAGTTTGGAAAGTCAGGCCTGCCGAGAGGAATTGGAATACGCTTTGGATCGAGCGTTAAGTGCTCAACGTCAAGACTTCCCTCTCATTGGACTCTTGCACGAAGTGTCGGTTTCAGAACTTCCCGCTCCGCTACGCGTTCGACTTTGTGTTGACCTGCGTAGTTCAGATTGGGCAAAGGAGGTTCGGGCAGCCTTAGACCATCGACCACCTCGAAAGACAGCAGAAGAAGCGACAAATCTCAAGGGACAGGTCCATAACACATATTTGGGCAACCCTGATCTGCGTGCCGTTGAATTTGCTCCACGCTTCGGAGAAATTCGCTACTGGCGAATTGCCTATCCAAGTGCTGGGCCGGAACCGGTAATGAGGGGCATTGGACCCACGGACGGAGGTGGTCTGACGTCTGTGCTTGAGGACTTTGTCGAGGGTAGCGTTGACATCAAAGGAGTCCATATGAAGTTTTTTGGGGCTGGTAATGCCCTGACCGCTTCTACCGCTGCTTACATAGTCTTCGAGCACGAGTTTCCAGCAGACTTGGCGTTTGGTTATGCAACCAAGCCGTTCGGGCATCCGGAGTCTTGGCAGCCCATCAAAATACGGTGAACGCGAAGTGCAATAAGTGTGCGCTGTCTTAGTTCAGGAAGCATGACTAAGGCAGCGTCGTCAATCGAAAATCGACTCGCTTACCTCCCCAGGCCTAGCAATTCCCCGACTCTCCCGGAAGCTCGGACGCAATTGCAAAAGTGATTTGCCAGGTTAGTCGTCCATTTCATAAATACACTAACGTATTTTGTTAACGATCATGTTAAGACGTGCTTTTCCGGACGGACTGCCGTGGTTGCTTCGCGGCAATTTCTCATGAGTCTCGGAGGCATCGGGAAGTCTATCGATCCGATGTTGGGACCTAAGACCGGTTAGCTGAGGCCGGTCCATAGCGCAGTCTCAAGACCGGCACTTGTTCAAAAAAGTACGTCTCCTGATGATCGTTTGACATATTCTATGAGGCGAGTGGCAGTGGTCACTCAAGAATCGAGGTCAGGCTTGCAATTTGCAATTTATTCGGCGGTACAGAGTGAGTGGATGATTTATGTCAGTTGTGGCGAATTGTACATTGTAAGGCTGACCGCAAGCGCGTCCCGAAGTTTGAAGGTCGGCTCGCTTGATCGCTTCCAGACACATAAACCCGCTTCGACCAGAAACTCAACTGCACGCAACTGGCGAAGCGCTGCCACGGCGCCGTTACCGGTTCGCCCAAACCCGACTATCAGCAGACCCCCGGCAGCACAAACACGCGCCCGAAATCCATCAATCGGTTTCCTTTTTGAGTTATGACAAAAGAGGTTTCTATTATGGAAAGAGCCCGAGTCGCATCCATTGAAGTCGAGCAGCCAACTGTGTCTCACGGTTCATATTCAACCGACCAAGGGTTGCACGACCAAC
>JAHFUG010000272.1:4502-10487 GCA_023265195.1 Blastocatellia bacterium | reverse complement strand
CGAACAACAAGGCGGCCTCCATTTCAGAGAACACATGGCCCTCCTACGGAGGGCGGAGCGTCCCACTACACGTACTATAAACATAACCCTCCTACGGAGGGTGGAAGAAATGGCCGAACTGCGGACCCTGCTAAAGCCGGGTGAAAATTAGAGGAGCCCAAAGATCCGTCCCAATATCCATGCCTCGTCATCCCTAAACGAGGGAATCTCGTTTGTGCGGACCGCGCTCGGGTGCGGCGTCCAGACACATTCTTCAAAATAGCCTTTCTAAAACATTTTTCATGCTCGCTTCGCTCGCAGCGCAAAGGGCAAGAGGGCAAAAGAGCCAAGGGCTACAGAGTCCTCGCCGAAACGGCCAAACGAAAACCAACAACGTTGAGGTTGCGAAAGTCTGGCGCAGAGAAGTGGCGGTACGCGGAACGGCAGAAGTCACCATTGAGGATAAACGAACCGCCGCGCAGCATATGTTTACTTGAGTCTCCGTCACTCAACCATGCCGAGCCATCCGTTGGCGCATCCTGATAGTTCTCATGCCGCACATCTTCGCACCATTCCCACACGTTGCCATGCATATCGAATAGCCCGAATGAATTTGCTATGCCCAGGCTTCCAACCGGCGTCGTCTCACCGCGTTTCGTACCTTTCTTCGCGTTGGCATAAGGGTAGTTGCCGTCATAATTCACAACCTCCGGAGCGATTGTTTCGCCAAACGCGAATGGAGTCGTCGTTCCCGCCCTGCACGCATACTCCCATTCCGCCTCGGTCGGAAGACGATATCCACGTCCCGTTCTCTTGGCAAGTCTCGCGCAGAATTCCTTGGCGTCGAGCCATGAGATATTCTCGACCGGACGATCATTGCCTTTGAAATGGGAGGGGTCGGGGTTCAATTCGTTGTCGACTTTCTCCCATTGGGCGACGACGTTCCATTGCTCCTGAGTAATGGCGAACTTGCCGATATGAAATGACGGGACCGAAACTTCGTGTTGCGGTTTCTCATCCTTGTGACTATTCGCTTCGTTCTCTGGCGATCCCATCACGAACGTTCCTCCGGGAATCTCGACCATTTCGAGAGCAACGCCGGGGACGAGTTCTTCGATAAACTGGCGCGCCCTGCCTCGGCGGCGCTCCATTGTGTCCCCTTTATCATCCAGCAGGACTGTCTCGTATTCAGTTTCTTCCTTCGCCAGGCGGCTGTAATCGAGATAAGCCAGATTGGCCTGAATGTCTTTTGCGCCGGAGAAAGCGAACACGCCGTAGTAGTCGGCAATCGTGCTCTTTCGGTTGGCAAGCTCCTCCGCCAACCGTAACGCGAGCACCGGCCGTTCCTCGTTTTCCATATCGAAAGACTCCCACCATTGCCGCGCCTGACTGGGAGCGCCATCCAAATCCAGCTTCGTCTTCACCTCCTCGATCCGCCTCCTTACTTGCTCGTCAGCCCAGCCTCGAACTATCGTCATTCCCGGCGCGGGCTTCAACCACCACCTCGATCCGCCGGTGGTCAAGCCTGACCCGCTTTCCTGATCTCTCTCTCTCGTGCGTCCATCGTTGGATTCGCCCGCTTGTTTTAGGCGCATGTAATCGAGGTAATGCAGCACCGCCCGAATGTTCGCCGTGTTGGCATGATCGGTGGCGGTGAAAAAATCCTTCACCGTAGCTTTACGATTCGCCAACTCTTCAGCCACTCGCAGCACCACCGTCAACCGAGACGTGTTCTCACTTTCAAAAGACTCCCACCGTTGGCGAGTCTCGCTGTCCGCGCCGGCCCAATTGAGTTGCGCCTTCACTTCCTCCAACCGGCTCCGTATTTGCTCATCCGTCCAACCGTCAACAATGGTGACGCCGTGCTGAAGGCCGCGGCCGCCACCGCTCTGAATGTTGCGGACCGTGCGGATCGCGTCAATCAACGCCAGATGATCGAAGTCCTCCGGCAAGCACTCGTAAAGCTCTTCGATTGCGACGCCGTGTTGCGCCAGGGGCTCGGCCAGCGCGAGATCGCGATCAGGCGCGTTTTTGACAAGAGCGCGGAGTCCGTTCCACCAACGCGTCGTCTCTTCGTCATCGGAGCGGAATCGCCGTTCGGCGTCGCGCAGGAAGACCGCCCGGTCTTCTTCCGCCGTACAGTCGAGCGAGAATACGTCCAGGAACCGCCGAGCCTCCTCGCTTTCAAAGAAGGCTTTCAGCGCCTGGCGCCTCTCGTCCCGTGTCCACCGTTCCGGTCCTGAATTCATTTTTGGGCCGTCCTCGCTTTCATCCATTCGCCCAATCGCTCGTCATGATTCAAGGCTTCAAAACTGGGTTCTTCGATTGCCGAGGCCGGTTGCTTCAATTCCCCGGTCAGGAATTTGATGGCCCGACTGACCACCGACGCATATTGGAATGGCCAGTTCTCTTTGCGGGCGATCGCCAATGCGCGATGCGCCAGCCTGATTGCCTCGTCCCGGTCATGGCTCGCAAGCTGAACTCTCGCCATCGACAGGTGGGCTTCGGCAGCCGGAATCTGGAACCTGTCGTCCGGGTCGGACTTGCGGTACTGCTTAAAAACCAGCTCCGCCTTTGAGAGCTTTTCTTTCCGCTCGAGTCCGCTACGGGTCTTCGACGCTTCGCGATAGTGGTATTCCATGCGGCCGGCCAGCGCGAACATCGGAACGAGGTTGTAACACCAACCCATCCCGCGCGAATTCGCGAACTCGAGATGAGGCTCGGCCTCGGCGTCTCTTCCCATTCGAACCAACGACAGCCCCAACGTAACGGCTTCCCAAAGCGATTGGGCCACGGAGGCGGGCTCTTTCTCCCGCCGATCCCATGCCTGTTGAGCGAGCGACGCCGCCTTTTCATACTCCTCGAGATAGAACCATGCCTCGGCCACGGTCTGAAGGGTCCACCGGCTGGTCTCGGCCGGCAAAGTCCCGAGGAGTTCCCCTGCGTGTTCGCTTTGCCGGATTGAGAGGAGCAACGCGAGCCAATACGGGGCGTATTCGGCATGCGCGCTCCCGCCTTTCTCCAGCGCGTCCAGTTGATGCCGTTCGGATTGAAAGAGCGAGCCGCCGTAGAGGATTTGCCAGTTATGGCTGTGCCGGCAATCCTCGAGGGACTGCAGGTCGCCGCATAACTCATATGCAATACTGGCGCGATTGAAGACAACGGCGGACTCGTTCCACAGGCCCCTGGTCATCAACTCGTGCCCGGTTCTTAGCAGGACCCATGCTTGATCCTTGCGCAATCTCAGCGCGGGCAGTCCGTCAAGCCAGCGCCGCCCGCCCGGTTGAGTCTCAGGGTAGAACCGTCCAAGAATGTTCAGCACGGCGTTTTGCGCTGACGGCGAATCGCTGAATGTTTCGAGAGCGGGGGAGAGCGATTGGAAGCGCGCTTCGAGGTTGGGCTGGTTGAGAAACCGAACCATCAGCTCGCGAGAATCTTCTCCCGACTCCAGATGCCGCACCATCTCTTCATCCGTCTTCCCATCCTGTTCGTACTGTTTGAGGATGTAGCGCATCACCTCGCCCCGGATGACTGGATGAACGTCCACCAGTCCGCGGGCGAAATCAACGCCGGCCAGCCGCCGCTTTTGAAGATAGCTCAACACCTCGATCAGCTTTTCGGGAGACCGAAACCGTCCGGGCCTCGCGGCGTCCGTCGAGCCCGGGTCAACCAGGTTTTTCATCAGCGCATCGACGCTGCTAGCTTCGGACCGCCGCACGATGTAACAGATAGTCAGCCAGGCGTCCCGGTGGTCTTGAATCAGATCGCGCGCGGCAAGCTCCAACCAGCGATGGCGGCGCACGGTCAGAAGCGCATCGCCGTCCAGGCACGCTTGCCGGTCCGGCTCCGGGAGATCGTTAAACCAATCAGTGAAACTGAGGGGTTGCTCCTTCACCGCCGCGGAGACGACCGAAATTACTTGCGGGTGATAGCTGACACTTTCGAAAAACTCGTGTTGAAATCGCGAGTCGTCCAGGTCGCCGGAGATATTCCAGACGAGGCGCGCGTCTTCCTCAATCATCGGATGAAACGGATACTGCGTCACACCGGGAAGAGGCCGGTCGCCGGCCGTGAGGTTCTCGGGAAAGAGGCGCGTGGTGATCAGCGTCTTCGTCCGGGTCTTCAGGAGGTCGCGAAGAAAATCGGCGAAGACAGGGCTTCGGATATACCTTTCCTCGGTGAACACTTCGCCTTTTTCATTACGACGGTCCTGCTCCTCGCTATCGACCTGGAAATGCTCCGGATTGACGAAGGCGCCCATCTCGCGCTCGAGGCCGTCCAGCACCAGTAGCCACTTCCCTGTCCCAAGGCGATCGAGAACGAACCGCTGGAGTTTCATCTGGGCCCTGAAGGTGTCGGGCTCGTCTATCACGGCGCCGCCGAGCTGGGCCGCAAGATCCCGCAAGAATTGGAGCGAGTCGAACCCGCGGGCGTAGAACGAACACCAGAACTGTTTGATTCCGCGTTCGGTCAGCGCGTCTCGAGTGGCTTGATTGTTCAACCAGCGCCAGACGAGCGCGCTCTTGCCGGTCCCTCCGAGATCGCATATACAGAGCATTCCGTTCTCATCGCTCACCAGCCAGCGGGTCAGATCGCTCATCTCTCTTTCACGGCCGACAAACTTTTCTCCCAGGAGGTATGGATTGGCGGCTTTGATCTCGGCGACCTCCTGACGAAAAATCTGCTTCGCGAATTCCTCCAGGTCGAGGGGAAGAGTTTTCGCCCGTGCAGTGCGGTCCGCGGGCGCTTCGGTTTGAACGGGCGTGTTGACCCGAGGCTGCAATTCTTCAATCGCCTTTCGGATTCCTTCCACAACATTGGTGAACGCTTCATCTTCATTTTCCCACGTTGTTACCGCCTTGCGATCTCTTGGAAGCGCCTGAAGCTTACAGAACGGTGTATTCGGCCAATCGCAGGGCCGCAAAATAACGGGAATGACAATCGCCTCGCCGTTCTCGCGCCGTTCCAACGCGCGCTTACTTTCGCTTTGGCAGTAGTCCGACTTCATGAAATCGGAACTGATCAGCAGGAGTATCATCCGCGCGGTCTCGATCCTCTCATCGATGGCCTCTTCCCACTCATCGCCGGGAGGAATTCGACGGTCGTGCCATTCGATGATCACACCGCTCCGTTCAAGGCTGCTCAGATGCGCGCTTAACCTATCGCGCAAGGTTTCGTCTTTGTGCGAGTATGAGACGAATATCTGGATCGGTTCTTTAATAGCCTGGCTGATGTCTGTCTGGTCTTCCGGCATTGGTTGAAACGGCAAAATTCTTCGCGACAGGACCGAGGGTCATCTTATGGCAGTTTGCATTCCGCTTCAAGGAAAACCTTGCTGATATTGAGTATGGGAAGCATTGCCGCCCCGTCCGTTTAGGAGGCCGCCGTTAGGATGGCACTGGAGGTTGACCATTCTCATGTTTCAACTCCGTAGGAGTGACCTGTCTGTAGCAACGAGACCGCCTCATCGCGATCACGCCTCCGTAGGAGCGTCGCGCCCTCCGTTAGGAGGGCAGTGTTTATAGCAAGGATCGGCCGCAACATCCGCGCCCTCCGTTAGGAGGGCAATGTTTATAGCAAGGATCGGCCGGAACATCCGCGCCCTCCGTTAGGAGGGTATCGAAGCTCCTAACGGAGCTACTGGAAGAGAGATTTAATACCGGCCTCGCGCTACAGATGGGTTCGTCTCTACGAGACCAAATGTCACTTACACGTAGGATTGTTTAGTCGAGACATAGCCAACTCGCGCCAACGTGTTGCCGGCTCCGATAGCAACAGACTTGGGGACACTACCCAAATACGCGCTGTAGTATGCCGAACGTTGATACTTACAAGGCAAGTTGAAAGGCTAGCATTTGCATTTCCCCGAAGTCGCATCGTTTAATTTCAAGCCCCTGAAAATCAGCAACCGCAGCGGCTGCATTGCTCTCGGTCATACGTCTTCTAGCCGTTGCGACCTTAAGCGCATTGGTGATTTCATAATCAAAGAGCGTAGGACTCAGCAGT
>JAHFUG010000272.1:0-4402 GCA_023265195.1 Blastocatellia bacterium | reverse complement strand
TGACAAATGACAAATCATAGACCGAAGTCCGCGATATCAAATCTTTTTAGGGTTCGGCGAGAGGGACTATGTCGGCCCGCTGGCGAGCCTCGCGAAGCCAACGGTCTATCTCCTGTTCTATTTTGTCGCCTTTTATTATGTCGGTTATTGTTGGGCGAACGGTTTCAAGCGGTGGAACGACCTCGCCCCTGTTGCGCATAGCTACCGTCAGCCTCTCTTCATAGAATTTCCGCACCTCTTGATCCGATGCGAAGACGAACGAGCGAAACCGGAAATCAATGAACTTGTCGATGAGGATACGTTGAGCCAGTATCTGGTCAATCCGGTTGGCGGTGAGGCCGACGGATTCCGCGCGCTGCCTGAAGACCGACTCATTCGGAAATTGCTTTATCAACTCGGCCCGCTTCTTGTCGATCTCGTCCTGAGCCACTTCGGCGCTCGGAATACGAGCCGCTTCCTGTGAGATCAGCCGTTCGTCAATCATCACCTCGAGTTTCCGCCGCAGCGTGTCGGAATCCAGGACTCCGGCGGGGCTGGGCGATTGGGGATCCATCGCAAGGCTCCACAAGAGATCGCTTCGCGTGACGACCTCGTTATTCACCAGCATCAGTATCTGATCGATCACCTTTTGAGCGGGACAACTCATCGCGAGAAGGAGGAGGAAAAGGAAAGAGAGAATTGATGATTGATGAAGGAAGAAATGATGATTGATGATTGATGAAGGAGGAATTGATGAAGGAGGAATTGATGATCGATGATTGATGATTGATGAAGGAGGAATTGATGAAGGAGGAATTGATGATCGATGATTGATGATTGATGAAGGAGGAATTGATGATCGATGATTGATGATTGATGAACGGACCTTGCTTATTCCGCGATCAATACTCCGCGTTCTGTGTTCATCGTCCGGCACTTCGCATTCGTCCTTCTTCGTTTCGTAATTCCCAATTTGAATCATCAAATCATCAATTCTTCCTTCATCAATCATCATTTCTTCAATCATCAATCATCAATCATCAATCATCATTTCTTCAATCATCAATTCTTCCTTCATCAATCATCATTTCTTCAATCATCAATCATCAATCATCAATCATCAATCATCAATCATCAATTCCCTCAGAACGTTTGTCCGAAGCTGATGTGAAACTTCGATTGAGTGACGCCGGGAGTCTTGCTGAACACGAGGAAGCCCAGGTCGAATCGGAGCGGTCCGATCGGCGTCTTTATCCTCAAACCGAACCCGAGCGTCTGCGTTAGATCCATCAAGGAAAAATCGCTCAATTTGCTGAATACGTTCCCAGTGTCGGAAAAGACGGCTCCTCCGATGGCTCCATAGACCGGAAACCGCAATTCGTTCTTTAGCACGATGAGCGCGTTACCTCCTACGGGTTTGTCAGTCACCGGATCGCGTGGTCCCGCTTGCTCGTATCCGTATCCGCGAAGGTCGGTCGCGCCGCCGCCAAAAAACCGTTCCGAGATTGGCAGCGTGTCCTTGTCTCCAAATGGATGCGCGAGCCCCAGTCTTCCCGATACTGAATATAGGACCGCCGGAGCCTTAGGCACGTGATAATAGCGGCTGTGCTCGGCGATCATCTTGAAGAACTGCTCGTTTCCGCCAAGCAGTGTTGAAGCCAGTGAGGCGCTCGCGGCCGTGAATGTCCCTCTTGTCGCGTCGAACGCGCTGTCGCGAGTATCGCGCGCATAGCTCGCTCCAATTCGTCCAAGCCGAACGGGTCGGCTGTTGCGCTCGATCTCGTCTTCGCTGACTTGCAGGTCGGAGATGCTTATGCGCTCGAAGTTGTAGTTGAACAGCAGCACGCTGTTGTCGGACAGCCGCCGCTCGGTCTGAACCAGCGCGGTGTACCGGTCCGTTCTAAAGCTGGTGTCGGCCTGCCGTCTCGCAAACAGCGAAACAAGCAAGGGCCACTTGAGTCCAAAGGGCCGCGGGTTGTTGAACGAAAGTTGGCCGAGCAGTTCATCCTGGGCAACGCGGATCTGCGCGCTGCCGGTGTACAACTTTCCGAACATGTTCGTGTTCGTCAACTGCACCTGGCCGCGGGCGCCGTGCAGGAAATCGAACCCCGGTATCGTCAGAGTTCCGCTGCGAGACTGATAGCCGAATCCATATATGAGCAAATAACGTTTAGCCTCCGCGATATCCACGGTTACGTTTCGTTCTTCTACTCCTCCGGCCACGCGGCCAAGCGGCTCCGAGTGAATCACGACCGAAGTGAACGCGTTTGTGTCGTACAGCGCCCGCTCGGTTCGCTGTTGGTCTTCGACCCTCAGCCAGTCGCTCTCCTTGAACAGATAGAAATCCTTCTTGAGCCTGCCGGCGTCCGTATGCGCGGCGCCGTGCGTTGCGACGTGAAGAATTCTTATTCGATTCCCTTCGTTGATCTTGTAGTTCAGCCGGACGCGGTCCTGACCATCGGCGGATCCCTGATCGACAATCTCCGGCGCTGCTTCCGCCGTCGCGTAGCCTTGATTGCCGTACACCGAGACAAGCAAATCGGAATTGCTCGTTATCCGGCCGGACAAGAGCGGATCACCTGTTTTAACGGTCAGCGCCGCCGTGAGTTGATCCGCGGTGAACACGTTGTTCCCGCCCAGGCCGATCGATTCAATATGTGTGCGCGGACCCTGGATCACGTCGAAGGTAATGAAGAGCGACTGCCCGCTCACGGAAACGCCGCGCAGGACGTCGACGTGGGCTCTCCGGTAGCCTTGTTCGCGCAGCTTCTTCTGAATCGTATTCGCGTCCTGGCGCAGCAGTTCATTACTGGTCAGTCCGCGTCCGACGCCGAACGGCAAACCCGAGGACTCTTTGGATTTCAACTCGCTTCGGATCTCCACGTCGGGAACAGCCTGTACGCCGTTGATTGCGATGTTCTTGAGTTGATACAGCGGGCCGGGCGACACGACGTATTCGATGCGCGCTTCCTGGCGAGTGAGGTCGGGCGCGCCGGGCTTTTCAACTTCCGCGAAAAAATAGCCCTGACGTTGCGCGTAGTCCAACAGCCGCCGCCTGCCTTCTTCCAGGGTGAAGTCGTCGACGCCCCCTTGTTCATGGAAGGGAAGCAGCCGCTTTTTTCTAGCGTCAACTTTCAGCCCCCTGATATCGACCTTGAACTTCGGGCCGGAATCGATGACTATCGCGACGGCCGCCGTGTTCGAGGCGATGTCCGATTTGATCGAGCTTGACACCTTTACCGCCAGATAATCCTGCTGAATGTAAGCCTGAGCGATTCGGTCGATCTCGTCCTGCATTTCCGGCTGCGAGAATGGTTTGCCTTCCGCCAGCGTATGCTTCTTTATCCGCGTGAGGTCCAACTTCTCGCCGGACACACTGTAATTGATAGTCGAAACGCGCGCGCGCGCGCCGGCCGCGATTGTGTAGACAATTGTGGCCCGAGTTCCGCTCGGATCGAGCCTGAACTCGGAGCTGACGGCGGCTTGATAGTAGCCTCGTGTTGAATAGAAGGCTTGAAGCTCGCTTTGGCCGCGCGCGACTATATTTGTCGAGAGCTTCTGCCCGAGATCGAGATGGCTCAGGCGGGCTCGCAGTTCCGCGGCCTGGAAAACGGTGGAACCCTCGAACGCGACCCCTTCGACGTGGACCTGCGGTTTGATAAAGAACTTGAGAACGACTCCGTCCGAGCCCGCCGGTTCGCCCTCGACGCGCGCGCTCGACACAAGGCCCGAGCCATACAACCGGACGAGCGAGTCGTGAATTCGAACGGGCGAATAGTCCTGTCCCGCGGCCACGTCGATCAGACTTCTCAACTCGGCGGCGTCGCCAACGGCCGCTCCTTCAACTACGACGTCGATTCGGGTGACGCGTCTTCCCAGAAAGTCAGTCAAATCGCCGGCGGCGGCCATCGCGGGAAGGAACGCAGCCAGAAGAGCGATCAATAACAAGCTGCGGAGCCAAGAAGGGGAATTGATGATTGATGATTGATGATTGATGAACGGGGAATTGATGATTGATGATTGAAGAAACAAGAATTGATGATTGATGAATGCAATATCTACTCGCGATCCGGACTCCGCACTCCGGACTCCGCACTCCGCACTCCGCACTCCGGACACCGGACTCCGCACACCGAACTCCGCACTCCGCACTTCGCACACCGAACCCCGCACACCGAACTCCGCACTCCGGACTCCGCACTCCGGACTCCGCACACCGAACTCCGCACTCCGCACTTCGCACACCGAACCTCGCACACCGAACTCCGCACTTCGCACTCCGCCCTCCGCACTCATCATTTCTTCCTAAAACCGTTTCCGTATCCGGATGTCGAATCCGATATCGCGCTCATCGCGCACCCCAATGATCGAGAGCCTGTTGCTGATCCGGTATTCCACCAGCACAACGCGATCCAGACCGTTG
>JAHFUG010000627.1 GCA_023265195.1 Blastocatellia bacterium | reverse complement strand
AACTGCTTGAGCAACAAGCCTACGTTACGGACGCCGCCGTAGCCACGTCGCTGTATCTTGCGATGGCGCTCGGCAAGCCGCTGTTGATCGAAGGCCCGGCCGGAGTCGGCAAAACCGAGATTGCCAAGGTGCTGGCCGGCGCGCTGGAGACTCGCTTGATTCGGCTTCAGTGCTACGAAGGGTTGGACGCCACTACCGCGTTGTATGAATGGAATTACGCGAAGCAACTCCTTCACATCAAGCTCCAGGAGTCGGCCCCAGGCACGGCGGCTGAAAAAGAGGCGTCGATCTTCAGCGAGCCTTTCCTTCTAAAACGCCCGTTGCTCGAAGCGATGACCGATCCGGCTCGATCTCCCGTTTTGTTGATCGACGAAATAGACCGAAGCGACGAGGAGTTCGAAGCCTTCCTGCTGGAAGCCCTCTCGGAGTTCCAGGTCACCATACCCGAGATTGGCTCGATTGTGGCGACGCATCGGCCGCACGTAGTGCTCACGTCGAACCGCTCGCGCGAGCTTTCCGACGCATTGAGACGCCGTTGTCTCTATCTTTGGATCGATTACCCCTCGTTCGATAAGGAGCTGCGGATCGTCCGCGCCAGGATACCCGCGATCAGCGAGCCGCTTTCCAACGAATTGACGCGCGTCATTCAAAAAGCGAGGACGCTAAACCTATCGAAGGTCCCCGGCGTGGCGGAGACGCTGGATTGGGCGGCTTCTCTCATTGCATTGAACTCGACTCGGCTTGACCGGGACATCGTGGCTGAAACGATGGGCTGCTTCTTGAAAGACGAGACGGACCTGCGCACATTTGAAGCTGAGGGTCTTCCTCGCCTCGATGAAATGATGAGTCCTGGATCATGATTTCAACTACGGCGGAATCCATAATTGAAGACACCGTCCTGTTCTGCCGCGCGTTGAGGGAGCATGGATTGGCGGTGACGCCCGCGGAAGCGCTAGACGCGGTACGCACGTTGGTTCACATCGATCTGAACGACCGCCAGGAAGCCTTCTTGAGTATGAGAAGCGTGCTCGCGTCGCGTGTCGACGAGTTCGAGACCTTCGCGGATTTGTTCGAGCAGTTCTGGAGCGGGCTTGATCACGACGCACTTCCGCGAAAAGATACCGAGCGCGAACCAAATTCGAGCGCGCCACGCCGGACCCGGCTAACCTCAAACGAGCACACGCAAAAGGGGCTCGCCTTCTTCCTGGAGAACTGGGGCGTCTCGTCGAGTGATTCCGAGCAAATCAGCACGCCCGCGGCGAGCAACCTTGAAGGGCCAGCGGAAAAAGACTTCAGTGTCTTTGGCGCGGACGACCTTCAAGAGATCGCTCGCCTGGCGAAGAGAATAATCAGGAGGCTTGCTTCGAAACCGAGCCGGCGCTGGAAACCAGAGCGGCATGGATCGCGAATCGATTTGCGCCGATCATTCCGGGCTTCTCTGAAAACCAGCGGCGAACTACTGGAGCTTTCGTTCAGGCGGCGAAAACAAAAGAAGACGAAGCTCGTCGTGATCTGTGACGTCTCCGGATCGATGGATTTGTACAGCCGCCTGCTTCTTCAATTCGTCTACGCGATCCAAAATAGTCTTGCAAGGGTGGAAACGTTTGTGTTCAGCACGTCGCTCGAGCGGATAACCGGACGGTTGAAGAACAAGGCTTACGAGAGGGCGCTCGAAGCGCTGGGCCAGACGCGCGGGTGGTCGGGCGGAACGCTCATCGGTCCAAGCATCGGCGCTTTCAATTCGAACTGGCCGAAACTGGCTGACAAGCGGACCATAGTGATCATATTGAGCGATGGTTGGGATACCGGGGAACCCGAGGAACTTGCCGCGTCACTCGCAAATTTGAAGAAACGAGCGGGCAAGTTGATATGGCTGAACCCACTGCTTGCAAGTCCCGAGTACCGGCCGCTGACTCGCGGAATGCAAACCGCGTTGCCGCACGTCGACCTGTTTGCGCCGTTGCATAACCTGCGCAGCCTGAGAGCGCTCGAACGGCATCTCGTTTTGTGAATATGGAAAATGTCATCGATCAGATTGAGAAGCTCGCGGCAATCGAGAGGCGGATTGCGATGGTCACGCTGGTCGCGACTCGCGGCGCCAGTCCGAAGAAGGAAGGCGCGAAGATGTGGGTCGGGGAGGCTGGACATCTGTTGGGATCGGTGACCATCGGCGGGTGTGTTGACGCGCGAGTCATCGAGGCGTCGGAAGAAGCCCTCGCTGCTTGTGAACCTCAGATGCTTTCCATGAGTCTCGGCGAAGAAGACGCGTGGGAGAGCGGATTCACCTGCGCCGGAACCATCGACATAATGATCGAACCCGTCGATCTTTCGAACCCCGAAGACCATCTGCGCGAAGTCTACCGGGCCGTTCGCGGCGAGGTTGAAAGCGGAAGGTGCGTAGTGGTTGCGACGCCGCTCGACCGGCCGGCGTCCAAGGTGATCATTTATGACGACGGACGAGCGTCCAGGCCGCTTGGGGAGCCCGAGCTTGATCGGGAGGCGAGAGAGATCGCGCTCGAATTGATTCAGAGGCGCACTTCCCGCACCGTAGCGCTTGGTTCGCCTCGATCTACTACCGACGTTTTCTTCGAAGTGCATGGGCCGCCGCCGACTCTGATCGTGTTTGGCGCTACTCACGTTTCCATGCCTCTGGTGAGCCTCGCGAAGAACCTGGGCTTGCGAGCGATCGTCGTCGATAGCCGGCCGCGCTTTGCAACGAAGGAGCGATTCCCGGACGCCGACGAGCTGCTGGTCGGAATTCCATCCGAGATCGCGCGATCGTTGCGCTACACTTCGTCAACCTACGTCGTCCTTGCCGCGCACGATTACAAGTACGATATCCCGGTGCTCAAGATTGTCTTGAACACCGAGGCCGCCTACATAGGAATGTTGAGCAGCAAGCGAAGGGGTGAGGCGATCTTGAACTTTCTCGGAGAAAGCGGCGTTGATGCGGAAGCTCTGAATCGCTTGCGGGTTCCAACGGGTTTGGATATAGGCGCGGAGACCGCAAGCGAGATCGCCTTGAGCATTCTGGCCGAAGCCGTGGCGGTTAAAGCAAACCGCCCGGGAACTCCGTTGAGAGAGCGGAGATAGGAGGCCGGTAGTCCTGGTAGGGGCGGCCTATCTGTCGCATCGCACGCGTTGTGAAAACGCGTTGGCGCTAGACCGACAGACAGGTCACTCCTACGGAGTTGCGAATCGTGGCGCCGGCGTGGCCTACAGACAGGTCACTCCTACGGAGTTGCCGCCGCGTTCTGCAACTGTGTAGGAGTGACCTGTCTGCAGGCCATGCCGGCGCCGACGTTCTGCAACTCCGTAGGAGTGACCTGTCTGTAGG
>JAHFUG010000271.1 GCA_023265195.1 Blastocatellia bacterium | reverse complement strand
TGGCTGGTGGGCTGGATTTATTTGCTCCTTGTGCGAGGCGCTTCCAATCCAACCTGAACTTGGTGGGTCGTTCATAGTCACCGTATGAAGAGATCTTCCATCCGACTCCCACAAACGAAGTTGGTCTGGAGTTTGGCCGTTTTTTGGGAAGGACAAATCGAAGTCCAGGGTTCGACTTCAGCCAAATCACAGCTTGGGAAGAGGGATTTATCCCCGCTCCTGGGCTTACGGTTCGATCAAATTTGCAGCAAGGCGAGGAGCGGGGATGAATCCTCTTCCCGACCCATGATTTTTTGATGTTTGGCGAACCCAAACCAATTTCTTCCTGCCAAAAGCATTTCGTATGGTTCTTTTTGATTGCTCCACGCAGCCTCGCCCGGATGCGAGGCGGTATGGCGCGCAAGACTTGCGCAAGCCGAGAGGCGCGCTTGACGTTAATCACGTATGACGTTACTGTTGGCCCGTGATCAAGACGTTCAAGTGCCCCGACGCCCGGGCTCTTTCGAAGGGCGATCGGGTTAAGCGGCTTGCCAACATTGCCTCCATCGCGCGCCGCAAGCTACGGCAGTTGGAGATCGCGGTCCGATTGGACGATCTGCGGGCGCCGCCCGGCAATCGGTTGGAAGCGCTGAAAGGCGATCGCGCCGGTCAGCATAGCATTCGCGTGAACGATCAGTTTCGCGTGTGCTTCCGCTGGACTGACTCAGGCGCTGAAGACGTCGAGATTGTGGATTATCACTGATGGAGAATAATGGAGAATGATTATGCCTAAGCTCAAACCCGTAACGCCGGGTGAACTCTTGCTGGAAGAATTCCTAAAGCCGATGGGGATCAGCCAGTACCGGCTGGCGAAGGAGATCCGCGTGCCTGCACAGCGCATCGGCGAAATCGTAGCAGGCAACCGCGCCATTACGGCCGACACCGACTTGCGCCTGTGCCGGTTTTTCGGCCTGTCGAACGGCTACTGGCTGCGCGCCCAGGGGCTTCATGACACCGAGGTCGCGGAACGCGCTTTGGGGGCTAAGCTGGCGGAGATTACACCCTGGGCGGGTGTTGCAAGGCGCGCCTAACACGCTGGTCCAACCGGAGCGCGGGAGTCGGTTTCCTATGGCGGTATCGCACTTTGATTACGCCGTTGTCATGTCGGAGATCAAGATGGCCGGCGACAGCGAGGGCTGAGCCCGCGCGGGAGTAACCGTCGCCTTCCACGCCGGTAAAGCCGAGCTTCGGTTCTTGTTGCGACATGATCCTTCCAGTGCTCATTCATCACCGTGAATCGGTGGCAAAGGCGAGACTCAGTCTGTTCTCGAGAGGGTTCGGAATGAAGTCGACGGCGCGTCAAGAGGGGCGGCCACGGAGAGCCGCCCGTACATTGTTTCTTGAGGCTCACGGCGTTTCTTGAGGCTCACGCCCAACGGCATTTTCGGACAAGAATCGATGATCTCTCGGGCTCCCGGCCTACTTCCTCACGAGCACGACCGGCGCTTGATCGGCTCCCCGAATTCGGTCGAAGAACGAACGCACTATTGCATACTGTTCGGCGGGGACGGCGGCGCTTTTGACGATCATGGAACGTTTGAAAATTAGCACGCCGTCTTTGACTTCGCACGACGCCGAATAGGAGCCGAACGGAGCCATGATCTTCGCGGGATCGGGAAGCTCGTCCACTTCAAATCCGGCGGGCAGCTTGACACGAACTGTTTCCGAGTAGGCTTGTGAGTCCAGAAGAACCGGGTGCTTCCTCGATTGCTCGGTCAGGAAGAGCGACTCCCGCCGGCCAACCACCGCGGGCTTGAAGACCAGAAGTTTATCCCTCATCAATTGGGCATAGCCGTTGGCGGTGAACTCGACGTCGAGATCGAACTTTCCATCGGCGTCATCGACCGGCTCGATCCTGGACACCGTCGCGCCGTTGACGCTGTGCGTTATCCAACGCTCGATCATCTTTATGTAGTCGGGACGGGGCCGGTGTTTTTGTTCCCGCCTGGCGCTTACCGCGGTTTGCCCGAACATTCGTTCGTGCATCTTCGCCGTGATAGCGCCGTTGGGCGCGAGCGTTACTTCGGTCTGCCGCTCAAGACGGCTCGCTTCGGGAGGCGTCACCGGCATTTTCATCAAGGCTCCGGCGTCGCCGGCTACTATGAGCGCAAAGCTGCCCTGTTCGTGAACCGGCAGGTCGCCGACCGGAGTGTCGTCGTCCGTGGGATCGAATATCAAGAGGCGGCCCAGCGTTGGGTGTTTCACTATCGTCGATGCTTGCGTTTCATCGCCGACCTTGATTCCGATAATGCAGTGATTGAATTGCTGGGGGGAAGGCCAGCCTTCGCGCACGTAAGTAGGGTCGCCCGAAAAAATCGACACGAGGTAGGAAGGAATCCTGAGCGCCTTCAACATCGCGCGCATGAGATTAGCCTTGTCTTTGCAGTCGCCGTACGACTTGGCGAAGACTTCGGTTGAAGAGTGCGGTTTGTACCCTCCGCCGCGGCCGATGCCCGTTTGAATCGCGATGTAATGAACGCCCTGCACGTAGCGTCCGATCGCCTTTATTCGCTCGAACTCAGGCGCGTCGCGGGCGGAGAGGCTCTGCGCTTTCGCGGCGATGGCGTCGTCAATGACGGCCTGAGGATCGGAAAGCTCGGTAAGCCATTTTGAGACATCAGCCCAACTTTCAAAGCTCCTTCCCGCGAACCGCGCGTTCGGGGCCGGAAAGTAGCTAACGGCCATCGACGCAACAAGGCTTGCGGCCGGCGGGCCCGAGACCTCCTTTTCGACGGCGGGAAGGTCTCTCAACTCCCAGGTGTATGTTGAACCTGAAACAACGGGCTCGACTTTTGAGTGATTGAAGGTGACCGCTTCGGCGCGCCAGCCCGCCGGGAGCGTAACGATGAATCGCGATTGGACCACTGGGTTGTGACTCTGAAAATACCAGGGGAACTGCGTGAAGACCGACCGATCCTCGGTGGCGCATTCAAACCCGAATACCGCGCCTGGTTCGGCGTCGTCTTCGGCCACGATAACTCTGGCCCTTGCTTCGTTGTAGACGTCATCCGGAGCCAACGCCACGTCCGCCGTCTGGTCCTTGCCGTATTTCTTTACTTCGCCCGAAGGTCTGATCAACCAGGCCCGAATGTCGCGAACTTTCTCGGTGTCCGTAACATACACGACGCGCGCCATTGCTTCCCCCCGGCCCTCGCGCGTTAGTATGCGAACCGCCCACCGTTGACCCTTCGTCATCTTGCCGTCTTCTTCGACTCTCAATGTGCCTTCGTCGTACAGCACGGCGGCGTGAGCGTTTTTATCGCCGGACGGGGTTTGTATCGAAGCCGCCTGACGGAGCCAGGGAGGCGCGTCGTCAGCGGCGCAAACGGCCCGCGTGGCTCCAAGCTTCAAGAGCAAAGCGGCGGAGATGATCGCCACGGCGGACACGAGCCGCCCGTTTCTTCGCATGTCAGTCCACTGTCTCAACATGAGCCCACCTTTCATTGAGGAGTCGAAGACGCCTGTTTCAGCGTGATGGTATGGTTATCCCGCTCGTGCAGAGTATCGAACAACTGCTTCAGCGGCGCGTAGCTGGTCTTGGGGAACAACAGCGTTCCAGCTCCGCCGAAAGAGAACGAGCGGTTTATGATCAGCGTCCGGCCTTCAACGACTACGATCTTCATCTCGTACTTGCTCACGTCTCCAGCGGCGAATGGCTGGGGCGCGTCGGCGTTGTCCAACTCGAAGCCTTTGGGAAGTTCGATCTTTACCGTGTCGATTTCAGACCACGGATAGTGAAAGTAGACCGGGTGGACGCGAGCGCCGGCCGGGAACAGAGGCGGCGCGCCGCGCTGAAAAAAGGCTGGTTGCAAGAACAGGCGCTTCCCCGTGCGCTGGGCGTATCCGGGAACCTTGATGTGATATGAATATGCAAAGGGCTTCACGGAATCGGTGACATTCTCGATCTTGATGTCCGAGAGTTCCGCCGTGCTCATTGCCTGCTTGACGCTTTCCGTCAGGGTTTTCTCTCGCTCGGCGGGCGAGTCGTCGCCATTGTTTTTCTTCTTCTCGACGGCGAAGTGGCCCGTGAATTCAATACGCACGTCGCCTTCGAGCGCTCCGTCCTGGGTGAGCTTTAAGGTTGCGGTCCGCTTCTGGACGGAGGTGGTGTAAGATGACACCGGCGTGGTGACGAAGACCGGATCTTTTGAATCGGTGATGAGCGCTTGAACGCCCTCTTCCTGCCATCTCAGCAGGCCGAACGGAAGGTAAAGGCTGCCTGGATCGTAGAATCGCCATTCATTACCGACTTTGACCACGGCGTCTCTTGCATTCAGGAAATTATCAACGGCAACGCTCTTGTCGAAAAAGATATCGCTGCGGTCGGCCATTAAGGACACTCGAGCGTCGAAGCCCGCCGCCACCGCTAGGGCCGCGAACAACATCGTGATGTCGTCTCCGGTTCCGACGCCCCGTTTGAGCGTATCCGCCGGCGACTCGTTCTTCTTCAGCTTCTCTCGATCGGCCTCGGTCAGTCCGGCGTCCGGGCTGTGCGCATTCTTCACTTTTGTCTTGCAGAACTCATAGATTCTTTCAAGCTTCTTCTCCGGGGTTGAGGCGTCGCCGACGGCGGTCGCGGCGGCCTTTCGAATATCGTCGTTGATTTTGATCCAGGGTTTCGAGACTTCGAATAAGCGCTTGCCTAGATCGGTCCAATACTTATTAGTATCCGTGACTCTGTGAGTCATGTAATAAACCAGCATCCAGGTACGTTCATTGTCCTCGGGCGGCATCCGCGGCTCGACGCGGAACGCGGGCATGTTGGTCATTGTGGTGCTGTAGAATCCGTCCTTTTCCTTCACGAAGTTGGAACCGTCTCCATGAAAGGTCTGGACGCTCATGCCGGCGGGGGTGTCGGCCATTGGCTTCAAAGAGTATTTGACCAGTTGGACGGGTATATCGCGTTGAAACTGAAGCCTGATGTTATTCGCCGAGCGGCCGCCGCGAACCTCTTTCCATCGGTACTCTATCAGTCCACCGGGTTCGACCGCCGGCATTGCGAAGGACTTGACCCTTACCTTCAAGCCGCTCAATTTGACCAGCGTGCGGTCGAACACCGCATCTTTCTTGAGTTCTACTATAGAGCCATCGGGTTTGATGGTGCGGCCGGCGACGTCTTTGATCCTGTACGAGCCGAAGTACTCGAGATCGACTTTGCTCTGTGTTTCAACGCCGCGTGCGGTGAATATCTTTATGCGAATGTAGTTCGTGAAAACCAGGTCTTCGCTGTAGTCGTCAATCCTGACGTCCCAGAAAAGAACCTCGGCGTCGGCGTCCTTTTCCACGACCGGCGTTTTCATAGTGAGATGCGCCGGATCGACGGGTCTCCAATCATCGGCGGCGTAAGCAACGGAAATTGGCGCGGCTAGTAACGCCAGGAGATACGGCAATACAAACAGGGGGGGTACTCGCATTACTAATTCCTTTCTCGGAGATTGTTTTGTTGACGGGCCGGGTTCCCGTTGAGACTGCTGGAACGATCAGACAAAGTGGGACTCAGGAACGCCGATTATAGGCTATAGTCGCACAAATGCAAACTCATTTTTCCTCTGGCTTCTCTTGTTCAGCCGAAGTGATTCGACTGACGCCAAGCCCGCGGTTCATGATACGAGTAAAGTAATGTAATTGGAATCGCGAGATACCTGTGCTCCTCATCGTCCGCGCTGAGGAGCCAACCGAGCCAGGCGCCGTAATCAGTGAACTCTAAGATGACCAAAGGCGCGGTTCCGATTGACGGCCGGCGGCTCGATGACCGATCTTCTCTTCTCACATCAAGGAGAGAATGAGAGAACATGAGCCCGGGACTGACGATCAGCGATGAGCCGGCAACAACCATTGATGAAGTTAGCTCAACAGCGATTTATTTAGAGGTTCACCCATCAACAGTGCGGCAGCCTAAAGGCTGAACTCTGAACCCCGAACTCTTAACCCCGAACCCCCTAACTCCGAACCCCGAACTCTTAACCCCGAACTCTTAACCCGAACCCCTCACTCCGAACTCCGAACTCTTAACCCGAACTCCGAACTCCTAACCCCGAACTCCCTAACTCCGAACTCCGAACTCCGAACTCCCTAACCCCGAACTCCGAACGGCGCCGCCAGCAACAGAGCTATCATGCTCTTCGCGTCGTCGATTTCGCCCGAGTTAATCATCGCGATCGCGTCGTCAAAGCGGAGCCTTACGACGTCGATCTCTTCGTCATCATCCAAATTCTGGCGCGACTCCGAGACGCCGGTCGCGGCGTACACGTGAATGCGCTCCTCGCAATAGCCCGGCGCGACAAGGAAGTCGGTGATCTTTTGGAAATGAGTTGCTCTAAGACCCATCTCCTCTTCCAGTTCGCGGGCCGCCGTCGCTTCAGGGGTTGCGCCCGGCTCTATTCTGCCGGCGCATATCTCGAGCGAATACCGGCCGGCCGGATACCGCCACTGACGCACGAGGCCGATTGTCCCGTCGCCGAACAGCGGGATTGCGCCCGCTCCTCCGTTATGATGAACGATTTCGATCTCGATCTCGCCCCGCGCCTCCGACTCGAACCGGCTTACTGAAAGATCGAGTATCCTGCCTCGATGGATGTAATTCCTCTTTATCAGATCGTGACTCATTCAAATAGCCCTCGACCGGTGCTTCTCCTTCTCGATCGCCTTTTTGACTTCGCCGGCCAGGTGCAAAGAGCCCGCAACGCAAATGGTTCCTTCTTTGGGTGTGACCTTTCTTGCTTCCACCAGCGCCAGTTCAGCCGCGTCAGTCGCTATGAATTCGCGGCGCGCCTCGACGGCGAGAGCAGCGATTCGGTGCGGGCCCTCCCATCTTGGATCGGCGATGCGCGTGACTATTATTGCTCGGGCGCAACCAAAGAGAGCCTCGGCCATGGCCTCGACGTCCTTATCTTTCATCGTTCCGAATATGAGAGTGATCGGCTTAGGCGCGAACTCATCCAAGTGCTGCCTCAATAGCCGCGCGCCGGCCGGATTGTGGGCGCCGTCGAGAAGAATGCGAGGCCGGCTGTTGACAAGCTCGAGTCGCCCCGGCCACTTAACGCCGCGGAGCCCGTCTATCAGCGCTTCACGCGGCGCCGAGAAACCAAGCTCGCTCAATATCTCGACCGCTTCGATGGCGGAGGCGGCGTTTTCGGCTTGATGCCGTCCGCGCAATGCAAGTTGAATTCTGCTGAACCGGTTCTTCGCGGACTCGTAATCAAACGTGATTCGGCCGTCATCTGCGGCGCTCACCGAAGTGGGATCGCCGACGAAAACCGGAAGCACTCCGGTCTCGATGCAGCGGTCCATCAGCACCTCCGTAGCCTCTTTGTGCGATTGCTTGCCGATGACCGCGCGGGCTCCGCGCTTGATCACCGCGGCCTTCTCGGCGGCAATGGCCGGAATCGCGCCGCCAAGGACCTCCTGGTGATCGTAGTCGATGGACGTAATAACCGACACCAGCGGCTCGGCCACATTGGTGGCGTCGAGTCTACCCCCGAGCCCGACTTCCAACACTGCAAGCTCGGTCCGCTTCTCCTCGAAATAGAGCATAGCAATCGCCGTGACCTGTTCGAAGAAACTCGGAACGGTTTCGAGGGCGCCTCGCGTGACGAGGTCTTCGGACGAGGAGCGCACGGACGTGGCCAGTCTCGAGAAATCCGCCGCCGAGATCTCACGGCCGCCCGTCTTGATGCGTTCTTCAATGCGAATCAAGTGCGGCGACGTGTACAGTGCGGTGGCGTGGCCTGCCTTTCGTTCGATGGATTCGATCATCGCCGCCGTCGAGCCTTTTCCGTTGGTGCCGGCCACTATGACGGACTTGAACGAGCGATGCGGATCGCCCAGCGATTCGAGCAGCAGCCCTATTGTCTCGAGCCTGTACTTAGCCGCAAGCACTTCGTGCCCGAGGCTGTACAGATATTTCACTGACTCCTGATAGTTCATGATCCGCGAACGCGACGGCCTTGTTTCAGAGTTCGGGCGTTCGGCTCTTCGCTACCGGAAACGCTGAACGCCGCACTTTGAACGCGAGGGGGACGGCCTCTCACCTTCGTTTCGTTCCATTGGGCGACATGAAGTCCAATGAGTTTACTATGAAATCCTTCAGTTGTTTTCGCTCTACAACGGCGTCCAGCATTCCATGCTCGAGTAGAAACTCGGAGCGTTGAAATCCCTCGGGCAGCTTCTGTTTTATCGTTTGCTCGATCACTCGCGGGCCGGCGAATCCAATCAAGGCGCGAGGCTCGGCGATGTTGAAGTCGCCAAGCATAGCGAAGCTTGCGGTGACGCCGCCGGTCGTCGGATCCGTGAGGACGGAAATGAATGGAAGCCTTGCTTCGTCCAGTCTGGCGAGCGCCGCCGAAATCTTGGCCATCTGCATTAGCGAGAGCGCCCCTTCCTGCATGCGCGCTCCGCCCGACGCCGAGAACACAATGAACGCGGCTCGGGTTTCGATGCAGCGTTCAATTGCGCGGGTTATCTTCTCGCCTACGACACAGCCCAGCGACCCGCCGACGAATGACAACTCCATCGAACAAATCACCACGGTTCTTCCGCCGACTTTGCCTTCGCCGGTTATGATCGCGTCGAACAATCCAGTCCGCTTCCGCATATCGATAAGCCGTTCGCGGTAGCGCTTGGTGTCGGTGAACTCGAGCGGGTCGGTCGATGTCAATCCAACATCCAACTCACGCCACGTCTCATCATCGAACGTCATGTCCAGTCTTTCGGCCGCCTTGAGACGCTCGTGATACCCGCACTTCGGACAGACGTTCAGGTTGTCTTCGATTTCGCGCCTGAACAGCGTTTGATCGCAGCCGGCGCATTTGACGAACAAACCCTCGGTGTGAACGGTGCGCTCGCCCGCATCATCGGGACCCTGGAGGCCGCCTTTTCGTTTGAACCAACTCATAAGCTCTACAAGCGTAGGTTAGTCGTTTATGCCGATCGTCACGAGAATTCCGTTCGCGTTTCCCCCGAGGACCGCCGCGTGATCCGGCATTCCGTACTCTGCACTCCGTACTCCGTACTCCGTACTCCGAACTCCGTACTCCGAACTCCGTACTCCGAACTCCGTACTCCGCACTAGGGATATCAAGGGCGGAGCCATTGGCTAGCCTTGCCGCCGCCTCTTACTGAAATCGGTCATCTTCTCCGGCGCCGATTCGCGCTTGTTTGTCACCCTGGCGATGATGAACAACAGATCTGACAGCCTGTTGATGTAGGTAATCGCTTCGGGATTTATGTTTTCGATTTCCGAGAGCGCCACGATCCGGCGCTCGGCGCGGCGCGCCACGGTGCGGGCGAAATGCAGAGCCGCGCCCGATTCGGAGCCGCCGGGTAATATGAACTCTTTCAACGGCTCGAGCTGCTCGAGCAGTCGGTCGGTGATCTCTTCAAGAGAAGTAACAAACGAACTCGTGATGCGAGGGACTTCGATCTCCGCCGGGCTGGCGAGATCCGAGCCGAGCGTAAACAAATCGTTTTGAATGAGCGCGAGCGCCTCATCTATTTCTTCGTCGTGCAATTTCGCGCGGACAAGCCCGATGAGGGAGTTCAATTCGTCGACGTCGCCATAGGCCTCGACCCTTGGGCTCGACTTGCTGACGCGAGCGCCGCCGACGAGTGATGTTTCGCCTTTGTCTCCTGTTTTAGTGTAGACCCTGGTTATTCTCATCGAGAGTTCGGATAGTTTGGTAAAAGCGAAGTGAGATTCTAAGTGGCGTGGTAGTCAAAGTCAAAGTTCGACACTGACGGAGAGTCCTGAGGAATGAGCGCCCTCAGTTAGGAGGGCCTCGCGTTCCGTTAGGAGGGCCTCGTCCTCCGTTAGGAGGGCCATGTTTATAGTTGGGAGCAGGCGCAGCATCCGCCCTCCGTTAGGAGGGCCATGTTTATAGTTGGGAGTGGGCGCAGCATGCGCCCTCCGTTACGAGGGCCATGTTCATAGTTGGGAGCGGGCGTAGCATCCGCCCTCCGTTAGGAGGGCCATGTTTATAGTTGGGAGCGGGCGCAGCATCCGCCCTCCGTTAGGAGGGCCATGTTTATAGTTGGGAGCAGGCGCAGCATCCGCCCTCCGTTAGGAGGGCCATGTTTATAGTTGGGAGCGGGCGCAGCATCCGCCCTCCGTTACGAGGGCAATGTTTATAGTTGGGAGCAGGCGCATCATCCGCCCTCCGTTAGGAGGGCCATGTTTATAGTTGGGAGTGGGCGCAGCATCCGCCCTCCGTTAGGAGGGCCATGTTTATAGTTGGGAGCAGGCGCATCATCCGCCCTCTGTTACGAGGGCCATGTTTATAGTTGGGAGCGGGCGCAGCACCCGCCCTCCGTTAGGAGGGCCATGTTTATAGTTGGGAGCGGGCGCAGCACCCGCCCTCCGTTAGGAGGGCCATGTTTATAGTTGGGAGCGGGCGCAGCGTCCGCCCTCCGTTAGGAGGGCCACTGGAGTTTGGCCATTTTCGGAATGAGCAAGTTCAAATTTCAGGTTCAATCTCAGGCAAAT
>JAHFUG010000626.1 GCA_023265195.1 Blastocatellia bacterium | reverse complement strand
GCTTCTCCATTCATATGTTCAGCGAGACTACACCGCCAATGCGGTGATTTTCAACGGGCGGGATTCGTAATCGTTCAGCTTCGGCCTTAGACGAGGCCGCGCATCAAGGGAACCAAACGATCTCAATGATGGTTGCGCGTATCGACGGAAGAAACCCGGGCGAATCGCCGCGGGAGACGACAGCCGGCCGTCGTTGGAGACATCCGCGGCGCATCAATGGCGAATCAATCAATAAGGGCGGGCCCACAGCCCGCCCTTAACATTCGGTCTTCGATCTTCAAATTGGTCGATCTTGGGTTCGAGCCGGCAACGGAGTGTAATATTCCGTCCCTCCGCGGCCGCTCGATCCCAACCTCTCTCACCTTGCCGGCTTCCTACTGCACGTCGAACCACCCGCTCATGACGGCGGTTCCCCACTGGATCTTTATTCCGGCTTTACCCTTATTCTCGGCGAGCTTTATGGTCAGCAGCTCTTCGGAGTTCGCCGCCTTCTCGATTTTCAACGCCGTTTCGGCGACAAAGCCTTCCTTCAACTCCGGCGCCCCCCAGATTCCGGTCTTTGGATGAAATAAGAGCAGCCATGAATCGTTGCCGGTCTTCTTCGCCCAAAGCGAATACTTCCCCGCGTCTAGCTTCTTGTCTCCGATAACGAGGACGCCCGCTGTCGTGATCTCGGTGGCTTGGTCTTTTCCCAACCGCCATATAGCTCCTGGCTGAGCCATCGACAAGATGTCCCTGCCCTTTAGACTGGGCCGGCCATACGTAATACTCACCTTCTTACCCTTGATCGTCGCTTCAGCCGTTCCCCGGTCACCGCCTTGTCCTAATACCGAGGCGGTCATTGAAAGGACGAACAAACACAATGCGATTTTTCGTGATCTCATACGGATGAAAATCCCCCTTCGAAAATTGTTGTAGTCGTTTGAGTCTCGCCGGATCGGACTCGTTGCGAGCATCAGGTAGCAGTATCTCGCCTCTAAATGATTCGCGCAAGCTCTTACCGGTTCGCGAATGCGCCACCACTCGACTCAAGGAAAATACCGAAGCGCCCTTTGATCGGTGGACGTTTTGCTGTCTGGAATTGAGCTCCGTTTTCAAGCCGAACGCGGCGCAAGAGCCACGGAAGCAATCGCGTTGACAAGCGTTAATCAAAGTCGGAAACTTCGGGTTAACAAAAGATGGCTCGATAGGAGGCTTCAATGAGAACTCTTCATCAGGTTATTGTCTTAGCCGTGTTATGTGCGATTCTATTCTCGATGGCTGCTTCCCCAAACGCCGATACGTTCAGACCCGTAGTGCGCGGCCGAAGGGGCGCCGTCGCCGCCGGGAATCCACTATCGGCCGAGGCTGGAATGCGGCTGTTGCAACAAGGCGGCAATGCGGTTGACGCAGGCTGCGCGGCCGTACTAGCGGCGTCCGTGATCGAGTTCTCGCACTTCTCTTTCGGCGGTGAAGTTCCGATTCTCATAAAGTCCTCCACCGGTTCGGTCGCCGTGATTAACGGGCAGGGCATCGCGCCCCGACTCGCCACACGGGAGTTCTTTCTTGAAAGAGCAAAAAAGGGAGAGAGTGAGAAAGGCCCCGTTTATAGAGGCTCGCCTGAATACGTTTCAATATCCGCGGGCGGCGCGCGGCCCGGGGTCATCCCTTCCTCAGGAATACTGCCGGCCACGGTTCCCGGCGTGCTCGACGCCGTAATCACTTCGCTCGACCGATTCGGGACGAAATCGCTGGCGGAAGTTATGGCTCCGGCGATCGAACTGGCCGACGGCTTTCCCATAGATGAGATTAGGGTCAGCTATATTGAAAAAACGCGGACGCTGTTGGAGCGATGGCCGGCAAGCACAAGAGTCTTTCTGCAAGGAAGCGACTCCACGCGGTCGGCGCGCGTCCCCAAGCCCGGCGAGGTATTTTCACAACCCGATCTGGCGCGAACCCTCCGTGAAATAATCGCGGCGGAGCGCAAGTCGTCATCGTCTTCATCCGAGGGCCGCCACGCCGGATTGATGGCGGCGCGCGATTACTTCTACAAGGGGCCGATCGCAAAACGCATTTCCGATTTTTCGGAAGTCAACGGAGGTTTGATTCGCACCGGCGACTTTGCTGCGTTCCATGCAAAGGTGGAAGAGCCGGCCAAGGTGAATTATCGCGGTTACGATGTGTATAAGACGGGGTTCTTCGCGCAAGGCCCCGTTATGCTTCAAGCGCTGAACATCTTGGAAGGCTTCGACCTGCGCGGAATGGGACACAATTCGGCGGCTTATGTTCACACCGTGATCGAAGCAATGAAGCTCGCGTTCGCCGACCGCGACCGGTATTACGGCGACCCTGATTTCGCGAAAGTTCCAGCCCGCGAACTGCTCTCGAAAGATTACGCCGCCGCGAGAAAAGCGCTGATCGATCCAGCGATTGCCTCGCAGGACCAACGCCCGGGCGACCCGATTGGCCGTCATCCGGTCCTCCCAACCGGCGCTCAATCACTCCTCACGGGCCCGTCCACGGTTCCGGAGGCCGAGCGGGCGCACGACACTACTTGCGTCAACGTAGTGGACAAAGACGGCAACGTGTTCAGCGCGACGCCTTCGGGAGCGTGGCTGCCGGCGGTCATCGCCGGGGACACCGGCGTGATGATGGGCCAGCGCTTGCAGTCATTCTTGTTGACCGAAGGCCATCCCAACGTGCTGCAGCCGGGCAAGCGTCCAAGGGTAACGCTCTCTCCGACTTTAGTGATGAAAGACGGCAAGCCGCTGCTGGTGCTCTCGACGCCGGGCGGCGACAATCAGGATCAGGCCCTCACGCAGGTGTTGTTGAATATAGTCGAGTTTGGCATGAACGTTCAGGAAGCGGTCGAAGCGCCAAGGTTCGAGACGCTTCATCTGGTCAGCTCGTTCGACGATCACCGTTTCAATCCCGGCGTCTTGAATCTGGAGGATCGGATTCCAACGGTGGTCGTGGAGCCGCTCAAGTCTCGCGGGCACAAGGTCACACTGCAGACCGCCTGGGGCAACCCTTCCGCGCCTACGGTTATTATGTTCAACCCGCGGTCAGGCGTGATTGAAGCCGGCGCCGACCCACGTCGGGGACGATACGCGATCGCATGGTAGCGCTTGAACAACAGAACGCGGGCTTCATGCAGTCTGTCTGTTTTCGTATCGTGGGCGTGAGGATTCTTCCAGGGTTGGACGAAGCAACAAGTCTTACAGGCTGAAGCCCGCGGTGCGTCGGCTGATATGTCGCTGATTGACATCATCAAGCTGGTCGGATTCTCGACCGGAGCATTCCTTCACCTATACATATCGTGGTTGATATGGAGCCGCCGCCGCTACGGCCGGTCGGACATTCGGTA
>JAHFUG010000270.1 GCA_023265195.1 Blastocatellia bacterium | reverse complement strand
GTCTCCGCCGGAGTTCTTCACCTCGAGGAGAACATAACTTCGCAGCCGGGACTAATCCCATTAACCGAACTGCCGGGCTTCGACGCCCGAACTTATCTCTTTCCATCTCGATTGTAAAGTAACGATCTGAGTTTTCCGGTGTGATCCGTGACGGGCGATCGTCCGCTCTCTTCCGAGGTTCGGCTGGCGATATCCGCTACAAGCGCGTCAGGCGGCAGCGCAACGCAAGCGGGTTCGCGGGAGGGATTTCCTGATACAAGGGCGAGAACAGCCAGGATCGTCCTTTCTGTTTCATCTCACTTCAAATGTTACTGCCAACCTCTGGTAGAACGGTACAAGCCTGCCGTCTCTAATAGCCGGTAGAAATACCGTCCGTTCAACTCCGCGCCGAGGGCCGCGCGTGGGTCCCTTGATGCGTGAATGGTCTCAATCAGGCAAGCGAAACGCGTGCGCTCCCGGATTTCCGTTTCGCCCGATGTGTTCTTGTGCACATGAATCAATATGACAAGCGAGACACGCGCGCTCCAGGCTACCGGAGGTTAAAGTCCGCTTCCGCGGTTGTCCATGTAGTCACAAACTTTCCGTCCTTTACACTGGGAAGAAATATCGTCTGGTTCATTGCCCTGATAGCTTCGTCATCTAATCCATCCGCCAGTCCATTGATGATCGTCATGCCTGCTCCGATCGCGCCATCACTACGAAGTTCGAAGCGCACCCTTACAGTTCCACTTGTCTTGTTCCTGCGCGCCTGTTCCGTGTAGGCCGGGCGGGCAAAGTAAAGGATGATGAAGGGTCTATCTTCAAATGGTATCCGGTATGACTTCGCCTCTCCTTCCCGTAGCAATCGGCTATACTTCTCTTTGGCCGCGGGGGCGCGCCGGTCTCCGCGGCGGGCCGCGTCGACGACGTCCTTCAGCGCGGTTCGAACCTCCTCCCACCATTTTGCTACTTCCTCGGTGCAAGGTTGCGTCGCCTCCGGAATCCCCGATTGAAGCGGTCTTGTGGGCGCCATTGGCGTTTGTTCGGACGCAGGAGCGCCTAGCCGGATGTAAACGCCATGAAGCCGATACGCTTCATCTTTCTCCCCCTCGCCTGAGTGATGAGCAAAATTCAGATCGATACGCGCCTTGTCACTGTTGAAGTATTGGTTATGGATTGAGCCGTATTCAGTCCTTAGGCTTGAACCGACGATTTTTTTGACGTCGGCCAGGTTCATCTGTACGCGAATACCATTCTGTAACTGCCATCTAATGCCGTCGAACGGCGTTCGCGTCACCATCGGTTTGGATAGCGCCTGATCAAGCAGGCTGCCGGTGATCCGTACGCCGCTCAATTTGGACGCCGCGAATATGAAGGCATGATCTTTCCCGTAGATCATCGCCGTTTCGGAAGGACTGATCCTTATGTAGCCGGTAGGTGGACCAAATATGCCGATGAACTCGTCTTCGCCGGCGCCCCATTGCATCCCGTAGACGCTCTTGTCGGGATCAATTATGTTGTTAATCGAATTCGTAGGGGTTGGCCCAACTTTCGAGCGAATGTCCTGAGCTTCAACCCGCGGCGATAAGGTCACCGTGAGAATCAAAGCGGCAAGAATGGGTTTCATCTTTGCTTAACCTCCGCTGAAATGTTTTGATTGTTTATCTTCCCAATCCCTTCATCCACTGCGCCTATGGTTGCCGTTGCCGGAAGCGAATAGTGGCTCAGTTTGATTTCGCGTGGGCCCTGCGGCAGGATTTCCGGAATAACCGCGGATCAAGGCAGCCTGCCCTGCCGCGGATCCTCGCGGTTCAGGTGATTTCTTGAAGAACGACACGAAGAACGACACGTTGATTCCTTGACCGGTGACACGCATTGACTCAGAGCCTGAGTACGAACACATTCGACACCTCATTCGTCGGCGATATGATCTGTATCAGATTATCTCCCGGCTTCAGTCCAAGCTTCGCTGTTTTACCCTTGAGCCTGATCTTGATTTGGGATGCGCTTACGACAAAGTCCGTGCGCTCCACTTCGTTTATCATTACGCGTGGCGAATTGCCAAAGTTGTCTCCTGATATCGTCAGATTCTTTGGTGACGGAAGGACCGCGCTGGCGATCTCAGGCTTGAACCTTATTTGAAATATTCCACCGCCTGATGTGCCGGCATAGAGCCTGGCGCTGTCGGATGGATCCATCACAAGGGCACTGATGAAAGGAATGGTTAATCCAGCGTTGATTCCCGACCAACTCGCCCCTCCATCGGTGCTTTTGAATACTCCGCGTGATTTACTGCCGGCATAAAGAGAACCGGGCCTTGACGGGTCTATCACCAAAGCTGAAGTGTTTTGCAAAACCGATCCAGCGCTAAGGTCCGTCCAATGCGAGCCACCGTCGACGGACTTGTACAAGTTGCCATTGGTAAGAAAGCTGCCACCGCTCGAGCGAACGACTATTTCACCAAGGGTACTGGCGTAAATGATGTTAGGGTTGGATGGATCGAGGGCGATGGCGCCGACCTGCGGTCTTAGACTTAGATCCAGCCCGGAGTTGATCGCCGTCCAACTCGCGCCACCGTTCGTACTCTTGAACACACCGTCTTCACTCGATCCCCCATAAATGGTGCTGGTGTTCGATTGGTCTATGACAAGGGCTCTTATGAATATATAGTCGTCGATCAATTTGCCACCAGCGGGGTTCCAACTGGCGCCGCCGTTTGTGGTCTTAAAGACGCCCAAGCATCCGCCATAGACGACCTCGGTGTTGGAGGGATCCATGGCGAGCACATAAGGGCCGCAGGGCCCCAGCCCATCACGGATAAGACTAAAACTCACACCGCCGTTAGTGCTCTTGTACAGGCCGCCGGCATAGATGACGCTCGTGTTGGCTGGGTCAATAACAAGCGAGGAGGCGGAGGCTTGGAGTCCTTTATTCGGCTTCCTCCAGCTTGCACCCCGGTCGGTGCTCTTGATCAGGCCTTCTGGAATCCCACCATAGATGATACTCGAGTTGGATGGATCGATAGCCAGACACTTTACGTGTACGCCGGTGAGTCCGGAGTTTGCCGCGGCCCATCTCACGCCTCCATTAGTGCTCTTGTACACGCGGCTCTCGATGTTAAGGGAGTCGCTCTCATCGACGATATCAATTCTGGCATAGAGGACACTTGAATTGGTTGGATCGATAGTGACGGCGCCGACGAAACGGAGATTTAGATCGCCAGTCACCAATATCCAATTCAGGCCGCCGTTGGTGCTCTTGAAGAGGCCGCCGGGCTGTTCGGAGGAAGGACCGTCAACACATGCATAGAGGACATTACTGTCGGAAGAAGCTATCGCAATTGACTTTGCACCAGCGCCGGGCAGTCCATTTCTGACGCCGGTCCAACTCGCGCCGCCGTCCGTGCTATTGAGGAGGCCGCTTGGAGAAGCCACCGCGTAGATATTATTGGTCCTGGATCCGTCTATGACAATGTGGAAAACTCGAGCATCAATCGCTCCGGTATTTACTTCGGCCCATAGAGCGCCGCCGTTGGTGCTCTTGTACATTCCTTCTCCCAGAGTTCCCGCATAAATCGTATTGGAATTCGCCGGATCAATCGCGACGCATAGGACGAACGCGTTACCCATCCCTGCATTCGCGCGCATCCAACCGGCGCCTGCGTTAGTGCTCTTGAAGACGCCCGCGAATTCGGTTCCTGCGTAGATTGTGTTGGAATTGATAGGGTCGATGGCGAGGGCCTCGATTGATATATCAGGCAAATTACCGGTGATCTCTCTCCAATTCCCGCCACCATCATTGCTCTTGAAGAGACCGCCACGATCAGCGCCGGCATATATCGTCCTGGTGTTGGAAGGATCGATCGCGAGTGCGGCGACCCGGGGGCCGGTGAGTCCGGTGTTGATCGGGCTCCAACTTCCCCCTCCGTTCGTTGTCTTGAAGACGCCACCTTCGCTTGCCGCGTAGACAGTGCTTGTGTTCGAGGGGTCTATAGCAAAGATGTTGATTAGTTGGCCCTCGGGGCCTAAGCTCGTCCAGGTATTACCGCCTTGGGCAGCCCCCAGATAGGCCGAAATGAACAAGAACAATAATGCGAGAATGAGCCTGGCGCCGTGAACCATGTCACTAATCCTCCTTCAGTCTAGACGAGTGTTTTCAGTCTCGATTCCATTTCGGGGATAGCCTTCTCCAATGAAGACGTAAGATGTTCCAAGAATCACACGTAATAAGCCGGCATCAACGCCATCAATAGCAGATTTCGTTCCGGGTCATGACTCAATAACCTTGGCGCCTCCGCGTTCGGACTCGCTGATATACTCCAAAAAACATCGCCCAGTATCTAATATCCAAAATAGGCTCTCTTAATGATCCTGTACATAATACGCACGCTTATCAGGGGGATCAAGCGTTACGCCCCGTCTTGAAATGCGTGGTCTTATGCGAGGTGCATGGGAGCCTCATTCGGATTAACGGTCGGCGTGGGCGCACCGAGCAAACTGGATCAAGTTGGGTGTGCACTGTCCGAAACAGGAGTTATGGCGTCTGAACCGAAACGTATATCTTGAAAAGGATGAAAGAACATGGATCGCTGTTGGCGCCGCTTCGCTGAACCTTTGATTATTGGCTGCCAAGGCTTCGGCTTGGTACGCCGCTCCGTGGGGCTGCGCAAGATTGCGGCTTGCGGTATATCCACTGGCCGGCGCCCTCTCTGGAGAGCGCTTGGCCACCCCAACACGGCGGCGACGGCTTTGGTTTTCGGCGCCTCGCTATAAACATTGCACCCCGCTGGGGTGCGACAAGAGCAAGAGCCGTTCATCCGGGAGCGTGGGAGCGGGGTGGCCGGCCGTAACAGGCGTCTGGCCATTCTCTGAAAGACCCAGATCGAATTTCCATGCCCAATGTTCGCAATTCTCAGGCCGGGAAGGGGCGGTTTACCCCCGCTCCCCTTCTTGCCGCCAGTTGAGTGAATCGTAAACGAAAGAGCGGGGGTAAACCGCCCTTCCAGACCTGAGAGTTGATAACGTTGAGCCTGAGACCGCATGTTGGGCTGTCGGGAATTGTGGAGGCAGAGCGGGGATGAATCCCGCTTCCCGACCTGTGATTTGGCTGAAGTCGAACGCGGCATTTGGATTTGGTATCTTCTAAAACGGCCGAACTCCAGAGCCGAGGGCTTGCGCCCTCGGCTTCGGGTCGACTGACTACCGGCGCGCCGGAAAGCCACTTTAATCCTGACACAGCTTCATTGTGAAGCACTGTTCCGATTGGAACTCATGACACACGCTGAAGCAGATGGCGTTGAACGATAATCTGTAGTTCTTGCCGATTGCGCCGCGCGTGTACAGCACAACCTCTCGCGAAACGCACGTCGGGTGGTCCTTGTCCTTGCAAGGTCCGATGTCGCCGAAACAGATTGGCCCCGATGGAATGACCTGTACGGAAGGCGTCCCGTCCGGCAGCGTGGGCACGGGGTGGCCAGCCATATCGGTCACCAGAATCTGGCCAATCGTGAGATCGCCGAAGGTGACGTTCGAGTAACAGTTGCATACCGTGATGCATAACACCTCGACGTCGTCGGTCTCCATGCAATCGCACGGACTGTCGCCCCACTTGACCGTGATGCAAGGTTTGAGATCCGGGAACTTGACCGGCTTACAATCGCACTTGCAGTCGCAACCCGTTTCATCCGGTTTAACTTCAACCGCATTCTGCGCGAGGAAGCCAAGAAAGCCCGGGCCTGACATGACGTGAACGATGATTTGGTTTTCGCAACGCTGCCAGTGGTTGTCCAGATTGATGTGAACCTGGCTGCCCGCCTTGAACCCGGTCGTTTGGTATTGAGTTTGATCCTGGGTGGGGAATTGCGGCAGGACGCCCGCACCGTTCGGCTGAGTGCTCTGCGCGACGCCGTTGACGTAGATCTCCCAAACTCTATTGTCGGCGTAAAAGTCCATCGCGACGGAAAAAGTCGCGGGATCGACATTCGAGCCAAGGTTGAATCTATAACGGAAATAGGCGTCTTTATTGTCGGATCCCTGAGCACTGTCTATATAGTACGAAATCCAGTTTGCATTGTTGAAGGGGCTTACCACCCACGCGGGGTTATGGAATACGAATGCGGGAATCCAGGAAGTGCCGGGTGCCGCGGGCGAGCCGAGCCCGACTTCCCAATGCAAGTCCGTGCCGCTTGTAAGAAATCCTCCGCTTCCGTCAAACGCGGTGTTGAGCAACGGCGCATCGGAAGGCGAGGTGATGACTGGGAATCTATCGTCGGTGTCACAACCGCTGCATCGACATGACAAGATATTCACTTTCTTGGAGCAGAGGCCGCTCAGGTGCTCATTCTGAGCTTGAGCGACCTGAGCACAAGACGGTTTGCTCGGTCCGGGTTCGATTGGAGTAATCGGGCCAATTTCTCGGCTGACCTCTCCCGGTTTGTTTTGCTGCGAACTCATGGTCTTTCTCCTTTAAGGACTGTTTAGGTGAATTAATGGGGCGATCCGGTAATCTCGTCTTCGCTCCGATGAGGTCAATGTGTCCGATGGAACTCACTCGATTGCAATTCGGCCATACCGGATCTCTTCTAACTGAATTGGGACGCTGGTCTCTTCGTCGAAGAGGCTCGTCAAATTAATTGAAAGAGCCTCCCTATTTACATAGACGAACTCCGGCCTCGGATCATTGCAATGATTATTGACTACGGTTCGGTGTTGTATGTTTCGCCGACTCAGGGCTCGGCATCTGTCCTGCGTTAGGAGGGCCAGGTACATCTTTTACCGGAACAACAGGAGTGTCGCGATTCCAGGGAAACATGGCCCTCCTACGGAGGGCGCGGGAGTTTGGCCATTTGGTGAGTTCGATCTAATAGAAGGGTCGTCCGGGCAATCCCGTAGGGACGTCCTGTCTGTAGTAATCAGTAGCATAGCGAACCGTAACCCCGTAGGGGTGACCCTCACTCACAAAAGATGTGCTCTCCAGATGAGCGAGGTCACTCCTACGGAGTTCTGAACCTTTGTATGGCACTGTTACTACTACAGACAGGTCACTCCTACGGAGTTACCTCACGTTAGTGAGGCAGGCCTTCCTACGGAGGGCGCGGGAGTTTGGCCATTTTGAACCCCTTCGGGGTACGGCCCTTCGGGGTACGTTCCGCAAAGGGGAACCTGACAACCGCATTCGGGTTGCGGCGCCGCTTTGTGGGCTGAAGAGATCAGATTCTCTCTCGTCGGTATCGGGCGCTCACCAGCTCGGGTTGGTGAGATTTCAATTTTTCCCCGGCCGTAGAGTCACTCGCTCTTCTTCGGTAGCTTCCTCCGGAGCGGCGTGCGTCATTCCGTTTCTGACCATGTAGATCCCAACGAAGATCACCGCCGCGCCGACGAGTTGGCCCCATGTCGGGGTCTCGCTGAGCACGATCCACGCGACTATCAGCGCAATGATCGGGGTGACGTTCGAATAGAGAGCGGTTCTAGTGGAGCCGATCTTCTGAACGCCGTTGTTCCAGATTATGTACGCGAGACCAATGGCCAGGGCTCCGCTGAAGAACAGACCGGCCCACGCCGCCCGGTGGACGGCCGACCAGTCCTGCGTCGCCAGCGAACCCGATGACACCAGCAACAGAACCGGCGTCCCCGTGATCATCATGATAGTCGTCGTCTTCAGCGCTCCGTATTTGTGCACGTAGCCTTTGGTGAAGCTGGTGTAGATCGACCAGCAGATCGTGCAGGCGACCATCAATGAGTCGCCGGTCAGATCGTCTCTGATTGACACTCCCTTGGGGCCGCTCAGAATTATCGCGGCCATACCCGCAAAGGCCAGCACCAATCCCACGACGCCGGCGTTGGTGAAGAACTCGCTTCTTCTCAAGCGTCCGATGAGCGCCGTGAAGAGCGGCGTCGTCGCAAGAATGAGAGCCGCGTTTCCGGCGCTGGTGTGAGCCATGCCGACGATGAACAGCGATTGGTAGACCGTATTGGCGAGCAGCCCGAGCGCCCATAAGCGCGGCAGATCGCCCCGCTCGAGCTTGAAGTTTCGTCCGGTCGAGACGGTGAAAATTATAGTGAGGGCCGAGGCGATTATGAATCTCAGGCCGTTGAACGCAAGCGGCTGAAACTCGATCAGCGATTGCTTGAGAACCGTGTAGTTGATCCCCCAGATGAGAGTCATCAAAAGGAGAAGCATATCCGCGGCGCCAAAACCGGAAGCGCGGTGTTCCTCGCGAGCATTCATCGCGCTTTCTCCAGGGCCGCGTATTTCGCAACGAACTTCTTCTGACCGAATCCGGGAAAATTGACGGTGAGCTTGGCGTCCTCGCCCGCGCCCTCGCACCTGAGCACGACGCCGCTTCCGTACTTTTCGTGGCGAACTCTCAGCCCTACTTTGAATCCGCAAGCTTCCCTGGTCGAGGACTCCGCTTCCGGCTCCTGACGGCTGCTTCGCGAAGACGATGACGTTCGCTTCCGAAAGAACTCGCCGACGCTCTCGACCGAATTGTAGGTCTTCCCATGGTAAGTCGACGTCCTCTTTATTGGTGGTGGTGGAGGGATGTATTCGGTGGTTCGTTGCAGCGGTTCGGCCGCGGAGCCCAGCCATGAACTCGCGGGCGACATGTCTTCGACAAGCTCGAGCGGAATCTCATTGAGAAAACGGGACGGATCGTTCGCCGACTCATCGCCGAAGACACGGCGCCTCATCGCGTGAGTTATGTAGAGATGCTTCTGCGCTCTGGTGATGGCTACATAACAAAGCCGCCGTTCTTCTTCGAGATCTTCGTCGCTGGCCGCGGCGCGCGAGTGCGGAAACAGCCCCTCTTCCAGACCGGCGATGAACACGACCGGGAACTCGAGACCCTTGGCCGAATGAACGGTCATCAAGGTGACCTTGGCGTCCGCGCTGTATTGATCGGTGTCCGACGCCAGCGCCGCGTGATCTATGAAATCGCGAAGCGTTTCATTCTGGCGCTCGGCTTCGACCGCGGCGTTGACTAGTTCTTCGATGTTGAGCAGCCGACCCTGTGCTTCGTCAGTCTTTTCTTCGCGCAACGCCTGCACGTAACCGCTGTCGAGCGTAGCCGCTTTCACGATCTCAGCCAGCGGCTGCCCGGCTGCGGTCAGATCGATCAGCCCGGTGACGATTTCATGAAACTTCCGCAACGAGTGAAGAGCGCGCGGCGAGACCAGCCGTTCTTCGATAAGCCCGGGGATGGCCTCCCAAAGAGATAGCCCGAGGGCCGTCTGTTTCTCGGCAAGCACGTCAAGCGTCGCCTTGCCGATTCCGCGAGCCGGAACGTTTATGACTCTGGCCAGAGCCATGTCGTCGCGGGGATTCATCGCTAGTTTCAAGTAGGCGACGACGTCTTTTACCTCGGCCCGATCGTAAAACGAAAAGCCGCCGACGATGTTGTATGGTACGCCTCGCCGTCTGAGCGATTCTTCGAACAGCCGTGATTGAGAGTTGGTTCGGTACAGCACCGCGGCGTGTTCACCGCGCCGCAAATGTTCCTGAATCTTCTCTCCGGTGAACGAGGCCTCGCCCTCCGCGTCGTACGATTGGTAATAGCGAATCTTGCCTCCGCGCCCAAGAGCTTCGGTTGCGTATAACTCCTTCGCCAGCCGCTTCGTGTTATGTTCGATCACCCGGTTGGCGGCTTCCAGAATCGTTTGCGTCGAACGATAGTTTTGCTCGAGTTTGATTGTCTTGGTTCCGGCGAAGTCGTGCTGAAACCCGAGAATGATGTTGAAGTCCGAGCCTCGAAAAGCGTAGATGCTTTGATCGAGGTCGCCGACCACGCACAAGCTGCGCCCTTCCCAGTGCGAGGCGGCTATCGCCTGAGTTTTCGATGCGAGCGGCGCGCCGACGGCGATCAACCGGGCGAGATCATACTGAATGTGATTGGTGTCTTGAAACTCGTCGATCATTACGTGGAGAAAGCGCCGGTGGTAGTAGTCTCGGGTCTCCGCGGATTGATCCAGGAGGTCGACCGTTTTTATAAGAAGGTCGTCGAAGTCCAGCGCGTTCGCCTTGCCAAGCCGCGGTTCGTATTGTTTGTAGATCGCGGCGATCCTCTCCCTTCGCTCGCTGACGTAGTCGGCTTGAATCTCATAGGCGGCGGGCGACATACGCCGATTCTTGGCCCAGCTTATGGATGAGAGCGCCTGTCTGGGAGTGAGCGACTTGTCGTCCATCGCCATCTCTTTCATGATGGCGCGGACCAGGCGGACTTGATCGTCGTCGTCGTAGATCGTGAAATTCCGAGTGTAAGGACCTTTGAGCTTTTCGATGTTGCGGCGCAGAATGCGAACGCCGAGCGAGTGAAAGGTCGAGATCAACGGGGATGAAACCCGAGGACCGCCCGCCAGCCGGACCTCGACGCGCGATTTCATTTCCTGGGCCGCTTTGTTGGTGAACGTGACGGCTAGAATCTGGTCGGGGCGATAGCCGGCGCTTTCGATCAAGTGCACGATGCGGTGGGTTATTACGCGAGTCTTGCCTGATCCGGCTCCCGCGATTATGAGAAGCGGTCCTTGGACTGTTTGAACCGCGTCGAGTTGTTGAGGGTTTAGATCCATAAGAGGGGAGGGAATTGATGATT
>JAHFUG010000625.1 GCA_023265195.1 Blastocatellia bacterium | reverse complement strand
TGGTGGGCGCGCAATTGGAAGTGGTTCGTTCCAGCCGGATGCCTTGGCTTGATGGCAATCGGCGCTGCGCTTGTAGCGCTCGTGGTGAGTCTCGTATTCGGCGCCTTGAAATCATCGGATGTCTACAAACAAGCGTTTGAGAAAGCAAGCAAGAACCGCACGGTTATCGCGGAGATGGGTGAACCAATAACATCCGGCTGGCTGGTAGGCGGATCTATCAGCGTGAGTGGTCCCACGGGAAACGCCGATATAGAGATTCCCATCTCCGGACCGAAGAAGAGCGGCGCCATTTACGCCGTCGCCCAAAAGAGCGGGGGCCGGTGGACGTTCTCCCGGCTCGAAGTGTCCGTTCAAGGCCGAAGCGACAGGATCAACCTTATGCCTTCGAGCGAATGAACTCCTTTCGACTCCGCTGGAATGCTCTGATTCAGCGGGTCCGCTTTCACGTGTTAGTACTCTCGGAAGAGAATCTTAAATCGCTATTGACCATGCGCGATGTGATCGCCGCGGTCGAGCGCGGGTTCGCCGCATTGGCGGGCGGAGACGCGCTCGTTCCCGAAAGACTGGGACTCTCTCTGCCGGACGGCCGAGCCACGGTTCTTCTGATGCCGGCCTACTCCGAAGGACTCTCTACGGAGGGTGGAGACGGCCTTGGAGCCAAAATTGTTTCGGTCGTTCCCGCTAACACCAGCCGGAGGCTCGACGTCGTCCAGGCGATTTACTTACTGCTCGACACGACAACCGGCGCGCCTCTCGCCCTGATGGACGGCCGGTTCATCACCGCGATTCGAACGGCGGCTACTTCCGCTTTGGCGACGAAATTCATGTCTAACCCTGGTCCGAAAAAACTGGCGGTGTTTGGAGCCGGGGTCCAAGCGGAGTTTCATGTTGAGGCAATGGCCGCGGTAGCGGAGATCGAACGCGTTATGATCGCCTCACGGGGAGCGGCGCGCGCCGGTTATCTAACGTCCCTGGTTCGAGCCCGGTACGGCCTTGCTTGCGAAGCCGTTTCTCACGACGCAGCCGCCTCATCAGCCGATCTGATTTGCACGTGCACGACGGCGTCCGAACCTCTATTCGATGGAGGTCTATTGCGACCCGGAACGCACCTTAACGCCGTTGGCGCCTTCACACCATTAACGCGTGAAGTCGACACGACGGCGATGATCCGTTCGCGGGTCATCATAGACGCCGAGTCAGCCGCGGGAAGAGAGGCCGGTGAGATTCTGATTCCGCTGGCCGAAGGGCGCGCCGGGTTGGTGAAGGGCGTTCTTGCGGATGTTGTGACAAGCGTTATTCCAGGCCGTATTTCCGCGAGTGAGATAACCGTGTTCAAGTCTTGCGGGCTGGCGATTGAGGACCTCGTGACCGCGCAACTCGCTTATGATCTCGCCAGACTGCATGGAATCGGCGTTGAGGTTCGATTGTGATTTGCGCGATATCGATATTTCGCCCTTCTCCGCCGCCGCTTTTCTTACGGGCAACATGTGTTTATCGAGACGGAATGTTCAGACAGGACGGCCTCTGAGAGACCGGCTTAGATTTGTAGGGCGGGCGCTGAAGCTAATCTCTGACGGACATTGTTGAGGCCAGAGACGCCGCCGAGTCCCATCCCCCAAAAAGAACCCGGTGAGTCTCTGACCTCAATCTCAGCGAACCGAAACGGCCGTAGACGCCGCCGCGTCTTCGCCTGCTCGGCATCTACTATCGAAGCCGGCGGGAAGCCGCCGACCATAGGCGCTAGCGGATATCTTGAGGCCAGTGGTTCTGGCGAGGACCCATCCCCCAATTAAAAGCCCTGGCAACCTCCGGCCTCATTCTCAAAAAGTCTAATGTGATGAATGCGTGTGCATAGTCAAAAGCCTGGGCGTAAATCGACTCACTGCTGATGAATCTGAAATTCTCGATCCCGACTCTTGGGTAACCTGATAGGGGAACCCATTAGAACATAATTGAGAGTGTGACATCAATGTGCGATTATCCACATTTTTAGCGGTGATGCTCGCATTGCGCGGAGTTTCTCACCAGAATAGACACGCTCGGCTGAATCAATTCCTTAGACTGGTGAGCAGCTTCTCTTTCGGTTTGATTTTTCGAATTCATCCTTGTTTTCGGAATGCCGGCGCGTGGCAGACGTCAAAAAAAGGGCTTCCCGCCTCCATCTCGATCTGAAAATCGCGATGTACCGCGGACCTTCATTCGCTCCCCTAATGCGCCGCGGACTTCATACATGGTTGATGTTGTCATCGCGGCGCTTCAATAGCGCACTATCTCAATATGGCAAGGATTAAAAAGTGTGCGGCAACTAACTCGAGAAGGCCGCCACTGCCGGGCCCTTACATAATTTCTTGAACATACCTTCAACGCCGGAGAGTAATTCGTTTTCACGCCCCTCACGGCCTTCCGCGAATCAGGGGATTGTTTGAGAGACGAGCGAACCTGAGTGCTTACCCTGAAAAACAGAAAAGAAGTACCGGTTACTGAACACAATTTCTCGAGTGATCCGGCGCGCCGGCTCTCACGGAGACTCATCGGTCCGCAAGGGAGACATAATTCGCAGCGCCGCGGAGACTATCAACTCGTGATCGAAAGCAAGATCCGGCAACTGGCTCACTCGATGCCAGGCCGCTTCCACGGCATCATCCGCCGCCCTCGCCTCGTGGAACGGCTCAACCCAACTCGCGAACGCAATGCTAACGGTGTGGCCGCGTGGGTCGCGGCCGGGATCGCCGAAGGCTCCTATCTGTGCGAGAATCCCGACTCCAGTTACACCCGTCTCTTCCTCGAGCTCACGCCGCGCGGCGTGATCGAGGGATTCATCCTTATCAACGAAGCCACCGGGCAATGCCCATCGCCCCTTGAAGGGCTCGCGCCCCCGCTTTATCAGCAGCACTTCGACGCGGCCAAACTCGCGGCGTAGCAAAGCTATGTCCACAGTCACCGCGGGTCTCGGATAGTCATAGCAGTACTTCTTTTGTTTCTCTTTGCTCATGCGCTTCCAACGGCGGAGCTACATTATATAGGCGGGCTCGTCATATGGGCAGACTTCTCTGCTGCTTACAAGGGCCGGCCGTAGGGATCAGAGACTGCTGGCAGCAATTGATTGGCGTAGGATGTTGTGACGACTCTTCCGTTGGGATCGGTGCTGCCGCTCGCTACGCCTAGGCCAAGGATTATCGCAAGCCCCCTTCGCCCACTTGAGGATAGGCTGGCCCATTCTTAACAACCCAATCGTTGGTTGTGCTACTACAATTCTTAACAGCCCCGACTATCAGTCCGCAATGATCCCAAGGAAAAGTACTTGCATTTAATTCCCTCGCTTCAAGCTCCGGGCCTTCTTCCACGGACACAGTGAGA
>JAHFUG010000269.1 GCA_023265195.1 Blastocatellia bacterium | reverse complement strand
CGGGAACCATCGGCGGAGCCAACGTGGCGCTGACGATCAATGGTTCCAATCTGGCGAATACCAGCTTCGTCAACTTCTCGCCTTCGGCCTCGGTCACCGTGAGCAATATCAGCTCGACCAGTTCACAAGTGACGTGCACGGTTACTCTCAATGCGGCGGCGTTGGCCGGTTCACGCAACGTGACGGTTACCACGCCTGGAGGAACCTCGGGATCTCTGCCGTTCACCCTCAACAATCCAGCGCCGTCGATCACCAGCTTGAGCCCCAACCCGGTGACGTTCGGCGGGCCGGCGTTTACCTTGACCGTCAACGGGAGCGGGTTCGCCGGCGGATCGGTCGTGCGAGCCAACGGCGGCGATCGCACGACAACGTTCATGAGCAGTACACAGATCACCGCGCAGATACTTGCAAGCGACATAGCCGGCGCGGGCACGGTTCCCATCACGGTGTTCAACCCGGCTCCCGGCGGAGGGACTTCAGTTGCGGTTAACCTGACGGTCGCCCCCAATCCGGTTCCAACAATCATTAGCCTGAGTCAGACAAGCGTGTTCGCCGGCTGCCCCGCGTTCACGTTGACCGTGACCGGGACGAACTTTGTCTTCTCGTCCCTGGTTCAAGTCAACGGCGGCACTCGAACCACGAGTTACTCGAGCGCTACACAGGTAAGCGCGACGATACCGGCGAGCGATATAGCCGCGGCGGGCGTGTTGCAGATAACGGTGTTCAATCCTGCTCCGGGTGGGGGAACATCGAATCAATCACCGTTGACGGTGAACTCCAACCCGGTTCCGACGATTACGTCTCTCAATCCGAACACCGTCAACGCGGGAGGATCCGCGTTCACCCTGGTTGTGACCGGAACCAACTACACCTGCGGATCGGTTGTGCAGGTAAACGGAAGCAATCGAACGACTACGTACAACAGCGCGACACAATTGAGCGCGACGGTGACGGCGGCCGACATAGCAGCTTCAGGAACGCTACAGATCACGGTGTTCAATCCCGCTCCTGGCGGAGGAACGTCCAATCAATCGCCGTTGACGGTGAATCCGGCGGTGACGGGATTCTCGCTGTCGTTGAACGGGACGGCGGCTTATGTGACCGTGCCCAACAGCACGTCGCTCAACATAACAGGCAATGTAACCGTGGAAGCATGGTTCAAGACCAACTCAAACACGACCCGGCAAGACATCGTAGCCAGATTCACCAGCGCAACAAGCGGGATCGACGGCGGGTATGCGATCAGAGTGATTTCTTCGGGCAAGCTCCGATTCATGACCCTGACCAATAGCGCCACTTTTTCATCGGTCGACGGAGCGACAAAGTTCACGGCCGGGGTGTGGCATCACGTGGCTGGAGTGTACGAGAGCGCCGGCACTCCGCCGCAGCAGTTGAGAATCTATCTGGACGGGGTGTTGGACGGGACGACGACCGGAGGCCAGGCTCCGTCTTCGGGCAGTCAAGCGTTGCTGATTGGAAAAGGCCCCGACAACGCGGGGTTCTTCAACGGACTGATAGACGAAGTGCGAGTGACGGCGGGGGTTGTTTATGCGTCGAACTTCGCGCCTCAAGCGCACTTGTCGACCGTAACGGGAACGAAAGGACTGTGGAAGTTCGATAATCAGAATGCGGCAGACAGTTCCGGCAACGGCAACAACGGAACGCTGAAGCAAGGGGCGGCGTTCTCCAGCGACGTTCCAATCGGCGGGGGCGGATTGCTCCAGCCGTTTATGAGGCCATCGAAGACCGACAGCGTCGTCGCCGAAGCTGACGGCGGAAGCAATGTAGACAGTGGATCTTCGACTGGCGAACCCGGCGGATCGTCATTGCTGGGCGTTGTTCATGCGGACACTAACGATCGTCCGGTCGCGTCAAGCAACGACCAGCGGGGGCTTCTCTCATTGATGATTCTGTTCGCGGTAGTGTCTTTGTGGTTGATCGTCTTCTTGATTCAAGGACGGACGGAGCTAGGCCGGTTGACGGTGGAGATGCTGCGCCGCACGCGGCGGGCGAGAGTCCGAGTTTTGATCGGGTTGATGATAGCCGGGTTGTCGTTACCGTTGACGCCGTTCCAGGCGGAGATGGCCGCCTCGGAGACCGGCGTGCTGGTCGAATCGGCGTTGGGTCTGTTGCGCGACGCATTGAAGCCGGTGAGCTCGAAGAAGCAACTGGCCTATCAAACATTTGATCCCACCAAGCAGGGCGAACTGGTGCGCTCGTTCAGGCTGTGCCCGCGCCGGTTGCTGCTGTATGTAGGAGAGTCGTTCGTACTGGTTCCACTCGCATTGGATAAAGACAAGCAGGTGGTGCCGGGTGTGGCGGTCAACTGGTCGAGCAAGGAAGAAAAGGTCGCCACGGTGACCTCGGTGGGCGAAGTGACGGCGATGTCGGTGGGCCACACCCAGGTCGAGGTCGGCGCTGGAAAGGCGAAGTCCCAGATTAACGTAGAGGTGCGAAGCGGTGCGCGCGTGAAGAACTCGGATCGCAGAGCGGACGATGACGACTGGCAGAACGAACATCGGAACGATTGCAAGGATCCCGAGTCGAGCACGGTGGCCAAGATAGACAACGCCAGGCCCGAGGTGGCCTCGACGGTAATGGAATCGATCGAAGGCGACAGGGCTGCCATAGTCCGCGAAGAGCACGGGAACGGAATCCGCGCCGTGGGTCCTCGTACCGCGGGAGCATCGAGCAGGCAAGTCCCACAGCCCAGGTTCGCTTCACTGAAGGCGGTTGCGCCGGGAACCATGACGCCGCCGCTTCAACCGGTCTCCGCATCGGCGTCATCAACGTCAGCAACGTCATCAACATCAGCAATGTCATCGGCGCCGGTTCAGGTTGGGGGCATAATCGATGGCGGCGACCCCGAGACCAGGACAACCACGCCGGCCCTGCCTTACAACGTTGTGGGCCAGCCGCGCTTCGCGCCGATGAATGAGTCGGACACGACCGGAACCAAGACCAAGCACAATCTCGGCAGCTACAACTACTCGTTCTCGGCCCCGGTGATCGGGCTCGGCGGCCGCGGTATTGGGGTCGGCCTTGCTCTTACCTACAACAGCCGAGTCTGGAACAAGGACAATAACGGCATGAGTTTCAACTACGAGCGAGGTTGGCCCGCGCCCGGCTGGACGCTCGGTTACGGTAGATTGATCGACAACTACGATTCAATCGGGAACTGGTTGTTGATTCAGCCCGACGGCAGCCGCGTTCATCTCCAGCAGCAACCCGACGGCTCGCTCAAGTCAACCGACGGCTCGTTTATAAACGTGGGCACCGGCGGCGGCGGCAATCCCAACGGCAACCTCCGTTATCCGGACGGCACGCTGGTCAAGTACGATCTGGTCAACAATCGCTATTCGCCTACGCTGATAAAGACTCACAACGGCGACACGCTGACCATTGCCTACAAGACCTACAACAACAATTCGAGCGATCCAAACTACTTCCCCTTCCGCTGGGCTATCGACTACGTCTGGGACACTCTGGGAAGATACGTGCGGTTCAACTACGATGCGACGACTAAGCGGCTGATGTCGATCACGGCGACCGACATCGGAGGCGGCGATCGAACGATGGTCCAGATCGACTACACGGATATTTTCTTGCAGTACAATTTCATGAACGGGATCACGGTCAACGCGCCTGCATCGGGCACGATGATCAGTGTGCTGCGGCGAATCTACTATCCGGCGACGGGCCGGGGCTATGTGTTCCCCGACTACAGCAGCTACGGAATGTCGCGCAAGGTTTCGAGCCGAATTGGAATGACGGCGGCGGGGGATGGAACAGAAGCCTCCTACACGAGATATGACTATGTAGACGTCAACACTCAGGTGGGTGCGTTGAACGACTCGCCTCAGTATCAGCACCGCTACGAATGGTGGCAGGGAATAGCCGGAGGAAGCGAGGCGACTTACACCTTCACCCGCTCGTCTGGGCCCGATCCAAACGGCGGAACCGCCGAAGTCGACACGGTTACTTATCCCAGCGGCACGCAGGTTGTGACAACCAGCGGCGACAACGCCTCGGTCAACCCGGCAGACTTCGGCCACGTCGTGAAGACCGACATCAAGAGCGGCTCGACAACGCTGCGAACCAGCCAGCGGGTCTATACGAACGATTCATCGGGCGGACAGCAACTCGCTCAGATGACGGCGACAGACGAAGTAGGCAACACCGCCAAGACCACTTACGATTATTACCCAACCTACGCCCGCTTGCAGAACGTAAACGAGTACGGCTTCTCGTCGAGCACGGTTCAACGCAGGACCACATTGCTTTATTCCGACGACGCCGGGTTGATCGGGCTCAACATGATCCACGTTGTCACTGAGGTCGACGTCAAGACCGGCTCGAACACCCTGATGGCGAAGACGGTCAACGAGATCGACAATTACAGCGGAGCGAACGGACTGGTCGACTACGGGTTTCAGGCGCCAAATCATGATTACGGCAGCTTCAGCGTAACCGGCCTGACCCGAGGCAACGTCACCAAGGTAACCACCTCGGTTCTGCCCGGCAGTTCGACAATCGTGCGTGGCTTCCAGTACGACGTCTACGGCAACGTCGTCAAAGCCGATGTGAGCTGTTGCCAGGTCAAGCGATCCACGTTCAATTCTTCAAACTGGTACTCGCAGCCGATCTCGGTTACCGATGGCGACCCGAATCAGACTCCTCATCTGACGACCAGCTACGCCTACGACTTCTCGACCGGGCTGGTGCAGACTACGGCCGACCCCAATGGCCAGTCAACAGGATTTCAATATGACTCGGCGTGGCGGCTGTTGACGGTCACCTCGCCAACCGGAGCCAGCACCACTACCCAGTTCGACAAGGACGCAAACAACAACGATCTGCTGTCATACTTCCAGCGAGTCACTTATCTGGACGGATTGACTACCAAGACCGTCACTTCGCGAAGCTGGTTCGACGGAGCCAGTCACGCGATTCGATCGGGAACCGGAGCCGGTTCTTCTCCTTCAAGCTATGACGCGGCTCAGATCGATTATGACAACATGGGCCGGGTCTCGCGCCAGTCCAATCCTTACGTAGGAAACGCATCGGGCATTGGCTCTCCGTCGTTCTGGACCAACAACTTCTACGATCCTTTGTCGCGGATCACGCAGGTGAGTCTGCCTGATTTTCAAACCATCAATACTGCTTACAACGGAGCGGCGACTACGGTCACGGATCAGGTAGGCCGTCAGCGCCGCTCTCAAGTAGACGGGCTTGGCCGCTTGATAACCGTCACCGAGCAAGACCCTGTCACGGGCAGTCTGTTGCTGGATACGACCTACACCTACGACACGCTGGATAACCTGACCGGGGTCAATCAAGGCGGACAGACTCGATCCTCCGGCTACGACTCGCTGTCGCGGCTGACCTCACAGACGACGCCTGAAGGCGGAGTGGTGACCTTCACCTACACCGACTTCGGAGAGGTGTTGAAGCGGACTCACACGGCCAGAGGAGTCGAGGCTCATTACAAATACGACACGCTGAACCGGCTGATGAAGGTGTGGTACACGGGGTTGGGTGGGGACGATGCTGGAACATCGAGGCCCGCCCTTCCAGGAGGTGTCGCCGCGACTTCCGACGTTGACATTACGTACAACACCGCCCCGCCCGGCAACGGCGCGGTGCATGACATCACGGATGGCAATCCGGTTCAAATCCCGGGCTTCAGCTCTCAGGAGAGCTACGTCTACGACGGGTTCAGCCGTCTCACCTCCAAGACCCGCGCGATAGACGGAAACAATTACACAACGCAGTACCAGTACAACCAGGAGAGTCAGGTAACCATCGTGACCTATCCATCCAACAAGCGAGTGCGGATGAACTACGACTCGCGCGGGCGCATGCAAGGCGAAGACAAGGTGGACGCCTCGAACAACGTTCTCACTTCCTACGCTTCGGGCGTGGCGTATAATACCGCGGGGCAATTGACTGGAATGAACCTTGGCAACGGAATCAACGAGACCTTCAGCTACAGCAACGACCGCTTGCAGTTGACTCGTCAGCAAGTTACCAAAGGCGCGGCGACGTTGATGGATCTTACGTACGGCTATTCAGCGTCGGCGGGTCAGTCGGGCGCAAACACGACGGCCGGCAACAGCGGCCAGTTGATGACGATGACAGGAACCGTCAACGGCCAGAATCGCGATCAAGCGTTCACCTATGACAACGTAGGGCGGCTCGTTACGGCCACGGGAACCGGATCGACGATGGGAGCATGGCAACGGCGATTCGACTACGACCGGTGGGGCAATCGCACGGCGGTATGGGACGCAACATCTGGGGGCGCTCAGATTCAGTGGGTCACACGCGATCTGCCAGGAGGCATACCTACCAACAAGATTCAGAGTGTGATCACCACCGGTGGGACGTTGAACTACAGCTACGACGCCGCGGGCGACGTGACTTTCGACGGCGTGCATAACTATCAGTACGACGCCGCGGGCAGGCTTGCGAAAGTAGACGCCGGAACCGCCAACGAAGCGGACTACTTCTACGACTCGCACAACTGGCGAGTGAAGAAAGTCGTCGGCGTCGGCGGGAGCCCGGTGACTACGAATTACGTATGGGGCGGGGGCGGGGTCATAGCGGAATACAGCACGGTGTCGCCACAAGGCGCAGGCGGCGCTCGCTACTATCACCCTGACCGTTTGTCTACGCGAATGACGACTGATGGCAATGCGGGACCCGGTCTAGGCGCGGTGATCGGCGCACAGGATCACCTGCCGTTTGGAGAAGACGCCGGGGCGACCGGCGCAATCGAGAAGCATCGCTTCACGAACTACGAGCGCGACACGGAGAGCGACGCTGATTATGCGGTGAACAGGCAATACAGCGCGAGCACCGGCAGATTCCTGAGACCTGATCCCTTGCAGGGATCCGTTTTAGATCCGCAAACCCTCAACAGGTATGGCTATGTGCGAGGCAATGTAACAAACTCGGTCGACCCGCGCGGCCTCAACTGTGCGTGGGTGTGGATTCCTGACCGCGTCTGTTCAATAGACCTTGATGGCAAGGAGCATTGCAAGGCGGGTGGTTCGTGGGAAAGCGTTTGCTGGAACGAACCCGTCCAAGTCCAGATCGTTAATATCCCCAATGTACAGAACGGCGGGTACGGAACGATTCCAGGAGGTTCAATACCGATTCCGACCCTTCCTCCCCCTCCGTTTCCCTGCGATACCAAGCTACTAGAGCCGCTTTCGGAATTTGATCTATTAGGCGACGCCATGGTCGACGTGAAAGCCACCACAGGTAGGAACGCCAACGCTGTGTTTGCTCCTGAAATGGCAGTGGCTCTATCTCAAGCTATTGCTGAGATGAATCTCAAAGGCGTCACGCCACAAATCAACAGTGGATTTCGGACCTCGGCGGACCAGACTCGAATGCGGGCTGGCGGTTCAGGCGGGAATCCAGCGGCGGCGCTTTCTCTTCACCAGGCAGGCTACGCGGTTGACATTAACGGGACGATGACCGCGGGGTTCCACAACACTATCGTACCTGTGATGGAGGGCCACGGATTTACATGGGGAGGCCGCTTCAGGACGCCTGATAATCCCCACTTTGAACTCAATCCATTTGGGGCGAAAGGGACACAAGAGTTCCACGATGCATTGCAGGAGGCTGCGGATGCCGCGGAGGAGTTCTTCGACAACTGCCCGTAGGGGACGGAATGCGCCACACCTTATTGAGCTTAGGCGCCGTTTTGCTTTGTTGCGCGGGCGCGCCCGTGCAATCGCGCACGGCAGCGGCCTCTCGGCAAACACGCGCGACGGCGCCGCGAGAGAGTTTGCCGCGCGCGAATGACGCTGACCGGCGGGCCACCCGGGCGCTGATGCAGCGCGCGGGCGGTCTTTACTTCGGCGTATCGCAAGGTGATGACGGTGAATGCGGCTGGCTCCTTTGGATAGATGGGAAGTCGAGCCACGGCAAGTTGTACGCGCCTCCTGAAATGCTCGACTTGTCTCAACTAGAGGTCTTTACTGGCGGGCGAGTCATCTTTCGGTCAGGAATAGCCTTTGGGGAGTTGGTCTATTCTTTCGAGGGCCGCATCCACTTGAACAAGATTCTGGGGACCCTTCAAGCGAATCGCTTGAAGGGTCCACCTCGCGCGGGTAAAAACAAGTTTTCGCTCAGCTTCCGGCGAATTGCCGGCGACTTGACCGGTCGCCGAGAGAGGCGCGGCGTGAGTGGAGTCTATTCGAATGTTGAATACGTCGAGGAAGGTGGCGATTTGATCGGAACGGAATTGGTTCTTATTCAGCGCGGCCGCGAATTGGAGGGGATACTAACCAAATACGAGGGAGCGCCAAACGGTTCGCTCCCTATTAGAGGCGCAGTAACTTCCGGCGGAAAACTCCGATTCACCACCCGGGGCGATGCCGGAATCGAAGAGTATTCTGGCGAGGTTACAATGGGCAAGCCTGTGCTCACCCTGAGGAACAGCGCCGTCGGCAAAGTGGTTCTGCCCAGGCGTAAAGATCTGCATGAGATGTTTTCACCCGGCGGACGATCGGGGAGCCAGTGATTGAATGTGCGGCTGACGTCACCGTTGGCGCGGCGTGCGCCGAAAACAGCGTGCAGCGGCGCAAGAGCCTAGGCTTTTTCGCGGACTGCGCCAAAACAAATGGCCCTTCGGGCAACTGATTCGCCCGCGCAGTCCGCGAAAAAGCGCGATCAGCTTTCAGCCGTCAGCGATCAGCTAGCGGTCAGCTTTTGGAATAGTCCAGCGAGTATGCGGTTGACCTCGACGACGCGGTGAGCCGTTTGCTCATAGGCTTTATATTTAGGAACCAACTTGGGTGCGACTATTGAACGCAGGCTTGGCGGCATTGCGCTGGATAAGATACGCCGGGAGGTAAACACCGAAATCGAAAAGAAAACTGAATTGGAGGAGTACGCCGTATTTTCCGTCGTCTTGGATGAAATCAGCGTCAGAAACGGGCAAGTCATTTTTTACGCCTCCTTATCCCGGATCTAATCCGGTTGATGAGGCCTATGAGATTTATCTCTATGCCAATGGCCTCTCGAGCGGAATAGGTGGTTGGGCGGATTTTAACACCTGGATCGCTGGGCTGAGATAGGCTAAGGAGTAATGAATGAATTGTGGCAATTGTATCGGCGCCGCTCGGTTGATCCTAACTATCTCCTTATGGCTTTTCTCCGGGGCGTCAATTAACGGACAGGAGCACGCGGCGTTCGGAGTATTACCCGTGCGCCAGAAAAGAGAGATGCCTAGCCGGGAAGAGGGGAGGATTCGACGGCACACGGAGGAAGAAAGGCAGTTCCTCGGCCGCTTCTTGCAACTTGCGCCTGAAGAGCGTGTGAGAATCTGGGGGGAGCGTAAAGACATAACTGGCCGCGGGCTTGCGCAAATCGCAATGGACGATGCTCTGATAGCGCTGGGAACCGATGCGGCGCCGTATCTGTGTCAAATACTCCGAAACGGGAATCCGTCCCATCGCATATACGCGGCGAAGCTCCTGTGTGATATGGACAGGTTCGTAGCCCTTCGGGAGTTGCCTTTGCCGGACATTGCGGATTCGGTTTATGTTGAATCCGTTAGTCTCGGGGGACGGCTGAATCAATTCATGCCTATTGATGGAAGGCGCATAGGCAAGGATGCGTCCGACGCCGTGAAGTTGGCAGCCGAGCAAACACGGGATATGAACCTGGGTTTTCATGCTCGATTGTATTCAGGGAGGTTGAAACAAGACCTTGAACGTCTCCCGTTGGATGAGCAATTGCGGCGGTGGAGACGGGCGGTGATTACGACCAAAGGAATACTCTCGCTTGATGCGCAGGCAGCGCATTCCGCGCATGAGCTTAGGACCATTCTGATCGAAGAAGCGCCTGATTCCGTGGAACCGCTGATCGACCTACTAAAGAACGAGTCAAACGGATACGTCCTGGAAGAGGGTGTTGCCGTTCTAGGTTTGATCGATTCATTCCGAATGCGGCTCCGTGCGACGGTCGTTGGAAAGAAGGCCATCGAGACTATACATTCGGTGTTGATGAAGGGAGGCCTAAAGCCGGTTTACACAACGCCGGAAAAGCGAGAGTCCCTTTGGAAGGAACTGTCAGCGCGAATATTCAAAGATGAGATCCCTCTTGATAACTCGTCTGACTGGGCTATTTTTGCGATGGCGCTCGAGAAATTCCATGGCGTCAAGGTCACAAGCAGATACTACACTGTACAGATGGTTATAAAGGCGGCGCCAGAAATTCGCCGGTTTTTGACGTTTCTCACTGATGTGGACCCATACTTCCCAAGCTGGGAATACACGTTCAGTGGTCCTCTGGCGGCTGATCAGGTTCTCCACCCTCGCTTCAAGGAAAAGGTCGCACGTTACTATGAACAGTGGCTGCGATTCACGAGCAAGACGCCGGCACGGAAGCCCGGGGACTGAGGTTACCAAAGAAACAATAGGAGAAGTGGCTAACGGCAACCCGCGCACCAAAGAGTCGCCGATCGACACCAATGTCTTTGCCGGCGAAGTCAGATTCGACACGGTCTATCATTACTCGTTCAACCACCCTCGGGATCACACGATT
>JAHFUG010000624.1 GCA_023265195.1 Blastocatellia bacterium | reverse complement strand
GAATCACTTATGTGACTCTTGTGCTTTTTTGTGGCTTCTAGATCGCCGATATGACGAAGAGCAGATTCATAATCAAGCGAAACGACAAGGTCAGTCAGACCGATGACGCCGTCATCGAGAGCGAAGGCCTCACTATCGGCCGGCTGATCAGCAATGATCTGGTGCTCAATCACCGGGCCGTTTCGCGGACTCACGCTGGAATCAAAGAGATTGGCGGCGAATACTGGCTGTTTAATCTGTCCGCTTCCAACGGCACGATTCGCAACGGCCAGCTTGTCGCGAGAGTTCCGATTGCCGACGGCGACACGGTGCAAATCGGCCCTTACTCTCTCGAGATGACTTTCGCCGGCGCCGCGCTGTCGATCAGCGTGGAGATGGCCATCGACTCCCGGCCCGTGGAGGGCCGCACGGTTCAAATGCAGGTTCCGGCAACCGGCCCCGGCGAAGAAGGAACCATACTGATGAGCGCGCCGGGCGGTCCCAAGCAGGGCGCCGCCGCGATGATGCTGGGCGGCACCGGCGTTCTCCAGGCGCTATTGCCGGCCCTGGATGAACAGGCGCTTGACGTGTTCTGGGAGAAGCGAAAGCGCGAGGCGGGAAAGATCGACGCCAAGACGCCGCTTCATCCCACCGGCGCCGGAAGAACCGGAAAGGCTCAACTGAACTGGACGCCGACGTTGGATCTCAGAAAGCTGTGGCGAAAATCGTACTTCATGTGGGGCGTCATCATAGCGGCGGCGTTCTCGATCGGCGCGATGTTTTACGTAGAAGCATACTCTCCGGGAGAGATATCGACCGCGCACGCGTCATTGGATCCGCCGAATCGTCAGATCGCGTTGCGGGCGAACGCCGGCTCGTGCTCGAACTGCCACGGCGTATTGAGCGGCATGCAGTCGAAGTGTTCTACCTGCCACGCGACCGCGGCCTTCCAGCCTGTGGTGTACGAGGCCCACAAGCGCGAGGGTATGACGTGCGCGAGCTGCCATTCCGAACATCAGGGCGCGGCCACCGAAGCCGGGCTCATCACCTACGGTATCTGCTCGAACTGCCACAACGATGTCTTCAAGATCAAGACCGGAGAGCGAGCAGGCATGACACTCGGAGTTCCGCACGGAGGCGAATTAGGATATCCGGTCTCTAACAACGTTTGGCAGTGGCCAAGGCGCTCGGCCGATGATTGGCGAAAGAGGAACCTTCCCGAGTCGTTTGCAAAGTACTCGGCCCGCGATCAATTCCATCTGGTTCATCAAAAGGGCCGCATGCAATCGCGCCTCAGCCGCTGCACGGATTGTCATACGGCCGGCGTGCGGGGCGATCAGATGTTTCGTCAGACTCCGCGAGACGCGTGCATCCGATGTCACGCCGTCACCTATACGGTAGCCGAGTCAAAGCGCGTGAAAGCGGACTGCAACACCTGCCACCGCCAGCACGGACAAGTTGAAGACCTTGCAAAGATCGCACCTGCTGAAGGCAAGAACGAGGCCGGGATCGCAAAATACGTAGGAGGGCTGGAGACCGGAGGCATAGAAGCTGGACCCACCGGTGGCGCGGGCGCACTCCGCCAAGAAAGAGTGGCCTTCAAATTCGGGGCGGCTTCCAGCGTTGGCGCCTTGCCGTGGTATGTATGGCTGGCGCTGATCGCAATGATACCGGCCACGGGGCTCGCGGTTATGGCCGCCGGCGCCGTGAGAGAGAGAAAGGCAATCGAGGCCGGCGCGATGAGCGCTAAGCCGCCACAGCAAACCGAGATCCTCGGGACGATGTCGATAGATCTCGAGAAACTCAAGGCCGAAGGGCCGCCTTATCCGCACCCAGTGATCGATTCCATGTTATGCATCGGTTGTCATGCTTGTGTCGAAGCATGTCCGCACGACGTACTCGCCATAGTAAACGGAATTTCTACTCCAATCGCGATAGACCAGTGCATGGAGGACACGAGTTGCCAAGTCGAATGTCCTACGAACCCAAAGGCGTGCATCGTAATCAATACGACGAAGACGATTCCGCCGCGAAAAGTCCCCGCCCGCGACTCGCGGTTCATGACGAACGCGCCGGGTATCTATCTGATCGGAGACGTGTCCGGCGTGCCTTTGATCAAGAATGCAATAAACGAAGGAGCCCGGGTCGTAGACCACATAATCGAGGAGCTTCGGCGCGAAGGCGCTAACGCCGCCGCTCAGTACGACGTCGCGGTTATCGGAATCGGCCCGGCGGGTCTTTCAGCCGCGGTCATAGCAAAGCAGAGGGGATTGCGTTGCGTCGCGATCGAACAAGATAAGGTAGTCAGCACGATTCAGAATTATCCCGCTGGAAAATACGTCTTCTTCAAACCGGACACCATCGAACCGCGCGGCGGAATCTCGGCCGCCGGCGCAGGCGACCAGAAGGAGACGATTATCGAGTCGTGGATGAAGACAATGATGCAGAGCGGGCTGAAAGTGAACGAGGACGAAACCTGTAAGGACATCAAGAAAGAACAGGGCTTCTTTAACGTCATCACCGAGCGGGGCAAAGCAAAAGAGCCGGCCGGCTACGCCGCCAGGCGAGTCATCCTCGCAATAGGCAACCGCGGGACCCCTATGAAGCTGAAGGTCCCCGGCGAAGAGCTTAAGCTCCCATTGAAGCGTGAAGGTAAGGACCTGCTCGAGTGCTTGAAGTGCGGCAAGCACCGGCCCGAGCGGTCAAAAGTCTGTCCTTACTGTGGAACCCCCTTCACGGGCGCGGTCGGCGAGCCGTATCTTGATGAGAAGGTCAAGTACAAGCTCACCGATCCAGATGACTACAGCGGCAAGAAGTGCATCGTAGTGGGCGCGGGCAATTCAGCCATAGAAGCGGCAGTCGATCTGTGCGGGTTCAAGCGCGAAGGCGATCGCATAAGCTTCCTGCGCGACAATGAAGTTACGCTCGTCGTCCGCAGTGATTTCAAGGGCGACCTGAAGCTCGGAAACAAGATCAACGTGTATGATTGCATGGACGCGGGGAGGCTGAAGGTTGTGTTCGGGGCCGAGATAAAGGAGATCAAGGAACGAGAGGTCGTGCTGATGGAGGTGCGCGGCAAGGCGGAAAAAGCACGCCTCGCCAACGACTACGTCTTCGCCTTGATTGGCGGCGACAAGCCAACGCGTTTTCTTGAAGGCCTCGGGATCAAGATCGGTTAAGCGATGGCGAAGAAAATCGCAAGCATAAAGATCGAGAAGGAAAAGCTGCGGCCCCGCGAACGGGCGCCAATCATACCGTCGCGGACGATCGAGGATAAGAAATCAAAGGCGCTGCGGCGCCAGTCCAAGCACAAGATAGATCCGCGGCGTCTACCGGATGAGCAGTAGAATTCTCGGAATCATGTTTTTCACAATACTCCT
>JAHFUG010000036.1:22224-27281 GCA_023265195.1 Blastocatellia bacterium | reverse complement strand
TTCGCAATTTGATGGAGCGGATCACGGTCGAAAGTCTGGCCGGAACGAACTGGATTTCAACCGATCGGATCGCGCTCGACGGAGCAGACGACTGGCGCCCCCCGGCAATAAGCGGCGGCGAAGTGGCCTTTCTCCAGTACACGTCCGGCTCGACGTCTCTCCCGAAGGGTGTAATGGTCACCCATGACAACATAATCAATAACGAGAGAATGATACAGAAGGCGTTCCGGCATACCGAGGACTCCACGTTCCTGGGCTGGCTGCCGCTTTTCCACGACATGGGTTTGATCGGGAACGTACTCCAGCCTCTGTACATCGGCTCGTCATGTATATTGATGTCACCGGAAGCCTTCTTGCAGAAACCGCTCCGATGGCTAAAGGGCATTACTGCTTATAAGGCAGTCACGAGCGGCGGGCCGAACTTTGCCTATGATCTGTGCGTCCGAAAAATTTCCGAGGAGGACCGCCGGGATTTGGACCTGTCGAGCTGGCGGGTCGCCTTTAATGGATCGGAGCCCGTGCGCAACGAGACGCTCGAGCGCTTCTCAAAGGCGTTCGAGCCGTGTGGTTTTCGCCGGGAGGCGTTTCAGCCCTGCTATGGTCTCGCCGAAGCAACCCTGATTGTCTCCGGAGGACGGGAACAGGGGCCATCGGATGCCGCGTCTATTTCACCCCTGTTTGAAGCGGGGTCATCGGATGGGGCGTTTAGAACTTCATTTGATGCGCACATCGCAAAGGAGACCGTGAGTTCCGGAGTGCCGGTAGTCGACCAGAGAATCGCAATCGTCGATCCGGACTCATTGACTGAGCGCCCCGAAGGGTCAGTGGGCGAGATTTGGGTGAAAGGACCGCACGTTGCCCTGGGTTATTGGAATCGCCCTGATGAGACCGAGAATACGTTTCGAGCTCACGTTTCCGGCTCCGGCGAGGGGCCTTTCTTACGTACCGGCGATCTGGGCTTCTTCAGGGACGGCGGGTTGTTCATTGCGGGACGAATCAAGGACCTGATCATAGTGCGGGGCCGGAACTACTACCCGCAGGATATTGAGCTGACCGTGGAGCGCAGCCACCCCGGTGTGCGGCCCGGCTGCTGCGCGGCATTTCAGCTTGACATAGATGGTGAAGCGCTCGTTGGAGTAGTCCTGGAAGTGAACATTGGGGATTCGGCCAATATCCCCGAGATCATCGAACGGATCCGGACCTTGGTTGCCCAAGAGCACGAGCTTCAAACGTATGCCGTGTTGGTGCTCAAGCCGGGGAGTATACCAAAGACTTCCAGCGGGAAGATTCAGCGGCAAGCGTGCCGGGCAGGATTTATTGAAGGCGCCCTGGATGTGCTTGACCACCGGATTTGGGAAGCGTCTAAGGGGGACGATTCCCCTGGTGAGTATCCATCTAAGCTGCCCGAGACCAGAGAGGATATGGAACACTGGCTCGCATCCAGGCTGGCGGCGCTGTTGCGAGTCAGCCCAGCCGTCATAGACGTGCGGCAACCGATTAGCGGATTGGGTCTGGATTCGTTAATGGCGGTCGAGCTTGCGCAAAATATTGAAGAAGGGCTCGGAATCAATCTGAGAATGACGAGCGTTCTCGAAGGCTCGAGCATCGAGGAACTCGCATCCAGCCTGCTATCAAAAGACGAATCCTCATCAGGAATCGGCGCGGCCCCAATCGCATCGAGCGGACTCGCGCCTGCTGGAAAGAAATGTTCGACCTCTGCCCTTTCACACGGCCAGCGGGCGCTATGGTTCCTTCACAAATTGGCTCCGGAAAGCGCGGCGTACAATATTGGGGGCGCGGCTCGGGTCATATCGAATGTCGACGTGGCTGCTCTCAAGCGCAGTTTCCAGGGCCTGATTGACCGTCATCCCGCGCTGCGAACCATTTTCATAGAAGAGAACGGAACCCCATTTCAACGAGTGCTCGATCGAATGGAAGTGAGTTTCTCGGTGGAGGAAGGGGGAGGGCGAACGGGCGCCTGGCTGCAGGAAAGGATCTCTGAGGAAGCTCACCGTCCTTTCGATCTGGAACATGGGCCGTTGATCAGGGTGAGTTTATTTGGCAAGGAAGGCGAAGACCGGTTCCTTCTCATCGGGCTGCATCACGTTGCGTCCGACCTTTGGTCGGTTGCCGTGCTTATGCAGGACCTTGGAGCTCTCTACGAAGCTGAACTCGCGGGTTCGCGAGCGAATCTTCCCGTCCCGGCGTTCGACTATACTGACTGGGTTCGCTGGCAAGCAGACCGGTTGACCGGTCCGGAAGGCGAACGCCTCTGGCGGTATTGGGAAAAGCAACTATCGGGCGAATTGCCGGTGCTGAATCTCCCGACGGATAAGCCGCGCCCGCCGGTGCAGACGTACGGCGGCTCAACCCGGTCGATAAAGCTGGGCGCGGATCTCACCCGGAACATCGAAGGTTTAGCGGCCGCTAACGGGGCTACCGTTTTTATGAGCATGTTGGCCGCGTTTCAAGTTCTGTTGCATCGCTACACGGGTCAGGAAGACATTCTGGCCGGGGTCCCGACCGCGGGGCGAAGCAGCGCGGAATTGAGGGACCTCGTGGGTTATTTCGTTAATCTCGTGCCCGTAAGGTCTCGTCCAACACCCGCGGCTAAATTCGCCGACTTCCTGGCATGCGTGCGGAAGACCGCGCTCGAAGCGTTCGATCATCAAGATTATCCATTCAACTTGTTGGTTGAACGGTTGCAGCCGAAGCGGGATTCAAGTTACTCGCCGCTGTTTCAAGTGATGTTCGTCTGGCAGAGGACACATCTTAGGACCGATCAGGCGCTGGTGTCGTTCGCCCTTTCGGAAGCAGGAATGCAGATGAACATGGGTGGGCTCACGCTGGAGTCCATAAGGCTTGACCAGCAAATAGCCCAGTTTGACATCACACTGAATATGGCCGCTGTGAACGGCGGCCTCGCAGGGCTGGTGGAATACAATACCGACCTCTTTGAGGCTGAGACGATCGATCGAATGCTGGGCCATTTCAAATCACTGTTGCGGAGCGCAACCGCCGATCCGGCGCGGGCGCTCAGGGATCTCGCAATACTTTCCGACGCCGAAGAGCGCCAGATTCTGGCCGAGTGGAATGGAGCCAATCGGGCGTATCCTGCCGGCGTGTGCATCCACCGGCTCTTCGAGCAGCAGACAGACCTGTCTCCGGACAGGATTGCCGCCGAGTTTGACGGGCAAAACGTCACATACCGGGAATTGAATCTCAGAGCCAACAAGCTCGCTCACTACTTGAAATCTCTGGGCGCCGGCCCGGAGATTCCGGTGGGGCTTTGCTTGACACGGTCCGTGGAGATGCTGGTGGGAATTCTCGGAATAGTAAAGACGGGCGGAGTATACATGCCGCTTGATCCGGCATATCCCGGCGATAGGCTGGATTTTATGTTGCGGGACGCCCGAGTGCAGGTGTTATTGACTGAATCCGAGCTGGTCGCGGCGCTGGGAAATCCCGACGCCAGGGTTATCTGTATAGACGACCTCCCCACCGCGGTCTCCGAACAAAGCGAAGGCAATCTGGTCGACGGCCCGGCGGGAGATAACCCGGTATGCTTCCTCTACACTTCCGGATCGACTGGAAAACCAAAGGGAGTGATGCTCCGTCACAGCTCGCTGGTGATCTATTCGGACACGATGGGTTGTAACTATGAGATAAACACCGGCGACCGGGTCCTGCAATTCTGCTCGATCAGTTTTGACATCTCCTTGGAAGAGATCTTCCCCTGTCTGACGCGCGGGGGGACGGTGGTGCTGCGCACCGAAGCGATGCTGTCGGTTCCGGTCTTTATTCAGAAGTGCGCCGAGTTTGGCGTTACCGTAGCGAGTCTTCCGACGGCATATTGGCATGAACTCGCAACCGTGGCGGACGAACAAGGGCTGGCTCTGCCGGGTTCGCTTCACACGATAATCATCGCGGGAGAGAAAGCGCTGCCGGAGAAGTTCGTAATCTGGCGGAAGGTGGCGGGCCAGCGGCCGCGGCTGCTGAATACATATGGACCGGGAGAAACCACGATAGCAGTCACGTTGTTTGACACCTCGCCGTTTCCGATCGCGGACGGTGACGGCGCGCCCGAGATACCGATCGGCAAGCCCATCGATAATGCCCAGGTGTACATCCTGGATCCATCGCTGCAGCCGGTTCCCATTGGCGTGGCGGGAGAGTTATATATCGGCGGTCCGCTCGTCACTCGAGGCTACTGCGGCCGGCCGGATGTAACCGCCGAGAGGTTCATGCCGGAACCGTTCGCGGGCGAGCCCGGCGCACGCATGTATCGAACGGGAGACCTCTCCCGCCACGCCTCTGATGGCAACATTTACTTTCTCGGCCGTGTTGACCATCAGGTGAAGATTCGTGGATACCGCGTCGAAGTCGAAGAGATCGAGTGGGTGTTGAGTCAGCACCCGGCGGTGCGAGACAACGTAGTGGTCGCGCGGGAGGATGTGGCCGGCGATCGAAGGCTGGTGGCGTACGTGGTTGCCGACGAGAAGGAGAGCGTCGCGGCAAGCGAACTGCGCAGCTACCTCAAAAGCAAGTTGCCCGACTATATGGCGCCCTCCTCGCTGGTGGTCTTGGATAGACTGCCGCTGTCTCCCAATGGCAAGGTGGACCGGCGAGCGCTCCCAGCGCCGGACTGGGGAAGGCCGGATCTCTCTGAGACCTTTGTCGCTCCCCGCACGCCCATCGAACAAAAGATGGCGCGAATCTGGGGTGAGGTCCTCAGCCTCGATCGCGTAGGAATTCACGACGATCTGTTCGAGCTTGGCGGGCACTCACTGCTGGCAATCCAGCTTGTATCAAGGGTGCGGAATAGCTTTCAAATCGAGCTGCCTCTGATGACGTTGTTCGAAGCGCCGACGGTCGCCGGTCTGGCTCGGATCATTGAAGCACGCGAGCCAAACCGGGAGCGCTCGTTAAAAGCGCCGTCGCCGAAAATCTCCCGGCGGGATAAGAGCATTGAGGAGCAACTGGGAGAACTGGAGCGGCTTTCAGACGGTGACGCCGCCAGCATGCTCCGGAGCCAGGCGGAATGAGGAGTGCGGAGT